>JAFGFF010000035.1 GCA_016931075.1 Pirellulales bacterium | reverse complement strand
CGCAGGCATGGACGAATCGACAGTCGGGCTTGCCGAGGAAAGGCACCCGATCACCGATGAGATCCTTGACCGTGAACTCGAAGCGGGGCTCCTCGCGCGAGTTCAAAAGCATGGCGAGTAACTCGGCATACGCCCCGCTGTGGACATAGCAGTCGAACACGTACCGGCCGTGCTCGCGTGCCCAGTCGCGGTTGTGCTCCTCGACCTGAGAAGTGAAGATCGCATCGAATTCGAACTGCGAATCGGTCCCTCGGCCGAAGATCGCTTCGTGGAGGGCTGACTTCGCACAGGCGTCGAAGGCCGAGCCGATCGACATGTACTTCTCTTGCGGCAGACGTGGAGCCTTCGTGTCCGCAAGGTAGCGGATGAAGAACTCTTCCCGATCCTTGTGCCAGAGGGAGAAGGACGAGTAGCTGAGATGTTCAGGCTGGCGCATCGGCGTTCTCCGATTCAGCGACGGTCTGGAAAACAACCTCGATTCGTCGTCGAGCCGTCTCGAAGCTCTCGGGCTCAAGCTCGATCCCCACGAACCGATTGCCGGTCACGAGGGCCCCGATGCCGGTCGACCCCGAGCCCATGAACGGGTCGAGGATGATACCGCCATCGGGCGGTGTGACCAGGCGGCACAGGTATTCCATCAGCGAGCGAGGCTTGACCGTCGGGTGGTTGTTCTCGACCCGGCCGTCGCACGTGCGGTCTCGCTTGCTTGCTTTCGAGCAGTAGAAAAAACGAGAAGCTCCGCCCGAATCACCGTGTTGGTTGTGGGGACCGGAGTGACCGCGGAGGAAGCCCGTGGCGTTCTGTCCGGGATACGGGCCGACCTGCCGCCGCACGGCACCACTTTTTGTAATCCCGCTCTGTCGGTCGAGCATCTTGCCGGCGTGCTCATCAAGAAGGACGTTGGCAGGCCAGCGGCCCTTGGCGTCACCGCCGCGGGGTCCCGGTGTCGGCGCGAAGTTAGTGGAGCCCCGGTCGGTGTAGCGTTTCCGGGCCGTCTGCTCGCCGTCACGGCGCCCACCTTTGCCGGTACCGATCCGCGAACTGTCGATATTCAGGCCCGCGACACCATGCCGGTGCGCATTTTCGGCGAACGTGCCGTCAAGCGGCTTCATGGCCAGGACGATCGGCTCCCAGGCGGGTTTGAGTGAGGAGCCCCAGCCGTCCCATCGCCTGGCTAGCTCGGTGGCCGGCACGGCATCGAGGATCTCGACGTTGTCAGTCTTGCTGTGGCGCTGCCGTTTCTGGTAGCTGTCGCCCCGGATTTCGGGCTGAAAGCGACGGCCGACAACCTCGCATTCCGCTCCGGCCGCCTTATCGAGAGCCTTGGAGATGTCCAATGACTTGGGCATTCCAGAGCTATAGAGCCACATCAGACAATCGCGCACCTCGAACCCAGCATCTTCGATTGCACAGGTCAATCGGTGAAATGTCCGTGTGCCCCCAAAGGCCAAAAGCATCGCCCCAGGTTTGGGAGTTCGCGAGACGCAAACCGTTGGAGGAGAGAGTCAGAGAAGGGACCCCGCTCAGGAATTGAACCTGCAGAAGCCCTGTGTGGCCGCGGGGTCGATGAGGACAGAAAGGATAACTACCGATCTCGTCGGTTGGCTTCTTCCTCGGAGACCCGCTCAATGCCGTCACCCTTGATCGTGATGAACTTCGCGATCTCACGGATCAGCGTGTCCATCGGCGGCAGGTTCGTAAACGGCGTGGAGCATTTGACCACCACCGGGACGTGCCACGAGAAGGAGCCCTTCTCAACCAGACGGCTCTTGAGTGTCAAAGGCAGCGGTCCGTGCGGGTCCACGTCGGAAAGCTCGCGGGCGGCGATGTCCGCTTCGGTAAGCGGCAGGAATGGATAGATCTTCTTGGCAGCACCGCGAGTGCTCTTCGAGCCGCAGAAGAACTCCAACAGCCGACCGCTGCTTCGCTCAAACACGAGGAAACTGGGGCCGTACATACAGTGCGATTCCTTTTCGAGCGACTGCGCGGCGATCCGCTTGAACTCGTCCGACTCGTGATCGTGGCAGATGATGATCGCTTCCTTGTCGCTCATGTCGATCGCCTTCGGGCGGCGGGCCAAGGGGACGATGTCAATGCAATCGCCCAGGTCGACGATCTCCTCAGCCGACTCGGGGATTCCATAGTGGCCGGGCCGGATGAGACCTTTGTCGATGGCCTTGCCCTTGGTGTAAAGCTGCAAGCGACCCAGGTAGTCCCCGCTCTTGGCCAGTTCGTTGAACGTCCGTTTCCAGCGGATCAACCGCGAGACGCGAGGTGGGACGCTGGTCGTCTTTGCCGATCCGATCTGGCCCAAGGTACAGCAATTGACACTCGAGTTCACCGGCCTCGAAGAAGACGAAGCCCAATCGCTCTTAACTTTCATCGCGGCGACGCTCGGGAAGGAAGTCGGCCTGCGGGACTGGGAGAATCGACACTGGGCGGGTGTGATCACCTCGCCTGACGAACCGATCGTCCGCAATGGCCGGCACGACATCAGCACGGGCCTGGCATTCGAGGGGGTGCCCGTATGATCGAACTCGCCGCACCCTATCCGGCCATCCAGACCGTGACGCTTCTGCCCAACCCCCAGTTCGGCGACGGCGAGGCCCAATCGTGCGAAGTCGCCACCCGTCGGGCAATGGACGGGACGCTCTATACCTACGTCAAGTCGAAGGCTGGCCGACGGCGGCTCATGTTGCCGTTGGGTTTGAGCCGGATGAAGGCCCTGGAACTCCGGGTATTCATCCAATCCTACTTCGCCTCGCCGATTCGGCTAACCGACCACCTCGGCCAGGTCTGGATTGGCCATTTCACGAGCAACCCGTTCGAGTTCAGCACGCCGAAACGCGCCGGAAGCTGGCCCGGTGGCGAGATGCAGATAATCCAACTGGAGTTCGAGGGGGTGAAGCAGTAGTGGCCCGCAATCTCTCCCAAGATGCCCTCAACAAGATCGCCCAGCGGCTCGGCAACGAGCCGGTGACGATTATCGAGGTCGACTGGACCGGCAACGGCACACCGATCTCGTACGCCGACCGCACCGTCGGCCCGATCCCGGGCCGTATCCTGGAAGTCGGTTCGCTCGACAACGTCATCAACGTTTCGGGCAACGCCGATTCCCAGCAACTGAGCATCACGCTCGACGACACGGACGGCTCGATCAAGACCGTCCTCGACACGCACGACGTTCACCAACGCGACGTTCGGGTATTCCAGTACTTCGACGGCCTGGACCTGTCCGATAAGTTTCTATTGTTTCGCGGCAAGATCAGTTCGCCTGTCGTTTGGAGCGAGGGCGACCGGACCGTGTCCTTCGACATCCTCTCGCAGATTGAAGACGCCGAAATCGGCTTCTCGCCCGAGGAGGGCCAATTCGACAGTATTCCCGAGGACCTGATCGGCCGAGCATGGCCCATGTGTTTTGGGACGTGCGTCCACGTCGAGGGGGTTCCACTCAACGAGCCGGCCGTCGGCACGCTGGCTACCGGAGTGGGAATCATCGACTTCCTGCTGCCGTATCGGCTGTTCGCCATCAACCGCATCCTGTCCCACATCAATGAAAACATCACCAATTGGCTGGATACGAACGGTTTTTGGAGTATCAGTGAGGTGGCGGAATCTGGCGATGAGCAACTCAAGAAGCAGCTCGAAGGTTTTTTGGCCAACCGCGACCGGTTCGAGCAGCAACGCCTCGAAACGCTCGAAGTTCTCGCCGATCAGGCTAGGACTATCGTGGCCAATGTGGTTGTCTCTGATGGCCACAGTTCGTTTACGGCCGACGCCCAGTTCACGACGTTCCGTGTCTTCGGCGGCGAGGAATTTCCTCGTGGAACCATCACACTGGAAATCAACGGGGCGAAGTTCACCGGGGCGTTTCTCGGCGTGACGGACGAGTTTTCGGTTCAATCGGTTGAACATCCACGAAAGGGTGAGCCGCTAGTTGCGCCTCGCGCCGACGGCACCACCTTCCCCGGCGGTCCGTTTGGATTCAGTCGGTTCGTGCCCAACGGCAATATCACGGGCGATACGGCCGGCTACTTCTTCGCCGACGCGGGCGCCCAGGTTCGCTTGGCCACGCCCGAGCCGCAACGCTTTGTTGCCAGCATCACACCCGGAATGGTCAAACGGGTCAAGGCGTTCATCCAATCGGCCGGCCGTCGGTTCCTCATCGACGTGCCCGAGGATTTTTATACTGTCAGCACCGAGCAATATGGCTCGATCACGGCGACGATCGTCACGTTGAACGACGCCCTGTCCAAGCGGACCGACTTGAATTGGGACGACCAGATATTCATCTCGTTCAAGGGCACAATCGGCCCGAACACAGTCAACATCCTGGAATACCTGATCGAGCAGAACACGGATTTCAGCACGGATACGGCCTCGTTCAATGCCGTTCGGGCACGGCTGGCCAACTATCCAAGTCATTTTGCACTGACCCAGCGGAAGCAGATTCTCCAAGCCCTGGAAGAGATTGCCTTCCAGGCCCGTTGCGCTATCGTACTCAAGGACAACACGTTCTACCTGCGATATCTGCCGGCCGAGCCGACGCCCGCTGGCACAATCACTGAGGCGGACATTGAAGCGGGCACATTTGAACTATCGCACACGACGACCGAGGATCTCGTTACCAAACTCGTTGCCAGATGGCGGGCCACCGGGGCCCAGGAGGAGGACAACAAAGTCATCCTCCGTCACAACGTCAAGAAGTACGGCACCAAGGAGCGAGTGTTCGACTTCTACATCTACAACAAGCTTGACATGGTGCTCAAGAGTGCCACGTTCTGGCTCATCCGCTACGCAAACACCTGGAAGAAGGTCCGGTTCAGTACGCCGCTTACCAAGCTGAACCTCGAAACGTTCGACGCCGTGACGTTGGATTTCAACTCCCCTTATGTTGCCAACTCCGACGTTTTGGCCTTGATCGAGAAGGCCGACTACAACTCGGACAGCCGTTCGATCGATTTCGAGTGTTGGACGCCCGTGAAGGCGGGTGAGATGGAGCCGTACGACTTCGCCTATCCGGCCGACGTGTCGCAAGAACTCCGATTCCCCACGCCAGTCGAAGAGGAAGAAGAATTTGACGGCGGCACGGGCATCGGTCGTGATGCTACCGGGGCCTTGCCAATTCGCTACGACCTCCGCCGTGGCGTCCGGGTCGACTACGACGGCAACTCCGACCCGTTCGGCTTCGAGGCCGCCCGGCGGACCACCTCCGACCGAGGTGCCCCAAAACCATCGGACACGGGCGATAAGGACCCCGGCGAGCCGGTCATCGGTTCGGCCGTCACGTACGACGAGCGCCTGCCAGGCATGGAAACACCCGTTTTCGACAACGTCGGTTTCTACCAGGTGGCCGAGCCAGCACTACTGGATATCGCCACCACGAAGATCATCGATTCCCGCGATCTCGGCGGGGACGGCGACAACATGACCACGCTGTCCACATTCTTCGCGGAAATTTCGGGTGGGCAACTCAAGATGGGTGCCGACGCGACGATCGTTGATGCGGAGGACCGTAAGGTCCAAGGTCGGTTCGACTTTAAGTACGATGAAGACACCGAACAGTTCGGTGCTGGCACAGCCTTCTTGCAGGAAGAGGGCGAGTAGCCATGGCTAACCTGACTCGCCCTTTTCGGCTGGCCGATTGGAATGCCCTCATCCAGCAGGCAAATGCCCGGAGGCAGGAGGCAATCGACACCGGGTGCGAAGCTCCCGAAGAACCGCTCGAAGAGGTAACAAGCCCACACCGGTGGCGGCGTCAGGATATCATCGATATGCAGGACTTTCTAAAGGTCTTGTGCGATGATGGCAGTTTCACTGAGGTACCTGATTATTGGCCGGCCAAGTCCGTCGAGGAAATCGAGAACCATCTTGCTAACGTGACCCCGTGCAACTGCTGCCAGGTCGGCATTGAATCGTTCTACACGGAACGCGACTACGCGTTGGTCGTGTTCCCGACGGCATCAGAACTGTGGTACAACCAGTATGAGCCACTGGTCTATGAGGCGGAAGCCGAGGCTGCTGGAGAGACAGCCTACGATCAACTCGAAGCCCTCGAAGAGTTGCTTTCCAACGGGGCTTCTGATGCGGCGGTCAGTTCCCAGGTGGCGGCACTCAACACGGCGGCCGAGATCGCCTGGGGCTACGCCTGTGCAGCCTATACGGCACGGTACGATCGCGAGCCAGTGAGTCAATGGATTAACCCTTCGCTGTTGAAGACATCGAACCCCGCAGTCCAGTTCGTCGATATCTTCGGCACCACGTTCCGGCAATGGACCTGGTGTAAGACCTACGTTACGGTCCGGATCGAGTTTCACCGCTGCGGCTTCGGTTCCTACTTCACCTATTATGATGACTGCTCGTGCGAGTCATCCCCCGGCCGGTTACCAATTCTCCGCAGCATCTTCTGCCATAACCACAAGTTCGCCTGCGCCGCGAACTTCGTCGGCTCCGGCGACTGCGACGACGTGAACGACTGCCTGGCACTCCTGGCAAGCCAAGGCAAGAACTTCAAGGCCACCGTCGAATACCACACGATTCGCAGTTATTATCCAGGGTTCCCGGTCTGACGCTGTCTGCGTCGGGATCTCTCACTGTGCCTAACGGGCCATCGGGAATCGCTACTGTCGTTCAACTCTCTCGGAGCCAGAAAGCCGGGTTCATTCACGGTGTCCCTGCGGCCCGAGTCTTATGCAGTCACTTCGGCTGTTACATGTACTCGCAGGGCTTAACAGTCAATCGGCCACCCGATTTAGCGAGTTTGCCTGCGGAGATTAGTCGGTGAGGCAAGCTGCGGGATACTTCCCAACGGGTTGCAGGTTTGGTAAGGTTGACGACGATATCGACAGGGGCGCCCCGCCGTGGAGGCATGTCTCGATGACGAAGCTGGATGAGTACGTCACGATCAAGGAAGCGGCCGAGTTTTTGGGTGTCTCACCCAACACGCTGCGGAACTGGCATCGCGACGGCAAGATACCTGTTTTTCGCAGCCCTATCAGCAACTACCGGCTTTTCCGAAAAGCAGACCTGGAAGAATTGCTGCGACAAATCGAGGAGTCGGGTACCTATCCCACCGGATGGAGGCGGTCAGCCCGTCGCAACCGAAGACCCCGATGAGGCACGGTTCTTCTGAGAGAACCACACCACCGTAACGAACGCATACACTTGCCATGAATACGACGTTGGAACTGCTGCCAGGAACCGAGGTTCATGTCCGAGGGCTCCGCTGGGAAGTTGTTTCTAGTGAAAGCCTCGGCCCACAGGCTCTGTTTCGGTTGCACGGATTGGAAAATGCGGTTCTTGGCCAGGAACTAGATGTCCTGTACCCCTTCGAAGCAATCGAGCCCGTCATCCATGATCTGCGTCCCGACCGTGCTGCGCCGTTGACCAATTGGCTGGTTTACCATCAGGCATTCTTGTTAGAGCAGGCCTTGGGGCCGCACGCCCTTTTGGCAGTGCAGCCGGGCCGCTTGCGGATCGAACCTTATCAGCTTGTACCGGTACTACGAGCGATCCGCATGAGCCGAGTTCGGCTCTTCCTCTGCGACGGCGTGGGATTGGGCAAGACAGTCCAGGCTGGGTTGGTGTTGACCGAGTTGATCGCCCGGCGGCTCGCCCACCGGATTCTCGTCGTCTCCCCAGCCGGGCCGCTCCTGGAGCAATGGAAGACCGAGATGTCCCAACGGTTCGGCCTGCGACTCGAAGTGATCGACCGGGCCAAGCTTGACGAGATCCGGCGGAGCACCGAGTTGGGCTCCAATCCCTTCGACCACATACCACTGGGCTTGGTGTCAGTCGATTTCTTGAAGCAAGAGCGAGCCCTCGAACTCCTGGACCGGGCGAGCTATGACGCCGTGGTCATCGACGAAGCCCACCACTGCATGGACCTGGGCGGCGGTCAGGATCGTGAGGACTCCCAACGTCGGCGGCTGGCCGAGGTGCTCGCCCGCCGCTGCGATTCGCTGCTGCTGCTGACCGCCACGCCTCACGACGGTAACGACCGGTCCTTCGCCTCTCTGTGCGAATTGCTTGACCCTTCCCTCGTCGATGGCCGTGGTACCCTTCGTGGCGATCGCTATGGTCCTCACGTCGTTCGGCGTTTGAAGAAGCATGTTACCTGCTTTGCCCGTCATGCGGTCGCATGCTCACAGCACCGGAGCCCGACACGACCCCCTCCGGTGGGCGCCGCAAGGCGAAGAGTAGCGGAAAGCATGATGAGTTCGGCCATGCGGACAGCTGCCCAAGACGGGGAAGTGCGCCGAAACCGTTGGCGATCAGCACCGGCGAGGGCGTGGATCCACCTTGGCGAATCGAAGAACTGCGAGCAGGCAGCTTGGCAGATGGCGGTAAACTAGTGGCGTCATTAGCAGGTGTTGCAGAGCAATCATAAGGCTGCACAACATCCACAATCTTGTCGCAGGGAGAAATCCCAATAGGACATTTACTTCACGTTGTGAATCAGTCTGAACAGCGCTACCGGCGGTCGATCTCCAAGGTGTTCGCTTCGCGGCTTCTGGCAACATGCGAGAGTGCCGGAATCTAATAGCACCGGCATAAAAGCGAGAATGGTCGGGCTCATGCGAAAGGTCTGTAATCCGGGCTCCCAGCACCTTCCAATGGGCAAGAGCCGGCAAATCGGTTACCGAGCCGTCTTGACGCATCAGGCTGCGACAAATTCGCCCAACGATTGCCGTCGTGCGGACTTGCCTAAGCCTCGGTCTCCACAGAGGGGTCG
>JAFGFF010000293.1 GCA_016931075.1 Pirellulales bacterium | reverse complement strand
TGGCGATTGCGTCCCAGGTTGCCCAAACTTCTCCAATCCAACTGCTCGAATGCTTCCATGAGGATTTCTTCATCTGCCGAACTGAGATCGGTTCGTCCGGTACGCTCGCAGAATCGGTGGCACTCCTCGATCAGCCACTGGAGCAAAGGCGTGATGAACCTGGCCGCCGCGTCCGTTTTCATCCGTGCCTGGGCGTGCATGTCGGCACTGTCCGTTCCGAACTCCACGCCGATCTGAATCCGGCCATCCCGGAGCAGCAAGAACTGGTGCCAAAGGACGAGATACTCGATCACCGGCGCCATCCGCTCGCTGGCAAAACCTTTGATTCGCCGCTCGGAGGGAAGTTGTTCGTGACGCATCACCTGCAGGAACAGCCGCAACTGGATCGAATCGTCGACATCACTCAAAAACTTCCCGGGCTTGGGGCTCTCCACGGCCAGCATGGCCAGCCAGATCTTCCACAATAGCAACGGGTGGTGGGCTCGACGCCCGCAACGGCTGTAAGAGCACGCCAGCAGGTTCGTCACGAAATCAAAATGCCCTTCGTCGAAGGCCTCCTGCAGGGCCTGCAAACGCTCGCAGGGCTGGGCCACTCGTACCGCCTCCAGTCTCGTACGATCTGGCCCGCTCAGTTCAGGGACCTCGAGCCAACGCCGTTCGATCTCTACCGAGAGGTCGACCAGTCCCAGCACGAACTCGATTCGCTGCCGGCACTCGTCGGCCACCTCGGCCGAACAGGGTCGCGTCGACCTGGCCACAAACGTCCGCCAGAACCGCCGATCCAAGACGATGCCATTCTGGGAAACCTTCGAGCCACGCAGCAACAACTCCCGAATCGTTTGCCGGACCACCGCGATCGGCTGCGGTACGCCACAACGCGTCAGGCACTCGATCACCTGCCAACTGAGCGTATCCATGAGCACCTGCGGCGGAATCCAGTCGACGGTGGCCTTCTCGATCAACTCGGCCAGTTCTCCGATCCCCAGCCAGCGCTGCACGTCCTCCGGCAACAATTCCTGCTCCAGGGCCAATCGCCACTTCTTGCCCGAATTCAGCCGGAACAGAACGGCCACGACGATGAAACGAACCAGGAGGCCGGGAAGAACGGTCGCCGACTTCTCCACGGTGTAGCGGATCGTCAGGTCCCGTACGGAAACTTGTGTCAGCCGTTCCGTCAGGCGCTGGGCATCTTTCCGTTGCTGCTCCTGAACGGCTTCAGCGGGCGTTGATTCCGGCATGACCACGTCCATTCTGTCCGTGCCGCATGAAGAATGCGCTTAATGCAATTGCATTATATCGACGCGTGCCCGAAAAGTCAACGCTATTGGCCGTCATTTCCCGCGCAGCGGGCCATTTTAGAATTAGGGCGTTCGCTGGATTTGGCACAGAAATTGCGTTTTCGCACATCCTGTGCCGTGCGATAATAATAACACCCCCTATTACCGAAGTATTACACCAAACTTCGCCGCGATGGTGTACCTGGGGTCTTTTTGGGCACGCGCCGGCCGCCAGCCCGTCGGGGCCTCCAGAGCCCCGCCTGCGGGCACTAAGGGCGAATACCCGCACTTCCGCCCCGCGCCGCCGCTGCGTTTCGCCGGGCTTCCTCAAGAGTTGACCCCGTATCGCTTCGGCCTCGTCGTCCATGCCTACTGCCTGCTCGGCAACCACTATCACCTCCTGCTCCAGACACCCCGCGCCAACCTGACCGGCGCGCTCGGCTGGCTCCAGGCCACCTACAGCATCCGCTTCAATCGCCGGCACCAGCGCAGCGGGCATCTCTTCCAGGGCCGCTTCAAGGCCCACCTCGTCGAGGCCGACCTCTACGCCCGGCAGCTCGTCAAGTACATCCACCTCAACCCGATCCGCCCGAAGGACAAACGCCGGCCTGTGCCCGTCCAGCGGCGCGCCGAACTCGCCCGCTACCGCTGGAGCAGCCACCGGGCCTACGCCGGACTGGGCAAGGCCGACACGCCGGCTTGGTTGTGCACTGAGTGGCTCAGCTATTTCGGCCGCACCCGAAAAGCGGCCCAGGCGGCCTACCGCGACGAGATCGCCCAGATGTTCGGCCAGGTGGCTCCTTCCCCTTGGCAGGAACTCCGCGGCGGACTGGTCCTCGGCGGCCAGACGCTGTGGGAAACGGCCCGCCGGGCGTTGGCTGACTCCGAAGGCGACGACGAAATCCGTTGGTCTCGTCGTGCCGGAGCCGAGGCCCTGGCCGAAGCGATCGACAAGCTTGCCGCCGAGCAGACCGATCGTCGGATCGCCATCTGGCTGCAGGTCCGCCACGGCGGCCGGCGGATGACCGAGGTAGCCAAGCTCTTTGGCTATCGTGACGGCAGCGGCGTCCATCGCGTGGTACAGAGGCTGGAAGCCCGAGCAAAGCAAGATCGACCGCTAGGCCGACAGCTACAGGCGTTAGTGCGCTGCTTGTCAAGAGTCAAGAGTTGACCCCGTATCCCCCGTATCCAAGAGTTGACCCCGTATCCCCGTATCCCCGTATCCTGTATCCTGTATCCAACGCCGAGCTTCCTCAAGAGTTGACCCTGTATGCCTGTATCCTGTATCCTCGGAGAGTGCCTGCTACTTTTCTTGCCGTAACAGAGCTTCCGACGCTCAAGCGACCACCTCGCTTGACGCCCCTTCAATCGTTCGTTCTCTGTTCTGCAGGATTGGTTGGCCCTGGACGGACTCTCACCTTTTCGCTTTCCGCCGGACGGGCTTGTCGCGCATGGGCCAGTTGGGGTCGTCGGT
>JAFGFF010000292.1 GCA_016931075.1 Pirellulales bacterium | reverse complement strand
CGCAGCCTTCGACTGGTCGATCTGCTCGGCCCGACGCTCGAGTGCCTGTCGCTTCTCGGCCAACTCGTCCAGAGCCTGGCGCTGCTGGACGGTCAATTCATGCTGTTCGGCCCGTGCGCGGGCTTCCAGCTCGTGCCGCTGCTGGATCAGACTGCCGCGCAGCCGCTCCGTCTCGCGCCGTGCCTGCTCTAAGAGCCCTTCGGCCAGCGAAAGCTCTTCCTGACGCCGGTCGAGCGCGTCGGTCCGACGCTGCAAGTCCTCTCGGTCGCGGCAAAGCGCCTCGCGAGCTTGTTCCGACGCCTCTGCTGGTGGTGAAACCACCGGTTGCGGCCGGGCCTGGCCCGACTCGATCCGTTGCCGATAACGCTCCAAGCCCGCGTGAAGCTGACGCACCAGAACCAGCGACGCCGCGCGCCGCGTATCGATTTTCTGCCGTTCTCGGGCAAGCTCGTCCCGGTCCGATTGCCGCTTCCTCTCGAAGGCCTCTCGCGAGGCCTCCAGGGCTTTCGCTTGGGCGTCCAGTTCATTCCGGGCCGTTTCGAGCTGCTTATGACGCTGGCCGGCCGTCGTCTCGACTTCGGCCACGCGGCTCAGGCAACGCTGCCACTCGGCCCACTGCTTGTCGAGTTCGGCCCGCTGCTCGGCCAGCTCGGCATGACGCTCGGCCAGCCAGAGCCGCGCCTCCCGGGCGTCCTTGTCCAGAGACGCCGCCAGACTGTTCATCTGGGCCTCGCGGTGATCCAGCCGCTCCTGCCTCGCCCGAAGCCGATCGGCCAACTGCGTCGCCTGCGCGCGAAGCTGATTGACGATCACCTCTTGATCCGGCTGCGCCGGCGCGGCGGCCGTCTCGGCCGGCTTGGACTCCGACGGCGCGGGCGCCGGGGGCGGAAGCATCTTGGGGTGTTGCTTCTTCTCTTGCCGAGTCTCTTCGGCGGGCCCCTTCGGCCCAAGCGTGTGGGCCGGATCGATCCGGGTTTCGGTCACGCGTCGCGCCTTCTTCGGACCCGAAGCGGAGGACGACGACGTAGCGCACTGTTTCGATTCGGACTTCGACATGGTCGACCGACCTCCAGGCAGACACCCCGCGCGGGGACAAATCCGTTCACTCCGCGCAATCGGCAAAGATTACCCAGAATCATCAATCGGCAAACTCGACCAGCGAGTTGAACCGGAAACGTGGGCTCGCCCAGAAGGAAAGATGGGGAATACAGGAAAGATGAGGGGACGCACCATAGGTCAGGCTGTGCCTGACAATTTCGTCGATGTGTGGTTCCTGTCAGGCACAGCCTGACCTACGGGGCTGTGCCTGACACGAATGGCCATTCTACACCCTGTAGGGAACGCCCTCTGTGGCGTTCCGGTTTTTATAAGACAACAATCCCGCGGAAAACGAAGGAACGCCACAGAGGGCGTTCCCTACAGGATGTGGATTGCTGCCGGATACCGATACCCAGACGGGATACAAAGGCGAGACGCCGCTTCTACTATAATCAGGCTTTGACCTGATCGAGGGCCGATTGCAGGCGGTCCTTGGGTTGGACGCCGATGAAGCTGTCGACGACCTGGCCACCCTGGAAGACCATGATGGCCGGGATGTTGCTGATGCCGTATCGGGCGGCCATGGTGGGATTGTCTTGCACGTCGAGTTTGCCCACCTTCACCGACCCGGCGTTCTCGGCCGCGAGCTGTTCGATCACCGGGCCCAGCATCCGGCACGGACCGCACCAGGGCGCCCAAAAATCGACCAGCACCGGCTCGGCCGACTGAAGGACCTCGGTTTCGAAATTGCTGTCGGTAAACTCACAAACGTTCGCCATGGGGTGATTCTCCTTGCCCCAGGATCCGGGGGCAGGCTGAGGGCAACCAAGTCTGGGAAGTGGCAACCGGCCGCTCGGGCGCGACGCGGTAAGACCTGGTCGATTATAGACCTCCGGTGGAAGACGTCAACGAGTCCCGCCGTGGGCTTATGCCCCGACGGGTGGGATGAGGGCCGTCAGCACGTCGCGGAGCTTCTTCATCGTGATGGGCATGTTCACGACGATGCGGTGGTCGGCCGTTCGGGCGTCCTCGCCCCAGGCGTGCTGCGCCTCGTCCAAAAGAAGGGCCGCCGGCACCGGCTCGGTCCGGGTGCTCTCGGCCAGGCGATTGAAACACTCCAAGGCGGGACGACCGATCACCTGGGCGTTGAAAATGATCCCGCCAGCCGTGTCCGGTTCGTCCAGAAATCGCTTCAACGCCCGTTCCGGATCGCTCGTTAACAGGACCCGATAGCCGGCCTTCTTGAATCGTGCGCGAAACAGGTCCTGCAACTCGGGGCTGGCCTCGACGACCATGACCGAGGGCTGTGCGGTCGACGATTCCGCCCTGGCCACGGCTGGCGCTCCCTCGCCGTTGCTCTGCTCGGTCAAGGATCGGGCGGCGCCGCGAAGCTCGGCGAGCATCGCGCCGGGCGTCTGATAACGACGTTCGGGATCCAGCGACAGGGCCTTGTTGACGATCTGCACCACGGGCCGGGCAAGTTTGGGGAGGATCTTTTGGATCGGCACGATCTCGGCGAATCGGGTTTTCGAGAGCCGCTGTGTCCGGTCGCGCGTCTCCAGAAGCGGAGGCCGCCCGGTGAGCATCTGGTAGAAGATCGCACCAAGAAAATAGATGTCACTGCGCGGATCATCACGCCGCACGCCCGTCACGCGCTCCAACGCCGCGTAGTCGATCGTCCGGCTATTGATCAGGTCGGGCGGGATGTCGTCGGTCGACGTGTCGTCGAATCCGGCCAGCCCGAAGTCGACCAGCTTGGCCGTCCCGCGGCTGGACACCAGCACGTTGCTCGCCTTCAGGTCGCGATGGGTCAGCGCGCGTTCAAACGCGTACTGCAGTCCGGCGGTCATCTCGGACATTAACCGGACGGCCTCCTCGGGCTCGAGGCGTTTGCGGATTTTGATGAACTGACGGAGGTTTCGCCCTTCGACGAACTCCATGACCAGGAAATGGGTGTCCCCTTCGGAGACGACCTCGTAGATCGGCACGATGTTCGGGTGGCGAAGCGACTTGCCCAGCAGGCCCTCGCGGACGAACAGTTGGGCCTGGGCCGGTATCTCGCTGTGGCGTTTGCGCAACACCTTGACCGCGGCGATTTTGCCGGTCTCGCGGTGGACGGCCCGATAGACCCGGGCGAACGACCCGGCGCCGACCAGATAGAGGACTTTGTAGTCGCCGAAAAAGAACCCAGTCCGTTCGCCTTTGACGAGGCGTTCGACTTGGTAGTTGGTCGCCATTTCTCGGCGGACCAGGAGCTGGAGGAACTCGTCGACGTCGACGTGGTGGGTGCCTAGCTCCCCCCAGAGCTCTTGAAGCTGCCGGTCGTCGATCAGGCCCAAGTCGAATGCGCGCTGGCCGATCTGCTCCGCGGTGGGGCGACTCATCTAACAACGCACCTCTTACTTCAACGTCCGGCGGGGCCGACATCGCGTTGCCCTGCGCGGCGGTTCCTGAAGACTCGGCGAGCGAGTCCGCGGGGGGTAGCTCGACCGGAGTGCCCGACGCCCGTGAATCGGACACGCCCGCGGCTGGCCCCCTGCTGTGATTTCAAGGACCACACGCCGGCCCCAACTACTATGGTATTGCAGAGTTTCGTCACTCGCAATGGCCGGTCGAGGCCCTACATTCTCATTCGATGCAAGAGCCCCTCGATATTCTCTTGGCATGGCCAAGTCCCGAAGGCCCCCGTTCGAGGTAAAGCCAGCCACCGGAAACCGCATGGCTGGCTGAAAAACGGATCCGTACTAGGCCTCGTCGATCTGGCGGCGATACTCGTCGCGCTCGCGGCGGGTCGCTTCAAGGTCGAACATGAGATATTTCATATCCAGACGCAATTGGCTCAAAGCGTCCTGCACGAGCTGGAGGATCCGGCGTCGCCGGCGGCTCCCGTCGACCACTTTGGCCAGCGAGGGCTCCAGGTCAGCACGGTATTCCGAGGGAAGCTGACCGATCGCGGCAATCAGGTCGATCAATTCCTTGGAGAGTTCTTCAGTCTTCGGCGGAGTGGTCGGGGCGGGTTGGCTCATGGTGGTCTCCTTGGTCAGGTGTGGAACACCAGCCGTATGAAGCAGAGCCTGTGCCAGATTTGCCACTCGACGGACACGAATCGCCGTAAGTGACGATTCTCCAAAAGGTTGCGCCAACCGCCTCGAAATCGGCGGCCGTCCCAATCTGCAATCCGTGATGAAAAAAGACGACGTTTGATCTGGAGACAAATCGCAAATCCTGGTACAAGCACACGTTACGTCGACGTAGCCCACGCCGGGCCATGTGGCCTCGGTGCCACGTCGCCACAACGGGCTGGGAGAAGGACACTTGCGTTTGCCAACCCGCACTGAAAAGCTCGAACACTCAGGCAGGCAACCCACCGAGTGGCGCCCGGTGGCATCGTTGTTCTGCTTCGCGGTCGTCTTTCTGACCTTCGGGCTGTTCGCCCTGCCCTGCCCCGCTCAGATGGCCGCTCCGTGGCACGAGGGCTTCGAGTCCGCGCAACCCAGTTGGCAACCGGCCGGAGGGGACGGCGACCATCGAGTCACGTTTCACCAACGGGTCCGGGACCAGGTCCACTCGGGCAGCGCGGCCGAGCGGATTACGCTCACCGGTCGCACGGGCACCCGGACCCTGTTCGCCCAGGACGTGGGCAACCCGCCGGTGATCGCCGAGTTGGCCGCCAGCGTCTGGGTGAAAGCCAACCGAAGCGGCCCTCAGTTGATGGCCCGCGTCGTCTTCCCCCGGACACCCGATCCCCGTAGCGGCAAACCGGTCACGACGTTGATCGTCGGGACGAGCTACACGCAGTTGGGCCGCTGGCAGCAATTGCGGCTGGACAACATCCCGGCCCTGTTGGACCGGCAGGTTCGCATCCTACGGATGCAGATCGGCCCGCAAGTCGACCCGCGCGAGGCTTACATCGATCGAATCATACTGAACGCCTACGGCGGTCCCGGCACGACCGACGTGTGGATCGATGATCTCGAGATCGCCGGCCATGTGAGTCGACCTGTCCTTGGCCCGCCCGGCGGCGTTCCCAGCGCCGATCAGGGCTGGGTGGCGGCGACGCCCGGTCCGCCGTTGGCGAACAACCCTCCGTTTGCGAACAATAATGGCGAGCCGACCCGTCGGCTGCCGGCAACACGATCGATCGAGTTGCGGGGTTCGATCCTGGAAGTCGACCAGCAACCGGTCTTCGTCCGGGCGATTCGCTACCAGGGCGAGCCGTTGACCCGGCTGAAGGAATTGGGTTTCAATACAGTCTGGACCACCGGCCCGGCAACCGATGCCCTGTTGGCCGAAGCCGATCGGGAAGGATTGCTGCTGGTCTGTGCTCCGCCCCAAGAAGTTTTCGCCCAGCCGGACGCCGCAGCGCCCCTTTCCGCGCCTCCGGCAAGCATCTCGCCAAAATACGCTCCGGTTGTGGCGTGGGACTTGGGTTGGGGGCTGGCCGAGGAGGAACTGCCCGTCCTGCGACAACGCGCCTCGCAGGTCCGTTCGGCCGATCCGCAAAAAGGCCGCCCTCGGATCTGTCACGCCGAAGTCAACCTACGTGGCTTCAGCCGGTACACCGATCTGTTGGTCGTCGGCCGCGCGCCGCTGGGCACGAGCCTCGAATTGACCGACCACACCACGTGGATCCGCGAGCGCCCACGTCTGGCCCGGCCGGGCACGGTCGTCTGGAGCACGGTACAGACCGAGCCCTCGCAAGCGCTGTTGGACCAGTGGGTTTTCGCCGGCCGACCGTACAGCGCTCCGCCCGAGGTCACGGCCGAGCAGATCCGGCTGGTGGCCTACGGGGCGATCGTGGCCGGCAGTCGTGGATTGCTGTTCGACTCGCGCGGGTCGCTCGTGGCCAATGATCCGGCAACGCAAAATCGAGCGGCCGCGCTGAAGCTGCTCAACCTGGAACTCGAACTCATCCGCCCGTGGGTGGCTGCCGGCAACCTGATCGACACGGCCACGGTGCCGAACCAGCCAAACGTGGTCGGGGCCGTGTTCCGCTACAAACAGTCGCGGCTTCTGGTGCCGATGTGGGTCGGCCCGGGCGCCCAGTTCGTGCCCGGGCAGTCGGCCGGCAACACCGTCTCGTTCGTCGCGCCCGTGCCCGAATCGAGCAAGGCCCACGAGGTTCGCCCCGGCGGCTTGCGGACGATCCGTCAGATGGACTACATCGCCGGCGGGATGCAAGTGACGCTCGACGAGTTTTCCTTGAGCACGCTCGTCCTGTTCACCAACGACTTCCTGACACTCGACCGGATGAAGAAGCGAGCCGAAGCGATCGGGCCCGAGGCCGCCCGGTTGCACCGCCAACTGGCCGCCGCCCGACTTGACGCGATCCGCGAGGTCGATCGCCGCCTGGCCGGCCGGCCGGCGTCGGTCTGGCAGATCGGCAACGACGTCCACACGGCCCAGCAATACCTCCAGCGATGCGACGGAGCCCTGGCCGCGCGCGACTATCGCACGGCGTGCATCCAGGCCGAACGGGCCATGCGGCCGTTGCGGATCGTCCAACGGTCGAACTGGGAGAAGGCCGTCCACGCCATCCGTTCGCCCATCTCCAGCCCGGCCACCGTCTGCTTCTCGACGTTGCCCTGGCACTGGAACATGGTCGACCAGAGCCGCACGTGGCAGCTTGGCCAGAACCTGCTGGCTGCGGGCGACTTCGAGAGTCTGGCGGCGGTCCAGTCGGCCGGATGGCATCATCGCCAGCACGCCACGCCCGGTGTCGAAGCCCACGCCGACGTCGTGCCCGAGGCCCTGCACTCCGGTTCGGCCGGCCTGCGACTTCGCGCGCGTCCGATCGATCCGAACGCCCCGCCCACGTTGGTCGAGACGTCGCCCCTCTGGGTCATCACGCCGCCGATCCCCGTCCAAACCGGCACGCTCGTGCGGATCCACGGCTGGGTCCACCTTCCGACCCCGATCGTCGGCAGTGTCGACGGCCTGGTCATCTTCGACTCGATGACCGGTCTGGACATGGCCGAACGGATCGGCGAAACGACCGGCTGGCGCAGCTTCACCCTCTACCGCGTCGCCACCCAAAACGGTCCCCTGACCGTCACCTTCGCGCTGTCTGGTCTCGGCGAAGTCTGGCTCGACGACCTCACCATCCAATCCCTCGGCCCCGCCGGCCCCTCCCTCGGCGCCGCGGGCGGTTGGCCGGGGCGGTGAGCCGGCGGACCGAGATATTCTGGAGGGACACGGATATCCTGGAGGGACACGGATATCCTGGAGGGACACGCTCCGTCGTGTCCGCAAGTGGCTCCGATAGCTCTGCGGAAGCCGGTCCGTCTTTTGGGATGGCTTCTGGCCCATTTTCGGGCGTGGTCGACAAGGGCTACTTGGTAGTCCCTTTTTAATGCCCTACCCTAGCGCGCAAATGCTTGACTTGGGATAAAACCCGGTGAAATTGGGGCCGCGAAAGGAGCCCTGGTTCATCGGGCGTCCTCCCCGCTAGATAGTGGGTTCTTGGGGTGTTTACCCTCACCCGACTTAGGGAGAGAACGAGGGTATTCACACGATGACCGTCGCGGAATCTGGGACAAATAGCGAAGGCGGTCCCCACCACCATTTTGAGGACTCCCAGGTCCGACACCTGGCACCTCGTTCGGCCGGGGCCGTGATTCCGTGGCCGAAGACGTCCTGGAGGGACACGCTCCGTCGTGTCCGGCGCTCCGAACACGTATTACGTGGAGACACAAGACCATGAAATGCCTTGCTCTCGTCCTGTTGACGATCTTCGTTCTCGGCTTCTTCTCGGCGCGAGCCGACTCGGGCGGCCCGCCGGCACGTCAGTTCACCGTCTCTCCGATCGGCCATATCAAGATCGAAAAAGGGAAGACGCGCATCGTGCTGGACAAGCAGTACCAGCCGGGCCTGCTCGGCTTGGACGGGTTCTCCCACATCCATGTCTACTGGTGGTTTGACCGCAACGACACGCCCAAGAAACGCGCCGTCCTGCAAGTGCATCCCCGGGGAGACGAGGCCAACCCCTTGACGGGCGTCTTCGCCACACGGTCCCCCCGTCGCCCCAACCTGATCGCCACGACCCTCTGCAAAATCGTCTCCGTCAAGGACAACGTCATCGAGATCGAGCGGATCGACGCCTTCGCGGGCACGCCCGTGTTGGACATCAAACCCTACATCCCCCGATCAGACACGGCCGCCGGCGCCACGATCCCCGAGTGGCTCAAAGCGAATCCGAAGAAGAAATCCTCAACCGCTGACAAGTAGCCCAGCCGTTGAGTCGCCTGGAGGGACGCGCTCCGTCGCGTCCGTGAGACTGCCCGTGCCCTCGGGTGTGCCACTGGCTCTGCCAGTGCGGTTTCTTGACGGTTATGGAACGCCTCGTTGCCCCCGGCCACGACGGAGCGTGGCCCTCCACCGCACCGTGCGCCGGCTAAACAGCCGTAGGGTGGGGCACACCTGCCCCACCACGATTGTCCGTGCCGGATTCTGGTGGGGCAAGTGTGCCCCACCCTACAGAAATAGCATGACGCGCGGCTGGCTGGTTGACGGATTCCTTCCTGTCGACCATCCTCAAGGCCAGGCAAGCAGAGACGCCCGCCCCCATTTGCCCCCAATCGCCTTCCGGGCAGGACGGGGCCGTCGGTATGCTTCTTGCTGTTTGGTCCAATACCTGTGGGTAGACAAAGAGAAACACATGGACAGATCAGAACGTGTAGCGCGTTATCAGCAGCAAAGCCCTATTGCCGATGACATGGCTGAGCGAGGCAACAAGGATGAGGCGCTACGTCTGCTGGAGTCGTTGCGCGACGAGGCTGCCGCAGCAGGTGACAAGGACTATGAGGCGTTCTTCGACGCCGAATGGATCAACTATTCCACTGACGATCACGCCAGGGCCGCCCAACGGCTTGCCGACAAAATCGGCGACGCAGCGCAATCCGGCGGCGTGGATTCGTTCCTATTGTGTAGCCTCGGCCTTTACCACAGCCAACAAGGGGACGAGGACGCCGCCATCGCGTGGTTCGACAAGGCACTGGAGGAGAATCCGAAGGACTGGAAGGCGATGCGTCAGAGGGGCGTATCGCTGTCGGAGAAAGGGGACGAGGACGCGGCCATCGAGTGGTACGACAAGGCCCTGGAGGAGAATCCGAAAGACTGGAGAGCGATGAATCACAGGGGCGCGTCGCTGGCGACGAAAGGGGACCAGGACGCGGCCATCGAGTGGTACGACAAGGCCCTGGCGGAGAATCCGAAGGACTGGGACGCGATGCGCAGCAGGGGCGTGGCGCTGTCAAACAAAGGGGACGAGGACGCGGCCATTGTGTGGTTCGACAAGGCCCTGGAGGAGAATCCGGAGGACTGGGACGCAATGTGGAACATGGGTGTATCGCTATTCAACGGAGGAGAAAAGGACGCGGCTATTGAGTGGCTCGGCAAGGCCGCCCGGCAAGACCCGAGTCGCTGGGAGCAGGATTTTATCGCCGCCTGTAAACTTGCCGGCAAGGATGTCAGTGAGGAACGCCGTAAATGGGTTAGCGATGCACCGGCCCTCCCACCCAAAGATCCGTTCGGTGAACTCCGCCTGATGATCAATCTGATCCGCACCCGGCTCAAGGAACAGGCCGCTCGGTATTTGGATATAAAGAAAGAAGCGGAAGGTCAACTGACGGAGTTTCTGAAGCCCGAGTCCCGCCTGCCTGAAGATCGATCGCTGCTGATGGTCTTGCGCAAATGGAACTCGTACACCCCGGCCCTGCCCGCCTCCGCCGAGGACGAACGGAGTCGCGGCGGCGGGTACTTTATCTGGCACCAGGGCCACGGCACGGTCATCGATCCGGGCTTCAACTTCGTCGAGAACTTCCATCAGGCAGGGGGTCGGATCCATGACATCCACAATATCATCCTGACCCACGCCCATCCCGATCACACAGCGGAGTTTGAGACCCTACGGACTCTCTTGTTCGAGTACAACGACAACCTCCGGGAATTGAACAAGACACGGGAAGCGAAAAAGCTACCGCCACTCACGCCGAAACGCGTTCGGTTCTTTCTCAACAACGGAGCCTTCCGAAAATTCGCCGGGATGCTTAGCCTGCGCGAACACGAGTTCACGGATCGGGTAGCCACACTCAATAGCGGCTCGGAATTCGACCTGCTCGGGGGCGGTCGGCTTCGCGTCCTGCCGGCCTATCACGATGAATTACTCTCCTGCGACCAGTCGGTCGGAGTTCTCTTGACTCTCGGAACGGCAGACGAACCGCGTCGCATCCTTCTTACGAGTGACACGGGCCTGTTCCCGTTGAATCCAGAGTCAAAGAAGCCCACCGCTGACGCCTCGAAGCCAGAGTTGGAAATTGGCAAACGGTATCTTGAGAGTGTGCAGCCCGGTGACGTGGATGTCATGCTGGTGCATATCGGCTCGATCAAGCCCGATGAATTCGACATGCAGAAAGAGAAGATCGTCGAGGCCTGCTACCCGAATCACCTGGGCATCATTGGCACGGCCCGAGTCATCGCCATGTGCCGCCCCAAGCTGGCGGTCGTCTCCGAGTTTGGCGAGGAGATGCGGGATTTCCGTTTTGACCTGATCAAGGACCTCAGCGACACCGTATTGCGGCTGTACTTCCAGGACAAAGGGGGCCAATCGCCCCAAGTCGTGCCCGGCGATCTTGCCTTCGTCTACAGCATTACCGACCGCACCGTTCTGGATTGCGCCACGCGCGACTGGAGCCCGGCGGAAAAGATCGACTTCTGGGAGCACCGAAGCAAAACAGACGAGCCCAGCATCTATTATGCCGAGACAGTACCACTGACAGATGAAAAGAAGCTCGACAACGTAAACCTCTTCTGCTCGCACCGGAAAGCACACGACGGCCTGTACTTCGCGGCCGATTAGTCAAGCTGTCTCGTACGTCAGGCGGGTGACACCGCTTTCTTGAACCGCTGCCGCTCCCCCCGCCCCCATTCTCCCGTGGGGTGTCCCTTCTCGCCAAAGCCCGTTTTCTAGGGCCAATCGACCGTATGGTCGCTTCCGACGGGACCCGTGGGTATAATGAAAGGTACCCGCCGGGCAAGCTGCGGCTGCCCAACAAGTCCTACCTACGGAACGTGAGGTGTCGTTGTGTGTCAGACGATGGTCGTCCTTGGGATGCTCTGCGCGACGCTGGGCGTTTCGCGCGATACGCCCGGGCGAGTTGTCCAGGGTGAGATCCGGTGTCGGGTGTTGCTGATCGACTTCGAAGGGCGCGAGCATCAGCATCCGCGGGAGTCGTTCGAGACGATCTTCTTTGGCAAGAACGTCCGGGTGACGCCGGGCCCGATCTCGGAACCGATGATCGGCTCGGTACGCGACTACTTTGGTGAGCTGTCCGACGGCCGGCTGCGGGTGACGGGCGAGGTGATGCCGTGGGTGCGTTCGCGGCTGAAGATCGAGGAGTTGCCGCACTGGAAGAAGACTCGCGACGGCCGAAACGACTGGTGGCATCGGGTCGTCGCCGACGCGATGAGCTTGAACCACATCCCGAAAGACGACAGGATCAACGGCAAACCGGTCGACTTCTACGCGATCATCTACGCCGGAAACGACCACGGATATTTTAAGTGTCTCAAACAGACGACGTTCATGGGCGCGGGCATGAGGTATCTGTCGAGCCGCGACTTCCACAAGGCCAAGGTCCCGTACTGGGACGATCGCTGGAACGGCAAACGAATCACCTTCAACCCCGAACGGCAGAAAAAAGAATCCAGCGGGCTCTACGGCGTGGGGTTCCTCTTCCACGAACTGGGGCACATGATGTGCGGATTCCGGGACCTCTACGTTCCGCAGAACGGCCTCTTCGGGCGGTACGCCGTGATGGCGTTTGGAGAAAAGACCCATTTCCCGACCGGCCCGATCGCCCTGCATCGCTACCAGGCCGGCTGGCTCTCGTACGACGTGCCGGACCAGCAAGGCCGCCAACGGCTGCGTCTGCCGCCGCTCCAGGCGAAACGCGCGGTCAAGTTGGTCAACGGCCCGATGCCCTGGGCCGACGCGCTGATCGTTGAGCACCGGATGCGGATTGAGCCCGAGGCGAAGACGCTGCCCGCCGAAGGGCTGCTTGTCTATCAGGCCTACGGCCACCGCCGTGTGCGAACCGTCGATTGGGACGCCAAGAAGAAACGGGCCGTCGTCACCGATCAGAATCTCCACCTGGTCCGCGCTGATGGAACGTTCAAGAACGAAGCAGGCGACGTCTTCCGCCAGGGCGAACTGCCCTTGTTCGGCAAGGCCAGCGCCGCCTCGACGGCCACGGACTGCGGGTTTTGGGAGTTGGAGCACATCGCCCTGCCCAAGATCTCCGACCGGATGTCTCCGTCTGCTCGACTCAAACAGGTCGCCACGTTCCAGGCCGTCTATCGTCCCCTTCGCATTACCCCGCCCGGGTCGAGCGGACCGATCTCCTTGGGCCACCGGATTCCACCGGGCGCGCATCGCCTCTATGTCCAAACCGTGGGCGGCGCGAAGGTTGTTCAGGACAACAAGACCCTGCTGGAAGTGCCCGGGTCGGACGACCGCCGGCCGGTCTGGGGCCTGGTCGACCTGGACGTGCCGGTCAAGCGCCGCCCACCCCTCATGATCGTGCCGGACCGGGGCGCTTCGATCAAAGAGATCCAAGTCGTTCCCCGGCGGCCCAAGACGCTCGACCTCCTGGCCGAACCGCTCGGTGGTAAGCTGGCCCACGACTTGGACGGACGGTTGGCCAACGACGCCTTGGTGGCCGGCTCCATCCGGGCGGGCAGCGCAATCGAAATCCCGCTCGGCAAGGACCACCCCGCGCAAGTCACCGTGCCGATCACCTGCCCCGGCGGCGTCCTCCGCCTGGCCCTGCAAGCCTGCTCCCCTCGGCGCGGCCCGGCACCCGACGTCTCTCTGGTCGTTTATGAAGGCAAGCAGAAACAGACGTATCTAAAACGTCTGCCCTTGGACCCCCGCCGGCCCGAGTTCCTCCGGATCGATCTCGACCGTTTCCGCAACAAGCCCCTCCGCCTCGCCCTCTCCTTCGATGGTCCCTCCGACAGCCGCGTCGTGCTCTGGGAAGCGGGATTCGTGGCGAGGTGAATGTCGAGCATCGTGCTACAGAACTAGCTTGCCCTGCACGATTGCACTCAACCGCTACTCTCGGTAGGCCATCACTTCCACAAGGTGACGGCCCGTGTTGGCGGAGTTGTGGGTAAGGCGAACGCGAATGTAGCGAACGGAGCGTGGCTCGAAGCTGCAAGAGTAACCTTGCCGTGTGGACGGTTGCCGATTATCGCGGCGATCGGCGACCGTTTGCCACGTCTTGGCGTCGGTGGAAGTCTCGACCGTGAAGCCATAGTAGCGCCCGTCGCCATAGTAGGGCACGACGACGACGCGGCCGACCGTCTTGGGCTTCTTGAGATCGACCCGCCACCAAGGCTCCTTGTCGGTAGTGACGTCGGTGGCCCAATGCCCTCTCGGGTCGCGCGCTCGGCCGTCGTTGGCCAGATGCGCCGGATGGCCTGCGAGCGAAGAGGAGCAACTGACCGGCTTGTTGGTAGTCAGGCTCTCGACTTCAGGGCGATTCAACTGAAAGCACTGTTCGCCGTACTTCTCCCACGTTCGACGACTCGCGGCCACCGGATCTCCCTGGGGCGTCGCCGGATAGGACTCGTTCCGGTGAGTCCATTGGTGTTCCCAGACGCGGAGGTCCCGTTCAAACTTCTTGTCATCAAAGGGCTTGCCCGATTTCAGTGATTCATCGAGACGCGCAACTAGCTTTTCCCAACGGGGCAAGTAGAACCCCTTCATCAGGCCGGACCATTGCCGATGGGCGTATTCGTGCAGGGGACTGTCGGGCGGTCCCCAGAGGGTAATGATGGTTCGGGCGTTCCATTCATAGAGACGTCGTTCTTCTTCCATCGCGCCCCATCGTCGAGCGTCGGCCAGCCATTTGCCAAGCAGGAACTCGCGCCGCGTGGCCAACAACTCGTCCATATCCCGAATGAGCTGGAGATACGCCTGACTGGCCTTGGCAAATGCCTTTTGATCCTTTGCCTGATAGGAGTCGACCATTCGTTGGGCCAGATCTTCGGACAGCCCGGCCAGGTTCTCGCGCGCAAGATGGACCACGTCGTACTGGTACGTGTCGCGCGAGCCCAGTTCGTCGCTCGCTTCGAGCAGGAGCTTCCAAGCCTGGGCGACCTTCTTGTGATCGTATCGGGCCGGTGGGTTCATCCAGTTGCGTTTCGGGGGCAGCCCCGGGCGATCGCAGATAATCGTGCCGGTGTATATCGGCTGGCGATACAGGGTCTTCTGCAAGAGACGCCATGCCGCCATCGCCTTCTCGTTGCCAGAACCGTAGCGTCGGTGAACGAAATCGGGGAACCAGGAGTCCAGCTCGGGCATCTCTTTTCGCCAGGTCAGGCTGGCCCACAGGTCGTAGACCGCGGGGTTGTAGCCGAATCCTTCCATGATGACGCCGATGCCCGACAGCTTGCCTCGCTTAGGGCTGGTCATGGCCTCGCCCAGATTCTCGACGATCTTATTCGTCCCGCCACACATGCCGACACGGCCCCCGAAGTTGTGCAGCATGCACCATATCCACGGCTTTCCGTAGAAGGCCTCGGTTAGTTGCCAGACGGGTTCTCGCTCGGCGAACAGGTCGAGCAGGATCATCCGATCGTCGGGCACGGTGCCGAAAAGGGCCTTGGCTTGTGGTGGTTGCCAAAACTCCTTGTTGCTGAGGAACACCCAACCTTGCATGACCCAAATAGCATCTGGGTCGGCTGTGCGCATCCCTTCGAAAAGAGCCTTGCCCATGGCGGCTAAAAAGGCCGGATCGTTGCTCGGTGGTCGCATTTCGATGAACGTGTCGGCTGCATAAAGATGGTCGGTGCCATATAACCGCGTTTGCTCTTCGATGAACGCCTTGCCGATTTTCGAGAACAGCGGATCCATGGGGTCGACGTAATGCGTGCCCGGAGAGAAACCGCTCCAACCGCGGAGTCGCCCGTATTTAGCATCGGGGATTTTCTCCTGGAATCCGGCCGGAATGTGTCCTGTGAATCCTTGCAGTACGGGCGTCATGCCCAATTCACGCTGACGCGCGATGATCTTCCTCTGTAATTCAAGGTGTGAGTCGATCCAACTGTCGGGCAAGGGGCCGCACCAGCCGTCGATGCAGCCCATCCAGCCGAAGGACAAGTAGCCCGGGCCGACGAAGAACTCCTTGATTTGCGCGTCGCTGAGCCCGAAGCGGCGACCCACGTTCCGCCATACCGCCTCTTGTCCGGTCACTGAAAGAGGCATGTTGATTCCATGCAGGGCCATCCAATCGATCATCCGTTCCCATTGGTCCCAATCCCACCAGGCCATCGTGTAGCTGAACGCACAATAGTTGAAGAAATAGCGATACTTGTGGGGACTGACCCGACGGACCTTCTTCTCGACCGTCGGTAGTGGGTCGGGCAGATCGAGTTGGTCGCCACAGAAGGACAGATGGCAGTGGCAGTAATGCTTCAGATACCAGTTCAAGCCCGAGGCCATCGCCACGCCGTTGTTTCCGCGGACCGTGATCCTCTGGCCAACGCTCTCGATTTCGAACACGTCAGATCCGTTCTCATTGGAGATCGGTTCGAAGACGAAGTGGTCGACGTGATCTGGCAGCACCCGCTTCAGCAACCCTCGGGCCGCTTCCGCCGGGGACGGAGACTTCGGCTCGACATTCCCCGCCGTGACGGTGCAAGCATGGAACGAGAAAAGCACGATCAAGAGGTATCTCACGGCTTGATTTCTCCAACGAAGGCAGGCGGACGGAGGCGGGTGGGGAGCGCTGATCTCGCGGAGTTCTCAGACACAAGATGGGTGAGAACCTCGCCGATTATCGATTCGCTAGACGGCCGTGTCAAGCAACTGCAACACTCTGCTCGAAACCACGTCGACTCGGATACCAAGGGATAAATGACGTTCACCAAAGGAACATGCTGTCTGATCACTTGATCATCCGCACCTGCCCTATCGCTTGTCCATGCTCTCGACACGCTCCCGAATCGTTGGGAACATCTTCAGCGCGTTCTCGCGGAGGATCTGGCGGCCGATGCGCAGCGCGTCGGATTCGCGCAGTTCGCCGGCGACGACTTTTTCGGCCAGGGCTTCGGTGATGCACTGACGGGTGTAGACCGTCGTGCCGTAGGTGCCGTCGACGGTGGCCATGTCGCTGCCCCACATGATCCGGTCGGACGAAATCATATCGAGCCATTCTTTGTATCCGCGTTTGCCCATTTCATAACTGAGCACGGGCATCCAGACGGAGTCGAGCCAGACGTTCGGGTAGCGCAGGGCGATCGCGCCCGACTCACTGACCCAGGGGAAGCCGCCGTGGAAGAGGATGAACTTGGTTTTCGGGTTGGCCGCGATGACGTTGACCAGGTTCATCGGGTTCGAGCCCTCGATCTTTGCGTGGCCCGTGTGGACCTGAAACGGCAGGTCGTGCTTGGCGGCCAGTTCGGCCAGCCGCCAGAAGACGTAGTCCTCGAAGGCCTTGATCCGCTCCGGGCTGAGTTCCTTGCGCGGTCGGCCAAACGCCTTAGCCGCTAGGGTCTTCGACACCCGGTCGAATTGGAGCGTGCGGTCGTAGGCGCTGGCGTTTTTCACGCAGACGGCACCCGCCTTTTTCGCCTCGACGAAGATCCGGTCGAGCACGGCGATGTAGTCGTCCAGCGACTTGACCGGCAGGTTGCGTTTGGCGGCGAAGGCGTAGAGGTCGTGCGCCTGGTAGGCCGCGAATTCCGAAGGGTGGAAGCCGTGGATCAGAACGTTCGTATTCAACGTCGACACAGTGAACGGGTAGTGATCGCGGACGTTCATCGGCCGCCAATACGAATCGACGATCACGAGTTCCGTGTTCGCCCGGCGACGGATCACTTTTTCGCCCCAGTCGGGGTCCTCGTAGGTTTTCTCCATCCGCTCGTCGAGTTCCTTGGCCTGCTCGGGCGTTAGCGTCTCGAAATCGACGCCGTACAGATCGGTGAAGATGGGCAGCATCGTCCGATAGGCCGATCGGGCACGCGAGTTCTGGAATTCGCTTTGCGCGCCGGCCCACCACTTGCCGAAATCCCCGTCGGCCGGCCAGCGTTTCATCGGGTGCCCACCGGTGTAGTAACCCCTCCTCCACACCCAAAACAAGGCCGAGTTGGTCGACGGTTTGCTCCGGAACTGCCCGAGCAATTCGGCCCGCTGCGACGGCCCTCGCAAGTGGCTATGCGTGTCGATCGCCCTCACCGCATCAAGCTGCTTCTTGAGCCGCTTATAAACGTCTGTCCGTTTCACATCGCCCGCCCCGGCCGATATGACGAACAACCCGAGAACGAATGAAACCGTCAAGAATCCGCCGACGAAGCGTTTCATAAGGTGAACTCCCGAGGAACAAGGGACCTAACAGGTGGGAAGAACAGAGAACCCGGCAAGACCCTTATTGTACCGGCGGGACACTCTGGGCACAAATACCGGGCAACGGGTAGCACCGGCTCTTGGACGAACCGGTCCGGCAAAGCCGCTGGAGGTTGTGCTGAACGGTTCCTTTCGTCAGAATGGTGAGATTCCACCGGTTGTCGGCCGTGGTACTAAGGCATATTTGCCCATGAGAATCCGACTCGCACAATCGTGGTGGGCCACGTGTATCCCAATCCCACACCGGCTTTTCGTCTTCAGGAGTGTTCACGATGCAGTCAACCAGGACCACCCCCGCCGCGTTCTGGGAAGGTCTCTCGTCACCTTGGAACGGTTGTCGTTATATGTGGCGGCAGCCTGGCCTGTGGCGTTTCGGGCTGAAACCGTTCCTCGCCAACCTGCTGGTTTCGGCCGTGTTTCTGGTCGTGCTGGTGGGCATCGTGGGCTACAGCCTGGTCACCCTGCACACGTACTATTCCGACGGTTGGCTGGGCTGGGCGTTGGAGGTGCTGGTCGCCGTGTTGGTGCTGATCGTCGCCATGGGCATCTCCTTCGTCGTCTGGCTGATCTTACAAGACATCTTCTGCGGCCATTATTACGCGAAGCTGGCCGAGCAGGTCGAACTTCAGTTGGGCATGAAGCCCGAGGACATCCGAGACGTGTCCGTCGTTCATCAATTGCGGGACACGTTCAGCGACGTGGCCTTTCTCCTTGGGGTAAACGGGGGCTTCCTGCTGCTGAACTTCGTGCCGGGCATCGGGTCCGCGATCGGCGCCGCCGGGAGCTATTACTTCACCTGCATGACCCTAGGATGCGACTTCCTCGAACATCCCCTCTCGCTGCGCGGCAAACGCCGCTCGGAAAGACTCGCCTTCGCCCGCCGGCACCGAGCCCACACACTCGGCCTTGGAACTGGAGTGGCCGTGGTTTCCCTGGTCCCCTTCTTGAACGCCGTGCTATTGACCACGGCCGTCACCGGCGCCGTGCTGCTTCACCGTCAGCTAATCGAAGATGACCCCGACCGCTCCTCCGTCTGAGAACCACGTAGGTCAAGCTTTGCGTGACACAAACGACCAAGCAATACGATTGTCAGGCACAGCCTGACCTACAGCCGGTCGCATTTTGGGAAAAATGCTCCACCATTCCTCGTGAAGTACTATCGGCAGCGCCAACTCTAGCATCAACTAAACCGGGGGCTGACACCCCCGGCTCGGGATTATTCAATTCGCGGCTCGGGATTCTTGGAGTTCGTGGCCCTGGTTTGAGAGACTCACTACTTCCCCCGAGCCCCGAGTCCCGAGCCCCTAATCCCCCGCCCCTCGCCCCTACCCCAGTTCCACCGCCTGTTGATACTCCGGCACGGTGACGGTCCAGCCGTCTTTTTCGCGGACGCGGTCGGCCAGGCCGGTGGCGGAGTCGAGTTCGCCGTGGGTGAGGAAGAGGTGGCGGGGTGGGGACTCGAAGTGTTCGAGCCAACGCAACAGCGTCGGGCCGTCGGCGTGGCCGGAGAAGCCGTCGATCCGTTCGATCCGGGCACGCACCGGCCAGAGGCGGCCGTGGATGCGGACTTCCTGAGGGCTGGAGAGGATCTGCCGGCCCAGCGTGCCGGCGGCCTGGTAGCCGACGAAGAGGATAGTGCACTCCGACCGGGGCAGGTTGTGGATCAGGTGGTGCTTGATGCGCCCCGCCGTGCACATGCCCGAGGTGGCCATGATGATGGCGGGCGAGTCGAGCCGGTTGATTTCCTTTGACTCCTCAGTCGACCGGGCCATCCGCAGGCCGGGGAACCGCAAGGGCGAGTCGCCCGAGTTGATCCGCTCCCAGGTCTCGGCGTCGTAGCAGTCGCGGTGGCGTCGGAAGACGGACGTGACTTCGGCGGCCATGGGGCTATCGAGATAGACGGGCACGTCGGGGAGACGGTCCTCGGCGATCAACTGGCCGAGGTAGTAGATCAGCTCTTGCGCCCGTTCGATGGCGAAGGTGGGGATGACGACATTCCCGCCGCCTTGGATCGTCTCGGCGATCGCCCGGACGAGCTGTGTCTGGACGTCTTCGTGCGGTGGATGTTCGCGCACCCCGTAGGTCGACTCCATGACGATGT
>JAFGFF010000291.1 GCA_016931075.1 Pirellulales bacterium | reverse complement strand
TTCAGTATCCTCCCCTAGCAGGGGTTCTTCCCATCTTTCAGTCGCCCTACTGAGTTCACTATCGGTCGTCAGGGAGTATTTAGCCTTGCGGGATGGTCCCCGCAGATTCAGTCGGGGTTCCACGTGACCCGACCTACTCAGGTACCTCTAGGGAGACGATCCGATGTCGCGTACGGGGCTGTCACCCGCTATGGCCGGCCTTCCCAGACCGTTCTGCTACCTGATCGTTTTGTCACTCCCATGGTAGAGGCCCTACAACCCCGCAGGGGAAAACCCCCGCGGTTTGGGCTCTTTCCGTTTCGCTCGCCGCTACTCGGGAAATCGAGTTTTCTTTCTCTTCCAGCGGTTACTGAGATGTTTCAGTTCACCGCGTTGGCTACCTGCGCCTATGGATTCAGCACAGGTCAGTTCAGGAATCCCGGGATCAACGCTTGTTTGACAACTCCCCCGGGCTTATCGCAGTCTTCCACGCCCTTCAAAGCCTCCTGACACCAAGACATCCCCCATGTGCCCTTCGTAGCTTGGCCACATGAATCCAATACTCGAAAGTACCGGTCCACGCGGTGCTACATGCATCGAATCAGTCCGCTCCCCGTCCCCAGCCAAAGCCGGGAACCGACAGCAAACCGTGATCCTAGTAACGATGCTCAAGACGACGACTGCCAGCCGAAAAACGTGCCTCCACGCCGCCGACCGACCGTCGTGTCTAAAGGCCCTCAAAATTGAACGCGCCCTGGATTCGTGAACGACGAGTCGTTCACCAAACCTCGGGCACGATTCATCTCTGAAGATGCCACTTCAATCACACAACCAAATTGTCAAAGATCGTCGAGTGGTCTTGCCTGATTGCTCAGACATGGCCCACTCCCTGTCGGTTCGACAGGGGACGGATTCACTGGCCGGCCAAAGCCGAAATCCTTGAACCCGTCCCCTGGCGAACGCCGCTCTCAACCTTTCCCCTCTGACCCTTCTGAACTGCTGCTCCCCGTGGGGAAACACCCAATATACAGATCGGTCTTGGGGCTGTCAAAGGGCAAACACCCCGGTAACAGAAAATTTTTTCGCCGCCTGATCGGGCCTGCCCATCCGGGTAATGCCGCTTCCCCAATGCCCTCGCAGCGCCACACCGTCCTACACCGCCAGCAGGCAAGAGACACATTCTATCGGCCGGCCCCCGCTCCACAAGCCACCCGAACCGGCCAATTTCCGACACACACCCCCCACCGGGGCAGGTCACGCCAAATTAGCTCTTCACCGCCGGCCGTGCAAGCGTCAGATCGACGCGGAATCGCTGATGAGACTGGTTTGCCTTCACAACGCCGTTGAGTCGGATCCGCAACATACTCTGGGCCTGGCCGTCCGAGTTGGGCGCTTCGTAGAGAAACAGGCCGCTGTCGTTGGCCACGCGACGCACGAAGCCGTATCGACCGGTCAGAAGCCGCAGCAGCTTGGTCGGGTCGCCCGTCGTGCCGTTGAACGTGATGATCTGCACCTGCTGGTGCGGGTCGAAGTAGTAGGTCAGCGATCCGGCCAGATCGTCCTTCTCCGTGCCCGTGACCAAAGGCACCCGATAGCCCTGGAACTGAAGCTGGGCCATCCCGATCGACACCCGGGGCCACCGGCCGGTGATCCAGCCGGTCGTGACGTCGAAGCGTAGCACCTCGGCCAGGTCGTTCACCGACGGGCCGGCCGGCGAGGGCAACGTCGGCGCCTGGGGAGCCGGTGGCACAGGTCGAACCGTTGGGATTGGATCCGACTCGCTTGGCGCAGTGTTCGTCAGGGCCGCGAACGTCTTCTTCGCGCCCGACCAGAGATCGGACGACTTGAAGAACATCACCGGCCCCCCCACCGCGACCGCAAGAATGACACCTCGAATCAGTAGCTTGATCATCGCCCTGGCCTCGCAAAACCGTCCCGTTGATGCCGGAACCTCTCTTTGGGAATCGGCATCCTACAGGGCAAGCTTGGCGCGGGGAGCGACCGCCGACGCAGTTTCCCCAATGGGCATGGACGGACCCGTTTTTCCGGGACAACCGTTACGGCCGGGCGGCAAGAAGCCGGTCGGGTAGAAGTCGTTCGGTGAATCGCTTGGCATGGTGAATCCGGCTGTCCGCGCCCCGGAAACCGATCACCTGCTTGTCCAGCTCCAGATTCTGTGAAAGAACCCGACCGGTGTCCAAATCGAACCGGATCGTCCCCCGAGTGGCACAGTCGATCAGCTTCGCCTCCACTGCCGGATTGTGGATCGGGGTGAGGATCTGGGTGACCATTTTGATCCGGGCCACGCCCGTCTTGACGCTCTCGAGCGTGAACCGCTGCTGCGTCTGGATCTTGGTCACCCCGCCCGTTTCCAACGGAATGGAGACTTCATGGGGGAAGACCCACGAATGGCCAATGGAAATCGGTTCCTCGGGCAGGGGGATCGTGATTTGAGCCTTCGCTTCCTGGGCCGCGCCGGGAAGAAGCGACCGACGCTCGAGGATGTTGCCTCGGTTGTCCATCCGGAACCGCACGAGGGGCTTACCCACCTTGGCGGCGGTCTCGGCAAATCGCCGTGGCGGGTCCTTGTCGGTCGCGCTGTTATAGCGGATCGGCTCGCGACCGGTCTGCTTGTGCCATAGGTCAAAGTCCTCGGCCCGATTCTCGAAAACGACCGTGCCGTCAGGTTCGACCTCCTTGGCCTCCCAGATTTTGACCGACTTGCTGACCATTTCGACCGTCTCGGTCACACCAGCGATTGTGGCGACGACCTGGCCCCGGTGCTCCACGTTCCAGGACAGCGTCTCGCCTGGCTGGAACTTATAGCGTAGAAGGTACTTGGCCGGTTCCTTCTGGGCCTCGGCATCCGCTCCGTTGGCATTGGGCGCCGTTGCGCCAGCAATGGCCCAACCGGCAGTCGCCGCGAGCACCGATGCGACGGCAAGCAGACCGATCGCACCACGAATCGTCCGTGAAATCGCGAAATTGCGAACTACTGATTTCAGAGGTTTTCTCATCCGTGCAACCTTCAACCTTCCGTGGTTTGGTTCAAGAATCATTTCCGTACTTCAGTCGGCCACTCCAGCCGAGTTTTTCGCGAAGGGTTCGATAGTAGGTGTGCCCCGGCGCGGCGACCAGCCGGAACTGAACGTCCGCCCGGGTGACGCGGACCCGGTCGTTCGGCGCCAACGTATCGAGCGCCCGGCCGTCGACGACGACCGAGCTTCGGGGGTTGGGTTGGGCAACAACCAGTTCGTAAACCCGATGGGCGCCGTCGACCACCGGACGATGGGTCAGCGTGTGGGGACTGATCGGCGAGATCACGAACGCCTGCAAGTCCTTGCGGAGGATCGGCCCGCCCGCCGAGAGACTGTGGGCAGTCGACCCGACCGGCGTGCTGAGGATCAGGCCATCGCAACTGTAGGTGGTCACCGGCTCGCCATCCACGAACAGATCCACGTCGAGCATCGTAAACGGCGCGCCGGCGTGGACGACGACTTCGTTGAGTCCCAAATCCCGGTGCATCCGTTGGCCGTCGCGCCAGAGTTCACACTGGAACATCAGGTGTTCGATCACCGGCAACGACCCGCAACGGAAGTCGGCCAGAACGTCCGGCAGCTCTTCCGTGGTGAGGTCCGCCAGAAAACCTAATTTTCCCAGATTGACGGCGACGACGGGCAATTGGTGGTCGCCCATCTGATGGGCCGCCCGGAGGATCGAACCATCGCCCCCCAGCACAATGGCCACGTCGGCGTCGATCGAGGAAACGTCTTCCTCACCAGAGAGGTCGGTGGCGACGATTTCGACCTGTTTGCCCACGACCGATTCGAGCCGCTGGGCCTCCTCGCGAACGCCCGGCCGCTGGCCGTAACCCAGCACCACCGCCCGCAAGAGGCGGTCCGACATCGTCTTTTCCTGGGGCTGGGGTCTGCTCATGATGCCCGGATGATAGCTTTCTCCGGCGATTGGGGAAAGGCGAACCGGGCAAGCAGCGCAAGCAGCCGGAATCCGCGAAATGCCTTACCGGCTCCAGGCCACATCGGTCAAGAGCCCTGGAGGTTGCCGAAAGAGGGGTGACGATGACGCTGGGCGCCAATGCTGGCTTGCCAAGCAGTGCGAGGTGGAAAAAGCCCAGGGAAACACTGCTGGAAAAGCCAGCAGTGGCACCCTTTCTCAACAGGCTGCTAGAACGCGCTTCCGCCACTGCTTCGGGGCGGTTTGCGCGGTTTGAAAATCTCGCTGATGGGGTTGCCAGGTTGCTGAACGTGCTCGTGGGGCTGCATTGGCAGGTTGGCGTTGCCTGTGGCGTCGTATTGGCTCACCTCGACCTCCGGCTTCCAACCGACCATGTCGAGGAAGTCTGACAGCTTGATCTTTTCGATTTTATGATCATTCGCCTGCGTTATCATGTCGGTGTGGTCCTTCAACGCATCAGGCGGGGAGGAAGCATCGGGTTCCTTGCCGACGATCAGGAAGCGCGTGTCGATGCTGAGTTTGCCGTGCCGTTTGCCTTCGGCGTCCCGCGGAGCGTCGACCACGCCACCGTTGAGCTCGATGAGCGTGTGAATTCGGTCCAGATCGCTCTGACCGTCGTTGTTCAGATCGAAGGAGCCGGTAAGGGCAAAGTGCCGCGGTTCATTGGGGCTCCAGATGGCCGTGAAGAGCCGGTCCTGTGGCAAGATGGGGTCGGTTGGCCGGTCGCTAATAATCCGGGCCTTGGCTCGATGGGCGCCGATGACCTCGGTCACCTCGATCTTGGCTTTTCGGGCCAGTTCCGTCACCTGGTTTTCCTCGGCCGGATAGACGGAGAAGTTGACCTGTGGACGGAGCCCGTCGGCCCAACCTAGGTTGATATAGACTGTCCTGTCGTGCTGGCTTACATAGTCAACCGCCCCTTGGAACCGGTCGGGATTCGGTCGGGTGATGTCCTCCAACTTCTGGCGCACCACACCATAATCGTCGGCCTTCTTTTTCAACTCCTGTGCCAGCGCCGTGGCCTTCCCTTGTAGTTCGGTCACCTCGGTGGTGTGCGCCGTCTTCTGGTTTTTCAGACTTTCTTCAAGATTCCGCTTATCGGTTTTGAGTAAGTCGCGTGCCGCATTAGCCCGCGCCACGGCATCCGCGGATTCCGTCTCAACGGTCTGAATCTTTGCCTTCAATGGGTCGATCTGCTTCGTTACGTTCATGTCGACCGCGGCGAGCTGCGCCTTTTGCATCTTCGTTGTCTTGCGCTCCTCGTCGCGCTGGGCGTAAGCGCTTTCCATGCTCTTGTACATCGCCCCGACAACCTGGTGGTAGTACTGGGTGTCGGCCGGGAAGCTGCTGGCGTAGGCCGCCATGTCTTTCTTGAACGTTTCTTGAATCGTCTGGACGTCGTCGTTCTCGGTGAATCCGATGTACTGCTTCAATTTCTTGAGGTCATCTTCGAGCGATCCAACCGCCCCTTTCGCGTGCTCTGCATCCTTCTGGGCTTCGGTCAACTTCGCCGTCAGATCCTTGGACTGGCTGAAAAAGACGAAGCAGAAGGCTCCCAAGAGGATCGTCAGGACGACGAACACGATGAGTGTGATTTGCAGTCCCTGGTTTTCGCGCGCCATGGCTATGGTCCGCTCCTTTCAGGCCGATGTTCCAAACGGCAAAGGAAACCCCAACCCATCTTGCAGGCAAGAAGGGCCTCTTCCCAAACTGAATCCGCCGGTTGGGTCGGGGAAATAGGATCGCAGTGAATGGGCGCAAACCTCGCCCAGTTTGTGTAAATGCCTCAGAGCGTTCCGTCGGAATCCTCGACGTGACACGGCCAGGACGGCCTGTGGGCGATCTCGAGACATCGGATCGACCGGTCACAGCCGGGAATTGCCGGATTGCCCTAAAACCCGATTCTAAACGCGGTTCCGTAGACTGTCAACGAAAAACCCCCCAAGTTGCACGGGGGGACCCATGTTCTATCCCCCCACTGGAAACCATCGAAACTCCATTCTCTCCTCGGCTTCTGCAAACCAGCCATCCCCTCTCAAGCATGGATTCTTTCGTCCCGGGCTATGCCTGTCTGACGTGCCGTCGAACCAGGCTCAACAGACCGGCCGTTTCTGCTCGATTCGGTGGTCGGCGAAGGCCGAACATGGATTGCAGAGGGATCGTGATTGCTGCGTCAGCTATCTCGCCAAGGAGGGCGAAATTGCCTGCTACAACACTACTTAAGGCTCTTCATCTTAAATGGTTCTCCCAGCCCGCCGCCAACCGGGCCCTCTATCGGGCGATCGGCCGGCATAAGGTGCGACGCATTCTCGAATGCGGGATCGGCGATGGCCAGCGCGCTGTACGGATGATTGAGATGGCCCAGAGAACGGCGTCTGCCACGGAGGTGTCCTACACGGGCATCGACCTGTTCGAAGGCCGATCGGCCGCCGACGGACCGGGGGTGACCCTGAAACTGGCCCATCGTCTCCTCCGCGGGACGGGGGCCAAGGTCCACCTCCTGCCGGGCGACATCGGCTCCACCCTGCCCACCGCGGCCAACAGCCTGACTGGCACGGATCTGGTCATTATCTCGGCACGGCAGCATCCGGCCTCCATCCAGCGGGCATGGTTCTACTTGCCTCGGATTGTGGGCGCCTCGGGTGTCGTCTACCTCGAGCGGATGCAGCCGGGCGGCAAGCTCGTCGTTCAGCAAATCCTGCCCGACGAGATCGAACGTCTCGCCCAGACTCCCACTCGACGTGCGGCTTGAATCCGCACCGAACACCGGCCAATCAAGAACACCCGTAACCGTTCACGGCCCGCGGAAAAGGTGACAGTCACCTTTTGTGCGAAGCACCCGAAGGGCCGTTCCGGCAAAATGTGACTGTCACCTTTTCCGCTGCGTTGCCCAGGGTGTGAACGGTTACAGAACACCCCAGCCGGTCTGGCCCAGTTCTGCTCCCAGGTGGTCGCCTTCGGTGGACGCCCCGGGTATGATTGTCGGGGTAGGATCCGACACCGTCGTGATGGGCATCTTCCCGCCAAAAGATGGGTTGGGTGAGGGCGGTCTCGCTGGGCAGCCGGCCGAGTACTCTCGCCCAGGTCCGGTTTTCGGGTGTGCCCTCGTTGTCGGGAACGGGCCAACCGTGGGACCTGGGGCGTTTTCTTTCTTGATGACCGAGCCGGTGAACCAGATCGAACGGGTAGACCCGACCTCCCCGACCGTGGATTCGCTGCCAAGAAGCCTGGCCGCGACACCGATCGAGTCGCGTAGTGCTTCGGCTGTGGAATTGGGTCTGCCAGTCGCCCTGGTCGAAGGGAGCGGCCCGGCCCTGTCGGGCCAGACCAACGCACTGCTCCACCGGCGGCTCTTCGCGGCGGCCCTGATGCTGTTCGTCGGGTCGGGGGCGCTGTTTATCAAGAACGCCATCGAGCTTCTGATCGGTGGCGCGATCGAGCCCGTGCCCTTCGGGATGCACGGGACCATGGTCGCCGTGCTCGGGACCATGACCGTGTTGCTTCGCCGGCGTCGAGAAATCTCTCTCCGGCGCCTCCGGGCCGCCGAACTGGTCGTCTTCGGCGCGCCGCTGCTCTTTTTCGCCTACCACGAGTACATCCTGACGGCCGAGTGCTGCGCGAAGGGATTCTTCGACTTTGAGACACGACGTTGGCTCGTGCTCATGTTCGTCTACGCCTTGTTCATCCCGAATACATGGCAACGAGCGGCAGGCGTCTTGGGCGTCATTGCCCTGACGCCGATCGTGTTGCTGGCCGTCTTGCTCGCCACAAGCTACAAGCTTCACGAGCGTATTACCATGGCCGAGGCGACCGAGATCCCCGTGGTGATGTTCCTCGTCTGGCTCGGCAGCGTCTACGGCGTCTACACAATCGGCTCCTTGCGGCGCGAGGTGTTCGAAGCCCGCCAACTCGGCCAGTATCGGCTCAAGCGGCGAATCGGGGCCGGCGGGATGGGCGAGGTCTATCTGGCTGAGCACCAGATGATGAAGCGGCCCTGCGTGATCAAGCTCATCCGGCCCGACAAGGCCGACGACCCGCGGACCCTGGCCCGATTCCAACGCGAGGTCCGCGCCACGGCCAAGCTCTCGCACTGGAATACGATTGAGATTTTCGACTACGGCAGCACCGACGAGGGCGTGTTCTACTACGTGATGGAGTACCTGCCGGGCTTGAGCCTGGCCGATTTGGTCGAGCAGTTCGGGCCCGTGCCGCCCGCCCGGACGATCCATTTCCTCCGCCAGGCGTGTGACGCTCTGAGTGAAGCCCACGCGGCCGGATTGATCCACCGCGACATCAAGCC
>JAFGFF010000290.1 GCA_016931075.1 Pirellulales bacterium | reverse complement strand
TCGCTTCTATCACCACAAGGCACGTAACCGTTTGCCACCATTACGAATAAATCAACGTCGATAGCTTGGAACAGTAAAAGTAGGCAGAAACTTCTTCTGTAAGCCCTGCATGTTGAAGGAATTCTTAAGTAACCGGATTGACAGGCAGCAGAGCAATACGTGTGCATGTGTACCGCATTCGGTATCTGGTCGCCGCTAGAGAGGGCTTTTCCTTAGCCTCAGTCTATTGCGACGCGTCTTCTGGGGCAAGCAGGGTTCCAGGCAGCCAAGCCGCCGCGCCTGAGCGACCGACGGCGATTTGCTACGCATGCCAGGCATAACACGTATTGTACTTCAAGCCGCCCCAACGGGGCCTGATTCTCCCAGCCCAGGGCGCCGCCCTGGGGATTCAGGCCGGCAACACGATTGTTTTCGGGCCAACGGCCCAACGGCTCGGCAGAACGGTTGGCCCGTTGGGCCGAAACATCTTTATGTAACGCCAAATCGCTCTCCAGGGCGTTGCCCTGGGCTGGGTGAACGGCTGGGCCTTCGGCCCGCGAGGCGAAGAGCCACGCTCAACACGGATTGGCGAAAACCACTAAACCTGAAGGCTTAACGGTGTAGCCATTGGTGCGAGCACTGGTGTTCCATGGGCAAGATGCCCGTGCCACCTCGTTATGGTTATTCCGCTTTCCAAACCCGGTCGACTTTCTCGATGTACTGCTCGAACTCGTCGGGCGTAAGATCGATTTGGGCTTCGATGAGCTTGCACTTGTTCTCGTTGCCGATCCGGTAGGGACTGCCGATGACGAAGAGGGACGATTCGTGGGTCGTGCCGTCGGTTTGGCGACATCGGGCGATGACGTTCGGCAGGCAGAGCTTCGAAAAGGCCGACTTCGGGGCCGTGACATTGAACACGGCGTGGGTCCAACCTCCGGCCGGGAGCTTCACGCGCATGGGCGACTTCTCCTTGATCGTCCACCCCTCGGGCAGGTCGAGCGTCACGTCGGCTTCGATCGTTTGGTCGGTTTCGTTGTGCATGAGGATCGAGAAGTCGGTCTCCTCCTCTGGGTAGATGACGTGCAGTTCGTCGCCGCCCAGTTGGAACCGGAGCCTGCCGGGCACGTTTTCGTTGACCACCCAGGTGGGACTCGACCAGGCCAGGCCGTCGTCCTGCTGCATGACTCGCACGTAGTAGTAATTGTCGCGCCGCACGAGCGGCTCGGTGTCGACGAATTGTGCGCGTAGCATGTCTCGCCCACCGTTCCAGTGGCGAATCACCCGGCCGTTGCGGAACAGGTCGACGTGGATCAGCGGCCTGGTGCCTTGGGCGTGGATGGTGATGGTGCGGGGGGCGTCGCCGTCGGCGCGGAACTCCTCGCCCATGAAGTGGTCGTTGACCCGGACGTCGAGGAACATCCGCTGGCCGTTGGTGCCGTAGGTCCGTTTGGCCCGCATGGCGCGGAAGAGGCTGTCGCGATCCAATTCCGGCGCGAAGACGGCCGTCAGGGCCCGGCCCGCGTGGTCGCCGTTGGCGGCGATGCCGAACCGCATCCCTCGCGCCAGTCCGTCTTGGATGAAATGGCCCGCCACGCGACTGCAATCACCGGCCAGGCCCGAGCCCCGGGGGCAGCCTTCGTATTCGTAGCTGCCGCGCGTCTGGGCGATCTCGATCAGCGGGGCCATCTCCGGGTCGTAGTAGCACCACGAGATCCAGGCGTAGCGGCGGCTGGTGTGGTGGCCGAACGTCAAGATATTTTCCGGCCCACCAACCGCGCGGCGCAGGGCCGTCCACATTTCCAGCGGCGTATTGGTCTGCTCCTCGCTCGCGCTGAAGTACCGCTCGCCCTGGTCAAGTTGGCGGAAGATGGCATTGTAGTGGCCGCGATATAGACTGCCGTAGCGGTCGAACTCGCTGGTCCATTCGAAGGCCATGTAGGGAACGAACCGGCCCGGGCGGTCGTGCTTGTGCAGGGCCATGAGCGTCTCACGCCAGTTGTGGTCGTTCAGGTGCTCGGCATGATCGCCGGGGGCGTAGAAATCGAGCCCTCGGACGTCGCGGCTATAGGCCACGTCCTCTTCGATCGCGCCGTTGGGCCATCCGCACCCGGAGAACTCGCTGTGGACGTGCAGGTCGCCGAAATATACGTTCCATTTCTGGTCCTGATACTCGGTCGAGTATTTTGGGAACGTCACGACGGGCGACGACTCTCGTGCTGGCACAGTTCGTGACACGAGACGCGGCTTGCCCGGCTGTTGAGCAGAAGGCATCGGCGCCATCAGGATCGTGTCGGGACCGTCCAGGCGGCTCCAGGCCGGCGCTTTCTTGAAGCCGGTGCTCTCGCGATGGTGTTCTATCCACGCGGTCCAGACGGCGCCGTCGGGCGATTCGGCCAACGGCAGGGGATCTCGGTAATCGCGCCGGTTACCCCACACGGCGCCGTGGTTTGTCCACCCTTTCGGCCCGAGGCTTTCGCACAAGGGGAAGAAATTCCGGTGACGCCGCGAGAGCAGCCAGACCGTCCCTTTCTTGGAACATAACAGGTTGGGCCCCATTCCCCAGGCCGGCTCGCGTGGCGGCTCGGGCGTCCACCATTTCCGTCCGTCGGTCACCACGACGGCCCGGGACGGCCGTGTGAGGTAGTAGGTCTGATCGTAGACGTAGGTGGGCCCTTGGGTTCTCTGCTTGGCGGCCGGCTTGTCGGTTCGCATCCGCTCGTAGGCCAGCCAGACTCGTCCGTCGGCGTCGACCGAGAGGCTCGGGTGCCGGTTAATGCCCTGGCCGTCGTCGACCACCATCGGGTCGTGGCTCGGTTTGTCGATGCGCTGCAGCCGGATCGATCGGTGCCCGGGCCGCGCGGCCTCCCAAGCGAGCCAGACTTCGCCGTTGGGCCCAGCCGCCAGCTTGGGGCCAGCCAGTCGGGCCATGGGGCCGTCCGGCTTGAAGATGATCTTGGTGTCTGCAGACAAGTCGCCGAGATTGCGAACCTCTTCCGCTTTATTCTGAGAAGCCTTTTCATGGGCGCCGAGTGTGAGAATCACCAGATTGGGATCTTGCTCCCATGCAATCCAGAGTCTCTTTCGTGCAATGACGGCCGTTGGCCGGGTCCCATGGCCGAGGAGCCCTAACATATGTTTCTTCAGCCCTTGGCGCGAAACACTTATCTTGCAGATGCGCCACTCCTTCCCATCATGGGCCGAGTAGATCACGCATGGTGTTCCCTCGGGCTGAAACGCCCAGACCGGGTCGACCTGATCGGTGGGCGAGGTGTCGGGATACTGGATCGGCGACACCTTGCCCTCGGGCGAGCACGAGGCGACCGCCAGCCGATACTTGCCATTTTGGAAAGACGACCACGCGATCCAGAGCGTGCCCTGGCTGTCAAAGGCGATGACCGGCGAATCGTTGCGCGAGCCCTCGTCGGGCATGATCTTGATGGGCTCGACCCCGGCATTCAGAGTCAAGGTCAAGCAGAGGACAAACGCTATAACGAACAAAAAACGAACCACGGTTGGTGACTTCATATCAACCACTCCCGGAAGCGAGGGCCATACGGATTTGGGGGATGTCATACCGATTCTTACTTGATCCTGCACTCGACCGCCTGTTTACCCTGCGGGAAAACAGGCTATTCTTTGCTCCGTGCCGCGCCATTTCATATTAGAAAGCGTATCAGACTGTCATTGTAAACCGGGGGCCGGGCGTCGTCGAACCCGTCCGGCCTGCCGAGGGCGACTCTCGGGGCCCGGGGTAACAATCCGGTCGTCTTCTTCCGAAAGCCGTTCCGAAAAGGACGGTTCTCTGATCGAAATGCGTAATCACTCCCAAACGATCCCTCACCGAATCCCGGAGCCCTCCTTGCGGTGGACATATCAGAGGACGCGATGTTAAAATGACCAACGGCATGGCATGGAGATGTTCCCGCCGCACGAATGCGACCGCGATGGCCCAGACGCAAACAGAGGGGCCGTGCTGGTTGCTGCCGCGGGACGCGAACCGGCCTGCACCCGCCAGGAGTCACCTTCCGACATGCTTTCTGTGAAAACGAACATCACCGCGATGATTCTCGTTGTGGCATGCGCACTCGGCCAGGCTTTACAGGTGTGGGCGGACCGGCCGCCGCGCGAGTTCGGCGTCATGGCCAACAGCGACGACATGCGGCGGACGCCCGTGGCGCGCTTGGCCGGCATGATGAAGGCGATCGGCTACACGAGCGTCGCCGTAAGCTGTAAGCCCGAGCAGTTCGAGATGAACATGAAGGCCTACCGTGACGCCGGCATC
>JAFGFF010000289.1 GCA_016931075.1 Pirellulales bacterium | reverse complement strand
CAAATCGCCAACCGAGAAGCAACGCCTTCTCGCCAAACAACTAACGCCCATAAACCTCAACACCTAGTGAACGGCGTTGAGTGCCACTGCTGGCTTGTCCAGCAGTGCTCATTGTTGGGGCAGCCTCCAGGTCACACTGCTGGACAAGCCAGCAGTGGCACCCGTCGGACGTCCATGGCAAACCATCCATCAGGTTGCCCACGACCAGTCCCTAAACGGCTACTCCCACGGGTGCCCTGTCCGTGCCACGTCTTGGGCATGGAGCCATAAAACATTAAGTTTTCTTCGTGGCGGACGGTTCACAAAACCTATCGAATAGGTTTTGATACGGGGTGGGCCAGGGGCAGAATCTGGGCAGAACCGTGCTGGAGAAAGGACTCAGCCGATGAACGCGCGCCTTTCCGCGTCGCGACGCACCGGCACGACGCGAGGAGCCAGGCTGGCCTCCAGCGGCGAAGGACCGGCCGTCGTCGTGGCCGCCGCGGCCGATCATCCGGCCGTCCGCTACTTCCTGGCCGAAGTCTTTCACGGGCCCTCGTCCCACGAGTTCAAGGCGTCGATCGAAGACCCGTTCCACGAACCGCACGATCGATTGCTGCTGAAGCAAGCCGACCAGATCGTCGGCCATGTACTGACCACGCGGCGCGTGCTCCATTTCGGTCCGTTGCGTCTGGCGGTCGGTTTCCTCCATCAACTCGGCATCTTGCCCGAGTTGCGTGGTCACGGGGAAGGCCAGCGGCTGGCGCAAATGGCCGAACACCACATGGCCGCATGCGACGCGTGGATCGGCCTGCTGCGGACGACGGTTCCCGATTTCTTCCAACGGGCCGGTTGGACCCGATGCCCCGAGACCCCGTCCTGGCAAGCGCCAACCCGGGCCGTTCTGTCCGAAATGTTCGAGAGCGATTTGCCCACGACCCCGAGACATGGTCGCCAGTTGCAGGTCCGAGGCTGGCGACGGCTCGAGCTGCCCGCGTTGTTGCGGATCTACGACCAGACCCAGTCGGAATCCCACGGGCCGCTCGAACGGACGGAAGCCTATTGGCGATGGCTCCTGCAACGCCATGCATTCGATCAGCTTTACATCGCCCTGGAAGGTCCGCCCGTGCTCGAGTTGGAAGAAATCGAAACGGCCGTGGTCGGCTATGCGGCCGTGCGAGGGCCGAGGATTCTCGAACTGCAAAGCGCGCCCGACTGCCCGGAGGCCCGGACGGAACTGTTGCGTCGGATCTGCGGCGACGCGATCGAATTGGATCGGCACTGGATCACGTTGCATTCGCCGTCGGGCGATCCGCTCCATCGGCTGTTCGACCTGGCTGGCGGACGGCAAGGCCGGCCCGAGTCGGACCGGGGCGGCCTGCTCATGGTGCGGATCCTGTCCCCGCTGCGGCTGTTGCGTCATCTGTCGAGCCAGTGGCCCGAGCTGGCCGCGTCCGCCGGGCTGCCCCTGCCGCTCGAACTGGGCTTGGCCGTCGACCGGCACCGGTACTTTATCAAGCTCGGTCCGCAGGGCGTCGCCGTCACCTCGGGCAAGCTCGGCCCGGACCACCTCCGCATGACCGAATCCGATTTCCCCCGACTCGTCCTGGGCCAGCTCGACTGGTCGATCGTCCTGGCCGCCGGCCAAGTTATCGCCTCCACCCCCCTAGCTGAAACGGCCGGCCGCGTCCTCTTCCCCTCCGTCTCCCTCTGGTGCCCCCCCTGGGATGAGGCACTGGCGTAGGGATTGGGGATTGGGGGTTCGGGACTCGGGGCTCGGGATTAGAGATTTGAAACCGAGCGGGGGACGTAAGTCCCCTGTTTTGCCCTACGTCCGGGCATCAACGTGTATTCAAACGCGCTGGGTGCCATGCCAGTGGCACACACAATTACGTGCTCCGTCATGGTGCGACACCGCCTCAGTTGCCCTCGGGGCACACGGCCGTTTCGGCTAGAATCTCTCCGAGAAAGAGCTATCGCGGAACATAAGGGAGAAGTCCACATGGACGTGCGTTGGTTGCTCACAATGATGGTCCTGCTCGCGGCAACAGCCGTGCAGTCGGCCGAGACGGTTCAGGACGAGGCGGCGAAGGACGATGCATGGTTGCACGACGTCTCTTTCGCCAGCCCGACACACGGCTGGGCGGTCGGCGACCGGGGGACGATCTGGCACACCAACGACGGCGGGGCCCATTGGCAACCTCAGGCCTCGGGCGTGGACTGCGGGCTGCGGTCGGTCTGGTTTCTGGACGAAAAGACCGGCTGGGCGGTCGGAGGCACGTCGCGGCCGTACACCCATCAGGGACAAGGCGTCGTGCTGAGCACTCGCGACGGTGGGCAGCATTGGAAAGTGGAGTCGGAAGTCCTGCTGCCTTCGCTGCTGAAGGTCCGGTTCGTCGACGCCGAGATCGGCTGGGCCCTGGGCACCGCGTCGGTGGCCTTTCCGTCGGGCGTGCTCCTGAGCGAAGACGGCGGGCGGCAGTGGCGGCCCGTGCCCGGCGCGGCGGCCGCGCCCTGGGCGGCCGGCGATCTGTTGGGCCCGTCGGTCGGCGCATTGGCCGGACGGTTGGGCACGGTCGGCGTGTTGCGCGACGGGCAAGTCACGCCCAGCCCGGAAGGCGTTTTTGGGCTCCGCACACTTCGAGACATACGGCTCGTACCGCCGACTTGGGGTTGGATGGTCGGCGACGGGGCCTTGGTGATGTTGACCGGCGATGCGGGCAAGACCTGGCAGACCCCGCCCGGCGACTTGCCGCCCGGCACGGTCGAGAATTTTGATTTCTCGGCGCTTTCAGTACGCGGGGCCCGGTGTTGGGTCGTCGGCCGGCCCGGCAGCCGCGTGCTCCACACGACCGACGCGGGCCAACACTGGGCGTCTTTGCCCACCGGCCAGTCGCTGCCCTTGAGCGGGATCACGTTCGTCGACGACCGGCACGGTTGGGCCGTCGGCGCGTTGGGGACCATCCTTTCGACCGACGACGGCGGGCAGAGCTGGAAACAACAACGTTCGCCCGCACGCCGGGCCGCCCTGCTGGGCATCTTCGGCCGACCGGAGAACGTGCCCTGGGAACTGTACGCCCAGCTCTGCGGCGAAGAGGGCTACTTGGGCGTGGCCGATGTGCTGAATCGCAACGATCCTCGCACCCCGGCGCGTGGCACAACACCAACCGACCAGCGGCTTGACGAGGCCCTGGTCCAAGTTGGCGCCAGCGGCGCGGAACTCGCCTGGCGGTTCCCGTTGCGACAGCGGGGCTTGGCCTTCGGGGCCGATCGGGTCTGGGAACAGTGGAATCAGGCCAACGACGGTCGGGGGCGGCAGATTCTTTCGGAGTACCTGGTCCGCCAGATCCGGCAGTGGCAACCCGAGGTCCTGTTTACCCACTCGCCCGACCCGACGGCCGACGCCGCTGAGACCCGTCTGATCAACGAGGCCGTGCTCGAAGCGGCCAACCTGGCGGCCGATCCGACGGCCTTTCCGTCGCAGATCACGCACGCCGGCCTGGAGCCCTGGAAGGTCAAGCGGGTGTTCGGCGTGTTGCCCGGCTCGGGCGGCACGATCGAAGTGAAGGGTTCGAATATCGTTCCGCATTGGGGCTGCACGTTGGGCGACGCGGCGACCGAAGCGCGAGGGCGGATCGCCGACCGCTTCACGCCCGGCCCCGACGTGCTGGGCTGTCAGGAACTGGTCGACCACGTCGGCCAACCGTCCGGCCGGAAGGACTTTTTTCGCGGCATCCTTCTTTCCCCAGGCGGCGATGCGCGGCGACGCGCGACGTCACGGGAAAGCGATCTAAAGGCCATGTATGCGAAGGCCAAGCAGGTTCGCTCGGTCCAAGCCGTCTTGCGACATGTCGAGGCGGACTCGGCCCAGAGCAATCAGCTCCTGGCCCAGGCCGGCGAGTTGACCCGAGGGCTGGACCCTGCGGCGGCCGGCCGCGTGCTGCACCGGATGGCCGAGCAATATAAAGCGAAGGGGCAATGGGACGCCGCCGCGCAGGTGCTCGAACAGTTGGTCCAGCGCAGCCCTCAACACCCGCTGGCCGACGACGCCCTGGTCTGGCTCGTGCAGTACTACGCCAGCAGCGAGGCGGCCTGGCGCGTGCAGGGCGCGCAGCGATACACCCTGGCGGGCAACGGCGTCCGGCCGGCCTCGATGCTCTCGACCGACGCCTCGCAACAGACCGACCGGCCCGAGCGGGCGGCCGAGTTCGCCAAACGGATCCAAAGCACCCGGCCGGCGCTCTATGCCCAGGCGGACGTCCGGTTTCCGCTAGCCGCGGCCGATCGGGCACGCGGTTTCCCGGCCCAGGCCGACCGGTACATGATGATCCGCCGGCGGACCGAACCGCACGACGCCTGGTGGAAGTGTGCCCAGGGCGAGGCGTGGCTGACCCAGCCCGACGCGATGCCGCCAAAACCGCTGGCCTTCTGCGCGGCCACGCCGGTCAAACCCTACATCGATGGAAAGCTCGACGAGCCGTTTTGGACCCAGGCCAAGGCGATTACACTGCGGAGCCCAACCGGCGACGATCAGGCATGGCCGGCCCAGGTCAAGCTGGCTCGGGACGAGGCGTTTCTCTATGTGGCGATCGAGTGCCGCAAGTCGCCCGGCGCGACGTATTCCACGGTTATGAAAGGCCCTCGGCCTCGGGATCCCGACCTGTCGCGTCACGATCGAGTCGATTTGCTGTTGGACTTGGATCGTGATTACGCGACGTACTATCGGCTGACGATCGACCACCGCGGCTGGCCGGCCGAGAGTTGCTGGGGCGACCGGACATGGAACCCCCGCTGGGTCGTCGCGGGCGATTCGGACAAGACCACCTGGCGGGCCGAGGCGGCCATCCCGCTGGATCAGCTCACCGGCCGCGTCCCCCGGCCCGGCGAGTCCTGGGCCGTCGGCCTGCAACGCGTCGTGCCCGGCGTCGGCTTCCAGTCCTTCAGCCAACCCGCCTCGATCGACGTCACGCCCGAGGGGTTTGGGTTGTTGCTCTTTCAGTAGGTCAGGCTGTGCCTGACACGAAACTCCGATCGTCATCATTGTCTGTAGGGAACGCCCTCCGTGGCTTCCGGTTTTTGGGCAACAATCTTGCAGGGAACGCCGGAACGCCACGGAGGGCGTTCCCTACAGGGTGTTGAGTGATCATTCATGTCAAGCACAGCCTGACCTACGGAACTGGGCTACGGGATTTCAAGAAAGTAGAAGCAGCGTCTCGCCGCTTTGTGGAACGCGGCGGGACACCGCGTCTACTTCAACGTCCCTCCAGCAAGGCCACGACCTGGGCGTGCAGGGGTTGATTGGCGGCGGCGAGGAAATGGCCGGCCATGAGGTCCAAGGGGCTGCCGTCGGTGTTGGTAACGTGGCCGCCGGCTTCTTGGACGAGCAACACGCCGGCGGCCATGTCCCAGACGCGCGTGGCGAAGGACCAGGCGGCGTCGAACCGGCCGGCGGCGACGTAGGCCAGATTCAACGCGGCCGAGCCGGTCCGCCGCATCGCCTGCATTCGAGGCAACGCTTTCAAAAAGGCCTTCACATCGGCCGACTCGCCGTCCTCGCCTGGCGGGAACCCGATCGCCGCCAACGCGCCGCCCAGTTCGTGGACCTGGCTGGTCCGGATCGGCTCTTCGTTTAAGAACGCGCCGCCTCCTTGCGATGCAGTGAAGAACTCGCGCGACACGGGATTAAATGCGGCTGCCGCGAGGACCTCCTGGCCGTGGGTCAGGGCGACCGAGACGGCGAAGTGGGGCACGGCGTGGACGAAGTTCGTTGTGCCGTCCAGCGGATCGACCACCCAGCGGTAGACGTCCGCCGACTCGCCGAGCCGAGCCCTGGGTCCTTCCTCGGCCAGGATCTCATGCTCGGGATAGGCTGCCTCGAGCACCCGACAGACGGCCTCCTGTGCGGCCAGATCGGCCTCGGTGACCAGGTCGGCGGGCCCTTTCTCACGAGGACGGACGTGTCCGAAGTGCTCCATCAGGCACTCGCCCGCGGCCAGGGCGGCTTCCTTGCAGGTCGTCAGAAAGGCCTCGGGCGGGGACATGGGTGGCAACTCCTTGTTAAAAAGGGGGTTAGGGGCGGGGGGCAAGGGACGGGGGTTAGGTTGGGCGACCGCTTCTGAGTTCGTTAGTACACGTATTCTACGGGCTAGCGGTCTGTTTCGGGAGGCGACTCGACAGCCCTGGGATCCTTGAGAATGAACGTGAGAGGTCCCTTTCCGCCCGATATTCAATAACGAACCCCCACTTCGGGAGTAAAAATGGGTAATTGGAGAGAGAAAATCGGGCTCCCCTGTTGGGGGAACGTCGAAAATTGTGGAGAAAATGGAGATTCTCATCGCAAGAACGCTGGACATCGAGGGGAGAATTGGTATCATCGATAGGTGACGGGCAGGGCTTGGCCTTTCACCGTGGACAAGTCCTTCATAGCGAGTGAGGTTTGATCGAAGTTTGGCATTCATAAGCGGGTAATACTGCGGTATTGGCCTCTTCTCTGTTCCGGCCCCGCCGTTTCGCCATGTTGCGAGCGGCGGGGTTTTTTTGCGCGCCGCCTGGGCAATTCAACACCGAGACCACACAATTGACGTTTCTTGATTCCCGTACATCCAATGTCCGGGCGCCATTGAAGCAGACTAGTACCTCGTCGTATTTGAACATATCAGTTGGGTGGCACTGGCGTCTCGCCAGTGTTGGTCGCCGGAACACTGGCGAGACGCCAGTGCCACCCACCAAATACAACTGCAACGAGGTACTGGACTAAACCAGAAACAAAAAGCAGCGAAAAGGAAGCTTGTATCGTGCAGAACCGATTTCTGACTGAGGATTTCTTGTTGGAGAACCCGACGGCCGTTCGACTCTACCACGAATACGCCCGGGACTTGCCGATCATCGATTATCACTGCCACCTTCCACCCGAGCAGGTGGCCGCCGATCACCGGTTCGAGAACCTCACGCAGATTTGGCTCTACGGCGACCATTACAAGTGGCGGGCTCTCCGCGCGGCCGGGGTGGCCGAGCGGTTTATCACCGGGGATGCGTCCGACTGGGAGAAGTTCCAGCATTGGGCGGCCGTCGTGCCCAAGACACTACGCAATCCGCTCTATCATTGGACCCACATGGAGCTGAAACGTCCCCTGGGGATCGACGATCGGCTCCTCAATCCCGAGACGGCCCAGGGCATCTGGGACCACTGCAACGCGAAGCTGGCCGAGGACGGTTTTTCCTGTCGCGGGATCATGCGTCGGATGAAGGTCGTCCTCGTGTCGACAACCGACGATCCGGTCGACTCGTTGGAGCACCACGCAGCCTTGCGCGACGACCCGACGATGGAGATCCCCGTCCTGCCGGCGTTCCGGCCGGACAAGGCGATGGCCGTCGAGAACACCAAGTTGTTCAACGCCTGGGTCGACCGCTTGGCCGAGGTGACCAGCGCGGAAATTCAGGACTATGCGACCTTTTTGGACGCGCTTCGAGAGAGACACGAGTTTTTCCACCGAATGGGCTGCCGCATCTCCGACCACGGCGTCGAAACCTTCCATGCCGAGGACTACACCGACTCGGAAATCCAGAACATCTTCCGGCGCGTCCGGCGCGGCAACGAACTGCGGCTGGAGGAGAGTGCCAAGTTCAAGTCGGCCATGCTCTACGAGTTCGCCCTGATGGACCACGAGGACGGCTGGACCCAGCAGTTCCACTTCGGCGCGTTGCGCAGCGCGAATTCGCGGATGTTGGCCGCGTTGGGGCCCGACACGGGCTACGATTCGATGTCCGATCCCCAGGTGGCCCAGGCGATGGCCCGATTCTTCGACCGCCTGGACCGCGAGGACCGGCTGGCCAAGACGATCGTCTACAACCTCAACCCGATCCACAACGACCTGGTCGTCACGATGCTAGGCAATTTTCAGGACGGCATCACGCCCGGCAAGATGCAGTACGGCAGCGGTTGGTGGTTTTTGGATCAGAAAGACGGCATCGAGCGCCAGTTGAATTCCCTCTCGAACCAGGGCCTGTTGAGCCTGTTCGTCGGGATGCTGACCGACAGCCGGTCGTTTCTTTCGTACACCCGTCACGAGTACTTCCGGCGGATCCTCTGCAATCTGCTGGGCGATGAGATGGAGCGGGGCATCCTGCCCGGTGACCTCGACCTGGTCGGCCAGATGGTCAAGGACATTTCTTACCGCAACGCCGCCCGCTACTTCGGCTTCGATCTGCCGGAAGAGCCGGTGTAGGGGCAAATTCTGGGTGGCACTCGCGCAAGCGCCAGTGTAGTAGTAGGTCAGGCTGCGCCTGACAGAAAATTCCCATCACCGCTCTGTAGGGAACGCCCTCTGTGGCGTTCCTGCGGCTTCTGCAGGTTTGTTGCCTTCAAAACTGGAACGCCACAGAGGGCGTTCCCTACAGGGTGTCGATACAGGGTGTCGATACAGGGTGTCGATACAGGGTGTCGATACAGGGTGTCGATACAGGGTGTCGATACAGGGTGTCGATTGGCGATTCGTGT
>JAFGFF010000288.1 GCA_016931075.1 Pirellulales bacterium | reverse complement strand
TATTACTCGCAGGCCCAGGACTGGAACCATCCCGGCGGCGCTAAGGCCCGCTATAAGGAAGGCGACGGCTGGTGCGAAGCCCACAAGGGCGACTTCGACAAATACCTCGATGAAATCGCCGCTCCGCAAGTCAAGGAGATTCTCAGCAACTACGACATCGACGTCCTCTGGTGGGACACGCCGACCTGGATGACCCAAGAACGGGCCGACAAGCTGCTGCCCTACTTGAAGCTGCGGCCGGGCATCGTCTGGAACAACCGGTTGTTCCGCGGCTACAAGGGCTGCTTCGGTACGCCCGAGCAGCGAATCCCGGCCACGGGCCTGGACTACGACTGGGAAACGTGCATGACGATGAACGGCACGTGGGGCTTCAAGAGTTGGGACCATAACTGGAAATCGACCGAGACACTCGTCCGCAACCTGATCGACATCGCCAGCAAAGGGGGCAACTTCCTGCTGAACGTCGGCCCAACCAAGGAAGGCCTCATCCCCGAGCCGAGCGTCAAGCGGCTTAAGGAGGTCGGCCGATGGATGAAAGTCAACGGCCAGTCCATCTACGGCACCACCGCCAGCCCGTTTGACAAGCCCGACTGGGGTCGTTACACCAAGAAGCCGGGCAAGCTCTACGCCCACGTTTTCGACTGGCCAAAGAGCAAGGAGCTCCAGATCCCCCTGAAGGACGCCAAGGTCAGCAAGGCCACCCTGCTGACCGCCGACGGCCCGAAGGACCTGAAGGTCGACACGAGTGCGAACGGCATCTCGGTCCATCTGCCCGACACGGCCCCCGATCCGATCGCCTCGGTGATCGCCATCGATTACCAGAAGTAATAAAGTTATTCGTCCACACCTCTCCCAAAGCAACAAACGAGAACCCCTCTGGCTAAGGAGTCTCCAACATGTCTTCCCTCGCACGATGGTCCTTCCTCGCCCTGGCGGCGTTCGCCCTGACGGCCGGTTCGTTCTGCATGGCTGCCCAACAGGCTTCATGGCCCCGGTTCCACGGGCCGAAGTATGACAACATCTCGCCCGACCGGGGACTGCTCAAGGAGTGGCCCGACGGCGGACCGAAACTCCTTTGGACGGCCAAGGGGCTGGGCGAGGGCTACTCGGGCGTGTCGGTTGCCGATGGGATGATCTACACCTCGGGAAACCTCGACGGCCAGTCGACGATTTTCGCCCTGGACATGCAGGGAAACATCCGGTGGAAGAAGCCCAACGGACGCGCCTGGGACGGGCCCGAGGCCGGGTCGTACGCCGGCACCCGAAGCACACCCACCATCGACGGCCCTCGTGTCTACGACGAAAGCCCCCGCGGCGATCTGAGCTGCTTCGACGCGAAGACGGGCCGGCGGATCTGGGAGATGAACATCCTCAACCAATTCCGCAGCCGGAACATCAAATGGGCACTGGCCGAATCGGTCCTGATCGACGGCAATCACTTGATCTGCTGTCCCGGCGGGCCCGAGACGGCCGTCGTCGCCCTGGACAAGATGACCGGCAAGACGGTCTGGAAGTCGCCCAGTGCCGATGGCGACCTGGCCGGCTACGCCTCGCCTCGCCTGGCCGAATATAAGGGTCTGCGGATGGTCTTGACCATGACCCAAGAAGCCCTGATCGGCGTGAACGCCGACTCGGGCGACCTGCTCTTCCGCTACCTGCACCCGACCAAGTACAAGGTCAACGCGACGATGCCGCTGTATCACGACGGCCACATCGTCATCAGCTCGGGCTATGCGACGACCGGCACGGAAAAACTCAAGCTCGACGTCCAAGGCAAGAAGGCCTCGGTCAGCAAGGTCTGGCATTGCCCCAAGCTGGACAACCACCACGGCGGCATCATCCTCCTGGACGGCTACCTCTATGGCTCGGCTCACGAAGCCAATCGCGGCCGCTGGATGTGCGTCAACTGGAAGTCGGGCCAGGTCGAGTATTCCGACCGGGGCGTCGGCAAGGGCTCGCTCACCTGCGCCGACGGGATGCTCTACACGATGAGCGAGAAGCGCGACGTCGGCCTCGTCGAACCCACGCCGACCGACCACCGCCTCGTCAGCCGCTTCAAACTCCCCTCCGGCGGCGAAGGCCCCACCTGGGCCCACCCCGTCGTGATCGGCGGCCGCCTCTACCTCCGCCACGGCGAGTTTTTGTACTGCTACGACGTCCGCGGACGGTGAGTCTCGGCTACCAATTGCCGGCAGTAACTCTGGGTTCTGGAGGGCCACGCTCCGTCGTGGCCGCCTCCTCCGGTGCGCCCGGCCACGACAGAGTGTGGCCCTCCATGTGTAGGGTGTCGCTATTTCTGCGAAGATCGGCAATAAGACCGCCGTTGCACATGCTGAATCCATGCGCTGAACCGGTTGCTTCGTTCGATCCATCGATGCCCTTTCGGCCGTTTGATCAAATGCTACGAAAGGGGTAGGATGGTCTTTGGACAGGATCATCCCACCGAACTCCTCGAAGATGATCCTTCGTTCGGCGTGGCGTTCTCCGCGAGGGCCATAGCTGTGAAACGTGTCTCTTCCCGCACTCGATCCATTACGCCCAGCCGGCGCCGCCACTGTAACACGGCAAGAAGCGGTTTGACGCTGATCGAGCTTATGGTGATCCTTGGAGTCATCTTAGGAATAGTTATCATAGCGGGACCGGCGATCCAGGCCGCCAAGCCCCATGGAATCGTGGCTCAAATCGCAGCGGGCATCGTTGGGACCATTCTCGGCACAGTTCTTGGATTCGTGGTCGCCTGCCTCGGTCTCTTCTGTCTTGCTCTTCCTTTCCTCATTGTGGGTGCAATACGACGAGCTTTCCAGCCGGCCGATCTGGTGTGCCGGTGCGCGGAGACGGGAGGCGACGTTCCGAAGCACCTCGTACTGCGAACGCAGTTTCAACACCAGGCCATTCTTGAAAGCCACCGGTTGAGCGAGTGGGCCGAGTACGCGAATCTTCCGACCGACGTACCCACCACGGCCAACGAACTGGAAGCCTGTCTGGCCGAAGGCTCCGTGTCGGCCGAGCGCATTGCCTTGGTTGCCCTTCTGAATGACGTGCCGCCCAAATCGCTTGGTATGGCCCCTGTGAAGCGAGCGTTCAAGACGGGCAGCGCGTTCCGCCTGTCCCGAGATATCCACACGGTCCTGCGCACCGGGCTTCCCCCACGGCTCGGTCTGGCGTGGGCACTGGTTTGTGCGGAACGGGCGCTCCCGGCCTTCGAACGCGAGTTCCACCATGACACCCGGCCACGGCAGTGGATCGGCGCGGTACTGATGGTGCTCCGAGACGATGACGAAGAGGCAAAGCAATTCCTCTGCAAGAAACACCGGCTTTGGTCGGCCGACGATGCCGGCTGTCGAGTCCTGCACCAAAGTCTGAAGCAACGGATCCTGGGAGAACGCTCCCAAGGAGAACGGGCCGGCTGGGCAATGCAGGACTTGGTCCGCACGGCGTCAAGCTATCTGGAGCACGACCACCTGTGGACCATCTACGACCGCCGTGACATGACCGATGCCTACGCGACGAAACAGGGGCGATGCGACTGGTCCCAGCCGTTCCCGAAGGCGGAAGACGTCGCCTACCAGGCAATCCAGGCCGCCGAGCAACCCGACGCCGAACGTCAATGGCAGCGGCAGAAACTTGCCAGGATGATCTTCGGCTGGGAACGATGGGATGACGATCGGGAAGCCTGGCGGCTTCGCGTGGAAGACGAGTGGATCCCCAAGATCTTGGAGAAACGCAACGAATTCCGCTTCAACGTCGGGGCCTACGTGCGTCTGGTTCGTCAAGAACTCGTCCCCTGGAAACGCTGAATCGGCCGTCTTCAAGCGGCCCGAATCGCCAGAATACCCCCCACCAGAGCCTTCTTGCGAAGGATTCGGGCTTTCCGCGACAATAGTCTGGTGAAAGCTGGCCCGAATTGACATCGGCGATCCGTTCCCGGAAGACGGCCCAACAGCGTGTCCGACCACTAGAGGAACAGGCCGACGCCGGCACGCGTCAATCGGCTCAGGCCAAATCGGACGCCCCGCGGCCACAAGCCATCTCGTCGTGCAGACGCACCAACGAGGCTATGGTCGCGTCGGCCGAGTCGGGGCCGAACGTGTCGAGCAACCGGCACGTCGCGCAAGAGGCCGAGTTGCGCTCGTAGCCGCTCAGCCAGGCGTGGTAGCTCGACTCCTGCTCGGGTGTCAGCCGAGGGTACTGGTTCGGCGGGCGGGAACAGCCGCATCGCCAGGGCTTGGGCGTCAGCCGGGCGCGAAAACACGCCTGATTGACCGTCAGACGGCGATAGAGCATGTCGGTGCCCAACTCGTCGAACAGCCGGGCGACCTCCTCGGACGTCGGGTCGTAGAGCTTGTCGGTCAAAAGGAGCCGCAGGCCGGCCGCCGTACGATAGAGACGCACCGATCGGGTCGGGTTGCGATCGATCCAGTCGCGAACCGCCCGGACGGTCGCCTCCCGCGCTGCTTCGGCCCGCTGACGACGCCGGCTTGCGGAGAAGAGCATCAACACCGCGTCGATCAGACCTTCGGACTGCGGCGGCGGGAAGTCGACGTCCACGAAACAAACCGAGGTCGTGTTCAAGACGAGCGACCCATAACGGTTCCGCGTGATCATGGCCGCCGGCTGTGCGGCGTCGCCGAATGTCTCGACGCTCTCTTCTCGCAACGGCCGGTCCAGGTAGTGATAGGCCTCGACCCGCCCGCCGCTGCTGAAAATCTCGAACGCCCGGCGTGCTTTCTCTTCGCCATCGGTCCGGGCCGCCTCGGCACTCTCGAACGACCAGCCCCAACTGCTGAACAAGGCCTCCCGCCCTCGCTGGTCGGTTCCTCGAAAATCGCCCCGTGCCCAATAGGGTGGAATCCGCATGAGACGTCTCCGCTCGAGTGATGGGATTCAACTAGGGTTATGGATAGATGGCCTCCGCGGCCAAAATGCCAGGCCCGCCGCGCGGGGATGATCGAACCCCGTTGACTTACCCCTTCGTCGGCTGTCAAGATACGCAGGTAACAAACATCGCCGATCCCCGGGGAACGGATCGAGAATCCCCTGCCGGACGTTCCCGACAACTTGTGCCAACAAATTCCGCAAAGGCAATCCATCATGAACCACGATGCACTACTCCGCGAAGCCATTCAACTATCGATGGAGAAAATGCTTGCCGGCGAGGGGGGACCGTTCGGAGCGGTGGTGGCCCGGGGTGGGGAGATCGTGGGCAGGGGCTGGAACCAAGTGACGTCGAGCCTGGATCCGACAGCCCATGCCGAGATCGTGGCCATCCGCGAGGCGTGTCGGCGGTTGGGGTCGTTCAGTCTGGAGGGCTGCGAGATCTATTCGAGTTGCGAGCCCTGCCCGATGTGCCTGGCCGCCATCCATTGGGCGCGTCTGGACCGCATCCACTACGCGGCCACCCGGGACGACGCGGCGGCGGCCGGTTTCGACGACAGCCGGCTTTACGACCAGTTGGTCCTTCCGCCGGCCGCCCGCGAGTTGCCCATGGTCCAGTCGCTTCGCGACGAGGCCCTGCCCGCCATGGACGCCTGGCGGGCGAAGGCCGATCGGGTAGAATATTGAATCTCTCTAATGCCGTGCAAAAGTAATTCACGGGTGCCATGGGCGGCTTGTCCGCCCTTGTGGCTCCGAGCAAGGGCGGACAAGCCGCCCATGGCACCCGAGGGAGTATAAGACCGCCAACTCAACGAGTCGGTCGCGGTTGGGATGCCTTTCGGGCCACCTCGGGTGGAGCGGCAAGGGGTACAAGGTTGTGTTGCACGGGCGGTTCGGACAGCTTCTCGCCCGGCGCGACACGATCGACTTGAAGCATCACGAGCAACGGCTCGCGTTTCTCGCCTCGGGCCGCGCCGTCGGGAAGGAGGACCGCGAGCGACTGCCCCCATTTCATCTCAACCCCCGTTTCGATCTCGCGGGATCGCACTCCGGAGAACTCCTTCGCCGGCCCGGTCTTGTCGGTCTCGATGTTCGTGCATTTGATGTTGGTTTCGAGCCGAACACGGCCGTCCTTTAGCGCGATAGCGACCATGTTCAGCTTTGTTCCGATGTCGATCATCTGAAACAGCGCCTTGCCGTCCTTCGTCCCGGCGTAAAGAGGCACGATGACGGTGTCCGCGACCAAGGCCGTTTGGCCGCTGAAAGTGGCGACGACAGGCGCTTGGAGGATGTTGGCGTGCCGATGCTCTTGTGCCCGATCGAGAACCGCCTTGGCCGTGTCCTTGTCCAAGACGTTCAGACGCATGGTCATGGGAGACACCGTCCGGAGCGTCGCGCGGGCCGAAAGCGTTTTGGGCTTATCGACCGGGAACTCGCCGATCGGGGCGTCATAAAAGACTCCGTGCCCGGGATAAACGTAGGGCGTCGGCTTCGTCGGCTTGGGAAGAACCGACGCATCAAGCCCCGCGCGTTGATGCGCGTTTGCCGCCAGTTGAAGTTCCTGCACTGTGGGATTGGCTCCGGGCGAAGCCGATTGCCATTTGATGCCCAGCTTGTCCATCGCCTCGCTCGGGGCCGAGATGAACCGTGTTTGGATCTTGACCTGAAGCGGTTTCGCCGTCGCTTTCGGCACGGAAGCTTCCCGCTTGGGCGAGGCGACATCGGTCTTCGAGTGCGTAGCCCGAACGGTCGGCGCAACGGGCACCGGGGCATCGGGCGAATCGCCCTGAACCATTAATGCCCCGCCGGGCAATACGATGGCCGCGACGCCCAGCATGACCATCCAACACCACCAAGGGCTACGCTTGCGACATCCTTGTCCAAGTTTCATGATTCTCTCCAATCGAATCGAGGTGACCTCCACCGGGCGAACGCCCGGCACAGCCGAAAGGGGAAATCGAGTTCGCTTCTGACTCAACACGTCCAACAACGCCCTGGCGTACCGGGCCGGCTGGCCCAACTCGGCCACGACCGCCTCGTCGCAACAACGTTCCGACTCGAGCGCGACCCGCCGACACGCCCACCAGACCAACGGATGAAACCACCACGCGGCCTGCACGACCATTTGAAGCAGACCGACCGCCAAATCGCCACGGCGAATGTGGATCAACTCGTGGGCGAGGATCGGCGTCAGTGCCTCGGGCGTCGCGCCGCGCGTCACGGCTTGCGGCAAGACGACCGTCGGACGCCAGAGCCCCACCACCGCCGGGCCGATCGGCTCGCGCGTCACGATCCATCGCACCGACCGCCGAACGCCCAGCCGTCGCGCCAATTCGGAAAGCAAGGCCGCGAGTTCCGCGTCCACCTGGACGGCCGACTGGCGAATCCGCCGAAGGCCCCGCGTCCAGCGAATCGCCATGACGCCGAGGACGACCGGAACGCCAATAATCCAGACGCCGAAGAGCAATGGCTCGATTCGGCTCCACCGGTTTCCGACGGCCACGCCTGCCCGATCAAAAGACGACTCGACGGTCGCGGCGTCTTCGCTCGCCGCCAAGGTCGCGGTTGCGGGCGTTTCACGCCCAGGCGCTGCAACGGACGCGGACAAGGCAACCGGATCGGTCGAGGACTCCGGCTGGATTGATTCGCTCGACGCGGCGAGGATACGAGGTTGCAGCCAGCAAAACACACCGCTCGGACTGCTCACCAGCGGAGGCATCACGCACTTGATCAACACGACCAGCCACAGCACGTGGGCCAGGTGAGGCCGGCGACGCGCGATCAGCCGAACGAGCACCGCGACAAACAAAATCAGCAGAGTGACTTGCCACGCTTGCGTCCAGGCCGCTCGGGCCAGCGATTCGACAGTAGCATTCATGGCTGGTCTCCTTCCAGCCGATCCAGCAGGCGGCGAAGCTCGGCCATGTCGTCGTCGGTGATGCCGCGGTCCTCGATCAAGTGGCGCATCAGCGGCAGCGTCTGGCCGCCGAAGAGCCGCTCGATCAGTTCGCCCACCGTCTCGCGGATCACGGTCGACGGCTGGACCTTCGGGGCGTAGACCCGGGTGCGCCCCTCGAGCCACGTGTCGACGTAGCCCTTGGTGTCCAGCCGCCGAAGATAGGTCTGCACGGTGGTGAAATCGATCGTTCGCTCGGGCGGCAACGCCTCGTGAACCTGGCGAACGGTCGCTTGGCCCAGGTCCCACAAGAGCCGGGCCACTTCGGTCTCGCCCTTGGACAGGGCCGGTCGGTCGGTCATGGGCAAAGCCTCTCTCGCAAGCTCAAGGACAAGTGTACGTGAGGCAGATTCTACGTACATTTGTCCTTGAGTCAACCCGGGTTTTCCGGTGTTGCGAAGGGGTCACTGAATACTGACCATATGGCAGATATCTTGCGTACCTTTTCTATATTGCCTGACCGGCACGACTCGGATAAGCCGAGGATTTCAACAACGGGAGCCGATGGCTAGTAGGGGCAGCAGTGCTGATCTTGCCTGGGGAGGGGGAATGATGAGAGCTTCGAAGAGGACGATGTCTCGGCTGGTGCTGATGCTCTGCTGTGTGAACTTGCTTCTGCCCGAGCCGGTCCTTTGGGCAGCCCAGCAGCCAGAAATGCCAGCCGTTGAGAGGCTCGACGTGGCCTTGTCGCCCCAAGGCACGCTTCAAGGCGCGCTGGTCACGCCGCAAGGCACTCCGGTAGATCATGCCCGAGTGATGATCGTCCAGGGGCCCGAGCGGAAGATCGATTTGGCCACGGACCGGGAGGGCCGTTTCGAGTCGGGCACGCTGCCGGCGGGAATCCATGTCGTGGCGGCGGCCGGGTGCGTGAAGGTCTGCCGTGTCTGGGCGCCGGGCACAGCGCCGCCGACAGCCGGGCGTGGCGTGTTGCTCGTAGCCGACGGCGCGGCCGTGCGAGGCCAACGCGACTGGTACCAATGGGTGTCGGAACACTATATTCTGTTTGTGTGTGCGGTCACGACGGCCGTTGTGGTTCCGATCGCGGTAATCGACGCCAATCGCCGTTCGCCCGCCTCGCCGTGAGCACGATTTTCCCAATCCCATCGAACGACCGGCCCGAACCATGGCGCCGATGAAGCCCGAGCCGCCGAAGCGTGATCCCGACCTCGAGGGCACGCTCTCCTTGGACCAGCTCGCCCGACGGTGGAACGTCCCTCGAAAAGAAGTCCGCCATCTCCTGACCACGCAAAAGCTCGACTTCCTCCAAGTCCGCGGTCAGATCCGCGTCCGGCTGGCGGATGTTGATCGCTACGAGCGCGAAACAGGACATGAAGAGTAGGCCGGGTCTTCAGGAGAGTAGAAGCGGCGTCCCGCCGCTTTGTGGGATGCTGCAAAACGCGGCGGGACGCTGCGTCTACAGAAGGGCGATATCGCCGGGTCTCGACCCGGCCTACGACTACGACACGGGCCGTTGCACGGCCACTTCGACGAGTTGTGGACGATCCGCGCGGAAGGAAGATCGAACCCAGTCAGCCAGGGCGTCAGGCTCGTCCACATGGCAGGCCGAGACGCCAAGCGACTGGGCCAGGGCGACGAAATCGATCGGCGGATCGGTCATGTCCAGGCCGGGTGACTGCTGGACGTACCGGGCGTCCAGGCCCATCGCCAGGGCCGAATCGCGGAGGATCTGGTACTGGCGATTGTTCGTCAGGACGAACGTGACCGGCACGTTGTAATGGGCGGCCGTCCAAAGCCCTTGGATGCTGTAGAGGGCCGAGCCGTCACCCAAGACGGCCAGCACGGGCCGGTCGGGCCAGGCCATTTGGACGCCAATCGCACAGCCCAGTCCCCAACCCAACGCCCAACCTCGCTGGGCGAAGTAGCCCGTCGGATCGGCCAGCGCCCCGGCCCGCTCGAAATAGCCGCCCATCGTCGTGGTGGGCGATTCCTCGACGACCGCCACGTTGTCGGGCAACACGCCGGCAAGCGTTTCCATCAAGCAAAGAGGCGTCATCGGTCGGACGTCGCGCTGGCCTCGGGCCTTCGCACGCAATGATTTTCGCTGCGCGGCATGCGTTTCGGCCCACTCGGCCGCACGGCGTTGGGCCGACTCGCGCTGATCGGATGTCATCGTTGAATCCAGCCGTCGGGCCAACTCCGCAAGCGACGGTTTGGGGTGCCCGATCAGGCCGACCTCGGTCGGGTAGTTCTTGCCCAATTCCCACGCCGCGTCATCCAGATGGACCACTCGGACGCCCTCGGGCATCGGATCGATGTCCGGATTGTAGATGTACTGCTGTAGGAGCTTCATGCCGACGACCAACAGGACGTCGAACTCGGCCAGCCGCTCTCGTGCCCGATCGGGCTGGAAGGGCAGCAAGGCCGCCGAGAGGGAATGACGCGACGGGAAGCTGGCCCGGCCGTGCGACGTGGCCGGCTCGTGAATCACCGGCGCCCCGAGCCGCTCGGCTACGTCGATCAATTCGTCGATCGCGCCGGCTTCGCAAACACGGCTGCCGACCAGGATGCCGGGCCGCCGGGCGCTGGCCAGGACGTCGACCGCGCGCTTGAGGGCCTCCTCGGGCGGGCGGACGTAAAGATCGGGCAGCCGCGGCGGTGTGGTGTCCAGCTCGGCCGGTTCCATCTGCAGGTCGACCGGCAGCGAGAGGAACACGGGCCCGGTCGGCGGTGTCAGGGCCGTTTGCACTGCCCGGCGAACGGCCGAGGGCAGGTCGTCTGCCCGGGTGACTTCGTAGGCCCACTTCGTCCACGGCCGAACGGCGGCCACCATGTCGCCCCAGAGGATCGGCTCGGACAGGGCCACCCGCCGATCCTGCTGTCCGGCCGTCAGCAGCAGGGGTGTGCCCTGGCGATGGGCGTTGTAGAGCATCCCCATCGCGTTGCCCAGCCCACAACAGATATGCACGTTGGCCACCCCCAGCCGGCCCGAGGCCTGGGCGTACCCATCGGCCATCGCCACCACGGGCACTTCCTGCAGTCCGAGGACGTACTGAACCTCCTTTTGATCGACCATCGCCGCATTGAGCGGCATCTCGGTCGAGCCCGGATTGCCGAACACATACCGCACGCCGCACCTGGCAAGCATTTCGACGAAGGCATGGATGGCGGATGGGGGCATGTGATTTTCTTTCAAGTATTTCGGTATGTGACTCGCTAAAAAGGTCGTGTACTAATGTACTAGAACGAGTCTTCCTGGGGCCGGTTTATCCAGGAGACAAGCAGCAACACCCAGAACAGGACTCCGTTCATGAAAATGCCAATCGATAACTTCCCGTATTGGATATAAACATAGATCATCGCTACAAGGAAAAGCAAACAGATCGGCGCGAGGAAGGCCCTCACCCACCAGTCGCCGTGTGTGTTGAGCGAATGGGCTGGATTCGCGTTTGCGGCTGTGACGACGCGGCCGTAGATGATGATGGCCACCATCGCCGCGACGCCAATGCCGGCGAACAGGGCCCACATCCAATAGGGCTCGTACATGTTCCAGAGCGTTTCTCGCATTTCCCAGATGTTCAGGCCGGTTTCCTTCTGGAAGAATGCGGTCAGATTGTCCTTCGAGACAGCTTTAACCGTCTCGGCGGACAGCCCCTGGACGTCGACCAGATAGCGTCGAGCCAGGTTGGTCTTGTCGCCACAGGCTTCGTAGATATAGCCGGCGAGAACGCTTCCCACGGACCAGCCGATGCCGACCGTGAAGTTGGCGTAACCCATGTACAGGCCCTCTTTGCCCGGCGGGGCAATGCCGGCAAGGAACCGCAGTTTCGTCGGGCTGGCCATCATTTCGCCGAACGAGAAGATGGCAATCATGCCGAGGAGCCACCAGCCGTTCATGCTCTGACCGATTCCTAATATGGCGAGAGCCGCGATGGCGATGCCGATCGCGATCGCCCGGAGTGACGCCATCTTGCCGGCGAAGAAAGCGACGCCGAAGGCAAAGATGCTGATTAAGAGCGCATTGAGATTGACGATCCATTCCTGGACCATGTTGCCGCTGCCGTCAGTGACCTTGGGCACCTCGAGATACTTGTTCGCGGGGAGCACATGGAGCATATGTCCCCAGGAGGTCAGTTGGGTCAACACGGAATCCAGTGCCTGCGCCGGCGCGCGAGAATCGATCCAGTCGTTGATAAAATTAGGCAGGATGTCGAAGAGCTGGTAGAACATCAGCCAGAATCCGGCGAAGCTGATCGTAAAGAAGAAAAGCCGCGGTTCCAGCAGGCCGCATATCGCCTTGTAGAGCACACGGAGCGGTGGATCGGGATACTTCTTGTCGCCGCCGTGTTCGGGCTCTCGAAAGATCAGCAGAGGCACTAGATTGAGCAGCGGGCCCGCGGCGCAGGCCACGAAGACGTAAATCCACCGGCCTTCTTCACCGCCGCGTAGTGCGCCTGTCACCATCGGGCCGATGAATCCGCCGATGTTGACCATCTGGTAGAACATTCCCCAGCCCAACGCGGCCGCCTTCTTGGGGATCTTGTTGGCCACCAGTCCTTGCACGCCCGGTTTGAAGACGGCCGTGCCGAATGCGACGAACATGGCCCCGGCGAAAAAAATCTCGTAGGCGTTGTCCAGTCCCAACGGCCTGGCCTCGGCCAGCGGTCTTCCACACAACCAGACAGCCAGCCCGGGCGAAAAGCCCATAATCAGGTAACCCAATGACACAAGCACCGACGAGATAGCAATGCTCAATTTATACCCGTACCGGTCCGCAAACCCGCCCGACAGGATGGGTACGAAGCACTGAACCGCCGCCCAGACGGCGAGAATCTCACCCTTCTGGATTTGACTCAGTTCGATGCCGCCCTTCGTAAAGGGCGCGACCATGAAGATTGGCACCCCGACACGCACGCCGTAGTAGGCATAGCGCTCGACGAGTTCGATCCAGTTGGCGATCCAGAAGACGCCGCTGAACGAACCGAGCTGCGTCCAGAAGGAATCATGCGAGACGTCCGATCCGCCGCCACTCATCCGGTCTTCCTCGTGTCAGGGGTTGTCGGGAACCGTGGGTGCCACTGCTGGCTTGTCCAGCAGTGCCTGGCCGGAAAACGCTTGCGAGAAACACTGCTGGACAAGCCAGCAGTGGCACCCGTTTGCAACAGGCCAGTTCAAGGTCTCATACTACCCGGCGCGGTTGCTCGGGGCGACCCGGGGGGATGTTCTGGTGGGCGTTTTCTTGGGTTGGACGTGGAATTTCTCGTGCCGGTTGCAAAATCAGCCCGCGCACTGGGGGGTGCGTGGGCTGATGAAGGTGAGGGCTGAGGGAAACACTGGCCGGATCAGGTGTCCGGCAGTTGGACTACTCGTAAACCGCACGGCTGCGCCGTGAGGAGGAAGCCGGGGCCCGGGTGGGCTGACGGCTGGAGGACGTCGACGTGCCCACGGCCCGATCGGTCGTCGAGAGATGGATCGTCTGACCGTCGACCGCTCCGCTGGCTGCCGTTCGGCTGGCTACCGTTCGGCTGGACGTCGTCCCGCAGCCGCATCCGCCACCGCCGCCGGTCCAGTTGCCGTGGCAGTCGCACGGGTCGTGGCAGTTGGGCGGTGCGCCGTGGAAGTCGCCCCAGTAGCGTTCGCCGCAGCCGCCGTCCCAGGACTGGGGATGGAACAGGCTGAAGAGGAACGTCAACGGGCCGGCCTCGTAGCACTCGCTGTCACAGTCCATCTCGCCGCACGATCCGCAGTCGTCCGTCTCGCCGCACGATCCGCAGTCGTCCATTCCGCAGGTTGCCGCCGGCATGCAACTCCACGGCCAGAGCCACCCGAGCAGGCCGCATCCGCCACAGCCGCCGCAACCTCCACATCCACAGTCCGACTCGCAGCCTCCGGAGTCGCCGTATTCGATATGCCCACCGCAGTCCGGGTCGCAGAGCGTGCCCGGCCCGAAGGGGCTGTAGACGAATGATTGAAACGACTGACAACACCCTGATCCGAGCCCAATCGCTCCCGCAACGAGGACCACCAAGAACACCCGTTTCATGGCTTCCCTTCCCTTCTTCTGCGTACCCTAAGCCCCCTGGCTTCCCACCGCGCAATACGTGCGCCCGACCGGTAGCCGGTCCTTCCCTCCCGGTATCGGCAACCCGACCGTCAGAATCGAGAAAATCGGCAGGGTTTAGCAGGGCGGGGAAGGGGCCACCGAGGAACACGGATGGACACGCATGGGTGTGGGAAGAGGCCGTGTTCACCGATTGAACGAAGCCCAGCCCAATTTGAAGAAGAGCAGGGGGGAGCCCTACCGGAAAATGACCTTTCCCTCCGGGCAGCGGACATTCCAGGTGAGGGCAGAATGGCTCTTACTAAAATTAAAGAGTGTCCGAGATGGCGAAGCAAAGGCGATTCAAGCGGGAATTCGAATCTGTAGGAGTCGCCTCCTACAAACCGTGCATTCTCGGATCTTGAATTCCCCGAACACCCTCAACTCGCCTGTCTGGTCGGCGCAGCCGCTAGAGGCTCACAGCCCCGGCTTGCCCGGCCGTCCGTCGGCCGACTCGGGCGGCCCCTCGGTCGTGAGGTCGATGTCCAGACCGAGGACGCGGCCGGGCGAGACGGGAGTTGCCAGGGCGAGAATGAGACGGCCCGAGCGGTAGAACGTCGAGTGCCAAGGGCGGAGCGGTGTGGTCAGGAGAAAAGCGTGGGCCGTTTCGACCGCGATCCGACGCCGGTCGGACGGGTCGATCAGCCGAAGGTACTCGGGAAACGTCTTCGGCGGCCGGCCGTTGGAAAACAACGCTTCCCATTCGGCAGAGACCTCGATCT
>JAFGFF010000287.1 GCA_016931075.1 Pirellulales bacterium | reverse complement strand
TGCGGAGTAGCGTCCGCTCGGACCGCCCGGCGTACCTGTTTCCTGTCGGTTCAAAACGCGGCCGTGGGTACCCCACGTTAAACGGCCCGTTCGAGTCGTCTCGTCGTCGTCGCCCCGCTTCGGCCGACACGCCTCAGTTATATGGATGGCTGCCCGGTTTTTCCGTCCGGAAACAACCGGGCGTCATACCGGGTGCCATGCACCACGACAAGCGTGGGCATGTTTTCCCGGGGCGTTTGTTAGGGTCGCATGTCCACGCAAGCGTGGAGATGGCACCCAGTTCGTTCGATTCACAGCACCCAAGAAAAAGGCACCACCGACCGGAATCACGCCCTCCTAATCTACCCGCCGCCAAGCTGTCAAACAGGGGACTTACATCCCCCGCTCGGTTTGTTTCGTCCCGTTTCGACCACAACCAGCGTCCGGCGCTCGCTCCGCGCGCCGGTGACAGAACAGGGGACTTACGTCCCCCGCTCGGATCGAGTTTGCGGGGCCAGACAATCCCAGGAAAGCATGCCCACGCAAACGTGGAGCATGGTACCCATGGCATTACGAAATTTTCTTTTCCATTTTTTCTCCCAAGCCCTTGACGGCCCGATTGTATTATTGTATTAATACAACCATCGGAGGCGACCATGCAGATCCATCTATCCTCGACCGACGGCGTGCCGATCTATCGGCAGATTGTCAATCAGGTGACGTATCTGATTGCAGCAGAACGACTTGCGCCGGGCGAGGCGCTGCCGCCGATCCGGACGCTGGCCGAGCAACTGGTGGTCAATCCTAACACGGTCGCCCGGGCGTATCGCGAGTTGGAGGCGGCCGGGCTGGTCACTACGCGGAGGACGGCCGGCACGTTCGTTTCGCAAACCGGGCCCTCGCTGGACCGGCGCGGCCGGCTGGCGATCCTGGCCGAACGGGCGGACGCCCTGTTGGCCGAAGCCCGTCAGATGGACGTCGACACCGACGAGTTGATCGACCTGATCCGCCGACGAGAGACACGGTTACACAACAAACAGTAGAAGCGGCGTCTCGCCGCTTTGGAGAACGCAGCATTTTTTCAAACGCGGCGAGACGCCGCGTCTACATGGGACCCAAGCCATGATCGATACCAATGGGACGCGTTTCGACACGGTCGTTCAGATCCGCAATGTCACGCGGTGGTTCGGCCGCACGACGGCGTTGGACGATGTGAGCCTCGACGTGCCGCGCGGCGCGGTGCTCGGGCTGGTTGGAGTGAACGGAGCGGGCAAAACGACGTTGATCAAGCATCTGCTGGGGCTGTTGAAGGCGCAGACGGGCTCGGTCCGCGTACTGGGCCTGGATCCGGTGGCCGATCCGGTTGGCGTGCTTTCGCACGTCGGCTACCTGGGCGAGGAAAACGACCTTCCCGGCTGGATGCGCGTCGACGAATTGCTGACCTACACCGAGGCCTTCTATCCCAGTTGGGACCGGGGCTATGCCGGGAAGTTGCGAGACATGTTCGAACTCGACCCGACCGCCAAAGTCAAGAACCTTTCCAAAGGCCAGCGTGCCCGAACAGGTTTATTGGTGGCCCTGGCCTATCGGCCCGACATCCTGGTCCTGGATGAGCCGTCGTCGGGCTTGGACCCGATCGTCCGTCGCGACATCCTGACGGCCGTCATCCGCACGATTTCGGAGCAAGGTCGAACCGTGCTCTTCTCGTCCCACCTGTTGGAAGAGGTCGAGCGGATCTCGGACCACATCGCCCTGATTGACAAGGGCCGAATCGTCCTCGAAGGGCCGTTGGACGAGATCGTCGAAGGCCACCCCCTGCTGACCGTCCGGTTTGATACGCCACGGACAACGGCTCCCACGATCCCGGAAGGTCTGGGCTGGACCGGTGCGGGCCACGAGTGGTCGGCCGTTTGTGCCAACGGGATCGAAGCATTCGGCCAGGCGGTACTCGAGGCGGGTGGGCAGGTCGTCGACCAGCGTGCCCCGTCGTTGAGTCAGCTCTTTATCGCTCGGGTGGGCAAACCGTGCACGGTCCCCACCAATGGGATTGCCTGATACGTAGAAGCGGCGTCCCGCCGCTTTTTTGAACGCGGCGAGAACGCGACTTTGTAGTAGAAGCGGCGTCTCGCCGCTTTAGAGAATGCCGCTTTTTTTGAACGCGGCGAGACGCCGCGTCTACGAGAAAACGGAGAATAGCCCATGCATCCAGCCACCGCGACCGCCTGGTATTTCTGGAAAGAACACCGCTGGATGGTAACCGGCGGAATCATTGCCTTTCCGGTCATCGTGGTTCTTTCCCATTTGCTTCCGGACAGCCATCACTATGTCGTGGCCCGGATTGTCGTGGCCGTTCCGTTCGTGGCAGTGATGTTCCCCCGGTTTGCCTACGCCATGGAGGCCGACCTGGCAGGCAGGGCTTCGATGTTCCCGGCCCGGATGTTCACCCAACCTCGCACCACGTGTGCCCTGGTGGGTTGGCCGATGTTGTACGGGACATGCGCGATTGCCTTGATGTGGGTCGCCGTGGTGCAGCTCGTCTTCCGCCCGGGCGGCTTCGTCGTACCGCGTTTGTGGCCGGCGCTCATTCTGGCCACCACAATGGCCTGGTTTCAGGCCCTGGCATGGCGGCCGTTCGCGCTGCCTTGGATGCGTCTGGTCGTGGCGACGGGCGCGACTATCGCGGCCACCGCGCTGGTTGCCATTGCTATTGCGAGCGGCTGCTCGGCAAATGCCATCACGATGGGGCTGGCCGCTACTATCCCGCTGGCCTACGTCACGGCCGTGCGGGGTCTGTCGCGGGCCAGACGAGGGGACGAGCCCGATTGGCGGTGGTTATGGGAAAGGACCAGACATGCGGCAAGGGAATGCACCCGATGCGTTCCGACGTTTGCCGCCGTGGGGACGTGGTTGTCGAGCCGGGCCAAATACATCACCTGCGGCTTCGTCGGACAGCCGCCGTCATTCCCTTCGGCCGAGCAGGCCCAGGTATGGTACGAAACGCGCCGCAACGCGATAGGGACGTGGGTGCTAACCGTTCTCGGAGTCCTGCTGGCGTCGGTCATGGTGATCTTCAGTCAATTCAACCCGATGCTCGCGCCCGAGTCGCCGTTGCGTTCTCCGTTGCTCCTGCTGCTCGTGCCGCTGTGGGTGGCGCCCGTGACCGGGGGACTCTTCGGACGATGTGGCCCCAATGCGAAGAACGTCGCGCTTACCGCCTTCCTGGGCACGCGACCGTTGACCTCCAAGACCCTGGTCGCCGCCAAGTTCCGCGCCGCGACCCGAGCCGGCCTGGTTGCGCTGGCCATCACGCTCGTTGCGTGCCTCATCCTCATGACGGCACTCAACGGTTGGGCGACACTGGCAGCCCAGTGGCGGTTCGTCACCGGGGATATGTCTCCGGTACAGCGGGCTGCACTGCCAGTCGTGGCCGGTCTGGTCCTGGTGATTCTGGGCGTCTGGAAGCCCCTGCTGGTCAACATGTGCATCGGATTGACCGGCCGGCGCTGGCTCATCAGCACGGCCGCCGGGGGATTCGGCGTGGTGTTGGCGATCGTGTGTTTCGTCGCCGGCTGGCTGCATGCCCATTCCGACTATCACGACTTCGGCCTGGCCACGTTGCCGTGGGTGCTCGGCGCGGTGGCGGCCTTCAAACTGGTCTTGGGAGCGTGGACCCTCTCGGCGCTCCATCGACACCGAGTATTCGAACCACGCTGGATCATCCTCTTGCCGGTCGTTTGGCTTGCGGCCGTCCTGACCCTGGTTGGGCTGGCTCGGTGGTATCTGCCCAGCCCCTGGGCCCCGTGGCAGTTCCTCCTTTCCATCGTCATCCTGTTCGTGCCCCTGGTTCGCCTCGCCGCGGCCCCCTTGGCCCTGGCATGGAATCGCCATCGGTAGTTTTTCAAAAGGGGACAGTAACCTAGGTTTGGAAGATCCACGTCACGCCCTATCTTGCCTAGAATTCTCAGATTTGGTGCCCGGCGCCTTTTCTATCGCTCTTCCCCCGTTGGGAGGAAATCGCTAGACTCCGCCCTGCTTCTATCTGGGCGGTGGCTGTTGGGCTGACGCGA
>JAFGFF010000286.1 GCA_016931075.1 Pirellulales bacterium | reverse complement strand
TCGCGTCAGCCCAACAGCCACCGCCCAGATAGAAGCAGGGCGGAGTCTAGCGATTTCCTCCCAACGGGGGAAGAGCGATAGAAAAGGTGCCAGGCACCAAATCTAGCAATTCCAGGAAGGATGTGGCGAGGCCAGGCAAGGCTCTTTGGGATTGCCGAAGTCTCTTTTTTGTCCATCGAAGTGAATGCCGGCGGTTGTCCGACGAGGTTGTGGGTGACGTTTTTTGGCCCCGATCGACAGACACGTCCCCACGGCGGCAGTCGGGACGCGTCGGGCGCAATCTTGCGTCACATGCCATACTCCTTCCCACCGCCATTCGGGCCCGTCCCCGCGTCTTGTCCGCGACAGGCCCATCAACGCTGGCCCAATGACTTCTTCAGCAATCACGGGCTGTTCGGTCTGATAACGGCCTGTGACCTGGTTGTTCAATCCACTCGATGGTAATACCATCGACCGGAGAGCCGGATACGGGAAATCCGCACGTCCGGTTTGGAGGGGAGGGAGTCGGGGAACTCAACCCGATCCCTATCAAGTCAACAGGCCCCGAACCGACGGAGCCGGTTGAGCATCACGTCGAGTCCCTCGGGCTCGGCGGACATGGCTGGTGGGGAGGGGGTCAGCAGATCGTCCACCATTCCCTTGGCGTCGTCCGCCCCGTGGGTCAGCCGGACCATCCAGAGCGACCGGAACACGCCCGTCGAGTCAAACAGATCGGCCGGGAAGCACGAAATCACCGCCGCGGCGATTCGGGCGTTCAGATCGCCGTTGGGGCTCTCAGGCGAAAGCGTCCGCTGGAAGGCGCCTCGCAGCGACACCTGGATCAGCGGCCAGGCCTGCGCCGCGCCGCGGATCCGGTGGCGATAATGCAGGTCCTCGCCGAAATCCCGCGCCCGTTGCGGCTCGATGGCCAACTCGTCGAAATCTTCGTCGTCGGCCACCAGGCCCACGAGCATGTCGATCCACCGTTCGACCCGGCGCCGCAGCCGGTCGAGCCGAAAGGCCTCTTCCGCCCGAATGGCCGAGCCTCGGACCAGGTGATACAGGGCCCGATTTCGGGCTTCCAAGTGCGCAAGCAAAATGCTCCGCGCAACCGGGTTGATTTGTTCGGTCCGACGTCGCCGGTCGTAGGCGCTCGACACGGCCGTGATCACCCGGGCGAGCAGTTCGCCGGTAAAGATTTCCTCGAACACGGTCCGCTGAGCCGGCCAGGTCGTTTCGTGCCAGCCCGTCGCGACCTCGTTGCCGTCGGTCGGCATCGCGTGGAGCCGGTGCGCCCAACGGTCCAGGCGGCATTTCGACGCGGCCCAATACTCCTCGATGGCCGAGTCGGAAACGACGACCTCGTCCTGGATCAGCGTAGGCCCATGCGCGGCGACCAACGCCGCTAGTTCGACCAGTTCACGTGCGTGCATCGACAGACCACCGGGCGGAAACAACAACAAAAGGAGCCGGACTTGGGTCCGATGGCGACAAGCATGCCCAGCGACCGGAGAGCCCGAGGGGACCAAGGCTCTCCGGCCGCCAGACCGCCCGAGAGAAGAGCAAAGCGGGTGCCGATCCCGAGAGACGTGGGCGGCGGGGGAGTGTGATAGGCGTCAGAAGTGGCGTGCTGACAACGCCTTACGGTCGGCCTGGCCCTTCTCCCCATTCGCCAAGCCTCCACCGGCACGTTGCCCCAAGGCAACGCGTCCCCACCTGAGACGTCCACAGAGAGGAACGCAAGGAAGAACAAAAGGCAGAAGAGGAACGCTAATCCTCGCTAATCTTCACTAATCCTTTCAGAGAAGTTTTTTAGCGTCGATTAGCAGAGATTAGTGTTCTTCCTTATTCAGTCGCCTCGGAAGGGGATAAGTCAATACGGAAGCAGCCCCGGCAGTGTTTTGAGTTTCTCAACGTCGGGAACGGTGTATTCGAGACGAGCGGATGTCAAGCCAACCTCGATGCCGCCGAGCTTCGGGTCCCAGGCCCAGGTCCAGCGGCGAAGGGCGGCCACTTGCATCAGGATGCGGTGCATCACGCGGGTGCGTTTTCCCTTGACCCAGCCGCCGTACTGGTTGGTGTACTGCCAGATTTCGAACCGGAGCGTGCCGGCTCCTTTGGTGTAGCTGGTCGGCAGGTCGCGCAGCAGCATGACCAGCACGCGGACCGCCTTTTCGTCGCCCGCCATGGCCAGCGGGACGACCTTGTTCTCGTAGTGGGGCGATTTGCGGATATGCTCGTCGATAAACGCCCGGGCCGCCTCGGGCGGCTTCGCCGTGGCCGCGACGAACGGATCGAATTCGAGCACCGGTGCGTACTGCCACCCCTCGATCCGCACCCGCTCGGGCCCCATCAACACCAGATCGTACTTGCCCGGCTTCAATCCCTCGAACACCCACCTCCCCGGCCCCTTTTTGACCGCCTTGGCATCCACCCGGGGCTTGTCGATCTGGGCCTTCGGATCGACCTTCCTCGTCGGGTTGCCGTCGCGATCCCAGCGCTGGATGGCCCCAACCGAGGTGATGTTTTCGCCGCCCGTGAGTTCGACAGTCAAGGTGACGGCGTGGACGCCCGCTACATCGACTACTGTGGAGAATGCCAGGAAGAAGAAAGCAAGAGATCCGGTCTGAGGGATTCGCATCACAGAACCTGCCGAGCATAATGTAGGACTATATTCATAAAGAAGAACCGTCTGCCCTTCTAAAAGTTCAAGGCTGCCTTTTGAAGTCCTTTTTCAGCGACCGAGCAAAGCGCGCCCACTGATAGACAGAGAAGATCGCCAACTCTGTGGATCCGGTAATGTGCCGAAAAATGTGCTCTTGTTCCGCCAAGAGACTCACAGCAGACTGTCCGACTGCAACAAGGAAAAATCCTGGTGTCATTTGGCATGCACAACCCTTTCCCCCTGTCCAACACATCAGTTGCCCGTCGACGAAGAAGAAATCATGTTCTCTGTACATCAACACGGTCGTGGATATGGCATAAATTGGCTGAGTCGTGTCTTGATTGAGAACATCCAGCCAATAATCTACGGGCTTTCCGCCCACCATGTCGCATCCACTCCGGGATAGCCTCATGATAGTTGCTGCAAATCGTTTTCGCGCACGTGCTTGCTGCCAAAACCATACGGCGAGAGCAGCGAATATCAATAGCGCAACGATGAATCCGATCGGGTCAGGATGCATTAATGTTCTTGATAAATAGCAGTCATGCTGTTGAATCTGGAGGAGCAAGTACGCCCCTCCCTACATTCTATGGTTCAATTTCTTTCAACAACTCCTTCGCCTCCGGCACCAATGGGCTGCCGGGGTAGTCTTTTAGGAGAGAGTGGAGGGTGGCCGAGGCGCGGTCTCGGCGGCCGAGGGACGCCTCGGCGCGGGCGGAAAGCAGGAGGAGTCGGTCGGCGTAGGGCGAGGTCGGGTTGACGGCTTGGAGGCGTTCGGAAAGGGCAACGACCTGGGCGTGCTTCTGGCGGCCGGACCAGTAGCGGGCCCAGAGGAGCGTCAGGTAGCCGTCAATCGATTCGGCTGGGAAGTCGGTCTGCCAGGCGTCCAGCTCGGCCATCGCCCGGGCCCATTGGCCGGCGCGGAGATACTCCTCGGTCGATCGGCTGTGGGCGCCGCTCAGGGCGGTCCGCCGGGCGGTCGAACGGTCGGCCCCAAGCGCCTGCTGAGCCCGTTCGTAGTCCGCCCGGGCTTGAGGACCCTCGCCGCGCAGGGCGTGATAATCGCCCCGCACCCGGGCCAACCGGCTGGGCGCCTCGCCGTTGGATGAAGTGCCATACACCTTCGCCGCCGCGTCGAGCCAAGTCGTTGCGCGTTGGGCGTCTAAAAGATCGTTCACCGCCACGTCGGCCGCGTGGATCTGGCACTGTGCCCGAAGTTTCGCATCGCCGATCCGCCGGGCCGCGCCCGTCCAAACGGCCAACGCCTTCTTCGAATCGCCCAACTCAGCCCGGGCCATCGGGCCGATGAGCTTGGCCAAGGCAAAAAGCTCGTTGTCGCCTTCGGCATTGGAAGATCCGACAAACGGCGCCTGCCCGGCGTCCACGGCTCGAGTCAGATACGTTTCGGCGTCACTTGCCTCTGGATCGTCCTTTGCCGCCTTCTTGCCGGATGGAGCCTTCCGGTCAGTCTTGGGCGATCGCTTTTCGGAGGCCAACAGTTGCTCGACCTTCCAATGATAGGCCAGCACGAGTTGCCGCAGGGCGACGCCGTCGAGCTTCGAGGGGTCGTATTCCCGAAGCGTGGGTAGGTACTCGTCCAGCGTGTGTGGCTTCTCCTTGCTCTGCCAGGTCCGCGGCGGCCGGTCGATCTCGATCCGGTTGGTCGTCGAGAGGGTCCGCCCGTTGTGTTTGGTTGATAAGGTCACCGCGTACACGCCGGGGTGCAGATAGACGTGGGCCGGGTTGGGCCGCGTGCTTGTCTGACCGTC
>JAFGFF010000285.1 GCA_016931075.1 Pirellulales bacterium | reverse complement strand
TCCGCCAAGCGGCTGCCCTGGAGATCGACACGATCTGGGTGGACGCGTTGAACCCGCGTCCCCTGGTATGGCCCGCTGTGGCCGCCTTGCTTAAGGCGGAGTTCCCTCAACTCCTCCCGCGATACCGCGGGATCCTTTTCGATCCGTCCTACCGACGAGACTATCTTGCCGAACTCCACGCCCTCGTGAACCACGCGGCCCGCCAAGCCGGCATCGCTGACCGCGTCAACGCGTGCCTGTGAAAAATGTGACTGTCACCAAATCTGGGAATAATAGGAAGAGTAGACTCGCAGTAACTTTCCAATCTTGCCTAAATTTGGTGACTGTCACCTTTTTCTTGCGTGCATCTTGCAGGCCTCGCAGTCGAAGCACAGCGGGAGGCGTTCCTTGCCGTCTTCGGTGACGAGGTAGAGGTCCGTCGGGAGGGTTTTGCCTGAGGGGTGGCGGAGGCACGCGCCCAGTTCGCGGCGGAGGCAGTATTTCGAGGTCATGACGCGGCCGCCAGCGGGCGGCGAGCCGGCCTCGGGGCCTCGGGTGATCCGTTTCGCCCCGAACGCGCGGTGAAGACGCTCCGATTTCGTGTTCGTGATGTTGGACGAGGCGTCCAACACCTCGGGCAGACAGGGCACGGGCCGCGTCTCGCCGCGCACAAGCCGGGGCCGCGATCGGAGCCGGGCTTCTCGCAAGGCGTCCAGGCCGCGACGGCGAAGGTCGTTCATCGTCGCCACCGGCACGAACGGCGCGTCGCCCTCCAGTTCAACCGCCTCGCAGACGAACTCGGTCGCGCCGGTCTTCTCGAGTTGCATCCTCCAGCGCGTCTCGGCCATCTCGCGGTTGCGAGGCAACTCGAGCGGGCCCGCCAAGTCGGCCGTTCCCCGGTTGCCCAGCGAGTCCTCGACGGTCAGCCGGGCGCCCAGATTGAGCGTTTCGAGCGTGATTCGCACGGGCACGCGGCGTTGAACGCCCTTTTTCACGGCCGCGTAGAACTCTCGCGAGTGGTTCCGGTGCAGGACGGTGCCCGGCGCGATGCCCGAGGCGTCGTTGACCACGATGGTGTCGCCGTCGACCGCTTGCACGGACGTGCCGGCCAGGTTGCCGTCGGGCGCGAAGAAGCACAGCCCATCGCCGGGCGACAAGGGCTCGGCCGCGTCGAGCTGGACCGTGTTGCCGTCGATCGCCCGGGCCGTGGCGACGGGCGCGCCGATCGCCTTGGGCGCGTCGAGGCTGGCCATCGTTTCGTCGCCTTGGGCGAAACCCCGCACGTAGCCGCGATGGAAGGTGACGTCCAGGTCGGGTGTGAACGCGTGGGTGATCCGGTCCGGGCAGCAGGGCAGATTCCGAGCCGCCAGGCACGCGTCCAGGGCGAGCCGATAGGCGGCCACCGTGTTGGCCACGTAGGCCTCGTCCTTCAGGCGGCCCTCGATCTTGAACGACGTGACGCCGGCGTCCAACAGATCGCCCAACAGGTCGATCCGGTTGAGGTCCCTCATCGACAGCAGATAGCCCTCGGCGTGCGTCCGGCCTTGGCCGTCAACCAGCCGGTATCGCTTTCGGCAGGGCTGGGCGCACTCGCCCCGGTTGGCGCTGCGGCCGCCGATGGCGTGGCTCAGGTAGCACTGCCCGCTGTAGCAGACGCACAGCGCGCCGTGGACGAACGCCTCGAGTTCGATGGTCGTGCGTGCCCGAATCTGGGCGATCTGGTCGACCGACAGCTCCCGCGCCAGAATGACCCGCGAAAACCCGGCCGCTTCGAGAAACTGAACCCGTTCGAGGCAATGGGCGTGCGTCTGAGTGCTGGCGATGAGCGGAATGGGCGGCAGATCCGCTTCGAGCAGGCCCAGGTCCTGAACGATGATCGCGTCGACGCCCACTCCGTGCAGTTGATGCACCAGCGCGACCGCGTCGTCGAACTCGTGCTCGAGCAGTACCGTATTGACCGTCGCATAGACCCTCGCCTGGTAGCGATGCGCATGCTCGACCAGCGCGGCGACGTCGGCCACGCTATTGCCCGCGTTCCGCCGGGCCCCGAATCTGGCCGGCCCCACATAAACCGCATCCGCGCCCGCATTGACGGCCGTTTGCCCACAAATTCGATCCTTCGCGGGGGCGAGTAGTTCGATGTTCATGGGTCACCAGGACAAAATCCCCCGCCCACGAAGATCGGGCAGAATGTGATCGACAAAAATGGGTGTCAGCAGCCCCGGGTCGTCGTCCTTGCCGAACCAGACGAGTTCGTGGATCTCGCGGGACGCGACCGGCGTGCCCTCGAACTGGCCCTGGTAGAGCCGGAGTTCGAGCGTCTTGCGCACCGTCGGGTCGTCGTGATGGGCCAACGCCCGGTACACGCCCACCCATTGTACATGCCGGGCCGTCACTTGCCCAAGCTCTTCGGCCAACTCCCGGTCCAGGCACTCCCGGTCCGTCTCCCCCGGTTCGACCCGGCCGCCGGGCAAAATCAGCAACGACGTAGAGTGTTTCTTCCTGCAAAAGAGCACCCTGCCCGCCTCGTCCTGAACCAGCAGACCCACCTTGATGATGTCGGGCATGGATCGTTCTGCCTTGTTGAATGGAAGACGGTGGGGAGCAGATAGAAACGAATACTCTCGATTCCTTTGTCGTCTCCTTTTCGTCTAGCGAACGCTACTGAATTGGTACTAGTTGATTCGTATCCTCGGAATATATCCTTGCGTACGCGAGAATCGTCGTCGAACCCATTTCGTTGGCGTCTTCCCAATCGAATGTCCCGGCGAAACCCTGCGATTTGTTGGCTTCGAACACGCGTTTTCCTCCATGCCGTCGCGCACCGGATGCTCGCCATCCTTCAATGCGATTTTCAATTTGACAGGATCTGGAACCCACACAACGATCTCAATGCGGAAATCCCGTTGCGTTTTCTTCTGCGCGATCCGCCTTAGCCTTTCAACTGTCGATACAACCTCCGCTAAGCTTGTTGAAGGGGCGTTGGGGACACGTAGGCTTATATACAAGCATTCGGATTGTGAAGACAACACGAAAAGAGCATCGGAGATCTGGCTGTCATTCGTTATGCCCCGCGATCCCAGCCATAATATCCCGGCATCCATTGTGAAATCCACAACTTCGGAGTGTTCTGGTGCATTCGGGATTTGTGCAGGACCTCCTGGGAGAAACACAACCGGCACTGCTGTTTTGGCGGACACAGGCGAACAAGATAGACTAGCCATCAGCAACACAGTCAGCAGCAGATGTCGTGTTGTCACGTCTACCTCCTCGATAGAATAAAGGGCCGAGAGTCTTTGTTTGTTCTTCCATTCCAATCACGCCACGCGAAACGCAGCAGGCCCAGCCGAAGTGGTGAAGAAGCGGGCGTAGGGGGCCTGCTCGGGGAAGGCTTGGCGGTAGTGGGCCGACCATTGGTTGAGCAGGCCGTCGGCCGAGGGCGTGGGGACGAGGGCCCAGACGGAGCCGCCGAAGCCGGCGCCGAAGCTGGAGGCGGCCAGGGCGCCGCAGCGGCGGGCTTCGGAGGCGAGCCAGGCCGTTTGTGGGACCTGGTTGCCCAAGAGTTGTTCGGCCGCGCGTTGCGAGCGGTCGACCGCTTCGCCGAATCCGGCCAGGTCGGCGGCGGCCAGGGCGTCGCCGGCTTGGGGGATGATCCGATCGTTTTCGGCCACGAAATGGGCCAGCCGCGCGCCGAGCGACGTCGCGTCGAACTCGGCATGACGCGACCGGGCGGCCAGGTCGGCTAGCTTTTCGGGTGCGTCGGGCCCGCTGGACAACGCGGCGGCCAGGTGCGGATCGTCCCGGCCGGTCGCCTCGCGCCACAGTTCGACCAGCACGGCCGCCCGGCGCGAGACGGCGTTGTAGCGCGCCATGGCCTGGCCCGTCTTCTCGGCCACGACGCCGCTGGAGGCGACGGCCATCGTGTACCCGTCGGGCAGATCGACGGCCCGTTCGAACCGCACGGGGCAATAGGAGTACTGGCTGATCTGGCCCGGGCGACCGGAAAGGATGGCCGTGTGGTCCTCGCTGCCGCCGAACGTGCCGACGCCCCGGTCGCCGACCAGCGAGCCGAACGTCTGGCCGTTTTCGACCGTGCCCAGGTAGCCGGCCAGGTCGGTCACGTCGTGGATGTTTTCGACGTACTCGGGCAGCCGGCTGAGTTCATTGCGTTGGGCCAGGACCAGAAACACGCCGACGATCAGCGCGCTGGAGCTGCTCATCCCGGCCGCCGGAGGCAAGTCGCTGGCCAACGCCAGGTCAACGCCCCGCAGCGGCCCGGCGAAGTTGCGGGCGATGCGTCGGGCGACGGTCATCGGGTAGTTGGCCCAATGGCCGGACCGGGGGACCAGGTCCGGGTCGAGGGCGAAATCAACCGCCTCGCCCTGATCGGTGGCCGTGACGCGGACGTACTCGTCGTCTCGCGGGTGGGCCACGCAGGCGAAGCCCTGGCTGGCGGCCAGGACCATCGTCCGCCCGCCGGCATAGTCGGTGTGCTTGCCGAGCACTTCCACCCGACCGGGCACGAAAAACGCGACGGCCGGAGCGTCGGAGGGCAACACGTCGGCCGCTTGGGCGAAGAGTATCGCTTTAGCCTGGGCTGCCGCATGGTCCCTCAGCCCGGCCGACGCCAGGCGCTCGGCCAGCGCGTCGGTTTCGGTCAGCGATCCGCGGTAGCCCAATTCGATCAAAGCGTCACCTACTGAGCTTCTCGGAAAGTTATCCCTTACCCATGGAGGGCCACGCTCTGTCGTGGCCGCCTCCTCCGGCTCGCCCGGCCACGACGGAGCGTGGCCCTCCAGGTCTGTTTTGTCGATCTCGTATTACAAGGTCAATCCAATTCGATCAAAGCGTCACCTTGGTTCCGGTTAGTTTTTCGGCCACGCCGGCGATGTCTTCGCGGCTGCTCATGTCCAGGACGGGCGCTTCGACGGTCACCGCACGGAACGGTTCACCCAGCTCGCGCATCGAGTGTTCGACCGCGTCGGGCAGTTCCAACTCGCCGCGGGCGGAAGGCTGGA
>JAFGFF010000284.1 GCA_016931075.1 Pirellulales bacterium | reverse complement strand
CGTTTCCCGCTAACCGGGGGAGCCGATCAGGCCGCGAAGCGGCCCATCGGCGGTGAAGCACGAACATTGACTATGCAGGATTCAATAAAAGCGCTCCTCGCCGCCGTCCGCGATTCTACCTCCGCCATGCGAAGGCCACAATAGTTTTCGGCTTCACCGAGGGACCGTTTGCGTGAAATGGACCGCACCCCCATTATTCATGGCTGCATGGATAAATGCTCCCCGGCATGAAAGAAAAGCCCTGAATACCGGCCTCCCGTCGGTCGGCCTGGGGGCATTGAGCCATACAGCAGTCAGGAGAAAAGGACCGCGAAACCGCCATCCTGTTCATCCTGTAAATCATGTCTATTCTCTCTACCTCCAGGACAGCCCCTACCAATCCTCCCGCATCTCCTCCACCGGCTCGCCGCCGTCGATGGTCAGCATGGCACGAAGCGACTCGGATTGGATTCCTTCGGATATCGTATTCACCGAACCATCGCCATACAGAACATTCACCACGCCCGGGTGCTCGCTGCGGCTGCTGATCCCTTTGGGAGAATTCAGCAGGATCGGGCCCTCGGGCACAGTCCAGTCGCGGGGCTCGGTCCAGAGGATGCCGGAGCGAGACATTTCTACAACAACAATCGTGTTGGGCGTTCCATCCTTGAAGTCCTTGATTGCATGGGCCGTCGGACCGTCGGAGATCATGCCGGGACCGATGGGCATGACGTAGCTCGTATCATTGGGGTCGGCTTCTCTGTCTGAAGGACACAAGAAGATGGGCAACCGATTGCTATGGGCAACTGCAAGATTGTGTGGACTGTCCCAGGGCTCATCCATTCGGAACTTCGCGTATAGGTCCCCGTATTCCATGTGAGGCAGAAGCAGCACCCGCCAACTGTGCATCGGTCGACCTTTGGCGTCGACGGTGTACGCGGGCGGAAACGAGTGATAGACATCGTGGTAATTGTGCAGGGCGATACCGATCTGCTGGAGAGCGCTCAAGCAACGGCTCCGTCTCGGTCCCTCATGATGCCCCGTAAGTGTAAAGAGGAGTACGGGGAGAATTCCACCAAGTGTTATCGCGATGCACACTTCAATCAGTCGGACTGAGGTGCTCACCTTCTTCTGCGTCGCCGGATCCGACGGTTTCCCATTCGTTGAATGCTCTTCTGCCTCCGTCATGATTGCCTCCTTCTCCTCACTGACGTGAAGGACCACCCCTCCTCCCACCGGCCCCCTTATGATACCAGCGTTTTGGGGGGGCGGGCAAGCAGAATGTAATCGGCCCGAAGGGGGTTCCGAACGCTCCGCCTTCTTCGTGTTTTCGTACTTTCGTCCTTTCGTGGTCAAAAAACGCAAGACGCGATGGAACACCAAAAGCGATAAGAATCACGAAAACACGAAAGTACGAAAGCACGAAAAGAAGGGGGATTGGGCGGGACAGGGGGCTACCTCGCGTTGTCCGAGCCTGCCAGTCCGGGTATAATCCGCCGCGAGGAGTCTGATTTCCCGGCGTTTTCACGGAGGATGGAGCCACGATTCGGGTTGGACTAGGGCATGACAGCCATCGGCTCGCGCAGGGTGGGCCGCTCGTGTTGGGCGGGGTCGAGATTCCCCACGACGCCCATGCCGTTGGGCATAGCGACGCCGACGTCCTGTTGCACGCCGTGACCGACGCGGTGCTCGGGGCGGCCGGGCTGGGCGACATCGGCCAGATGTTCCCCGACACCGATCCGGCCAACCGGGGACGCGACTCGGCCGAGATGCTCACCGCCGCCTACGCCCGAGTGGGCCAGGCCGGCTGGCGGCTGATCAACCTCGACTGCACCGTCTTCGCCGAATCGCCCAAGCTAGGCCCCCACCGCGACGCCATTTGCCGCCGTATCGCCGGGCTCCTCGACACCCCGCCCGATCGCATCAACCTCAAAGCCAAAACGGCTGAAGCCCTCGGCCCAATCGGCCAAAAAGAAGCCATCGCCGCGGAGTGTATCGTCTTGCTGGAAAACGAAACGAACTGAAAAGGGAACCGCAGATGAACGCGGATAAACGCAAATAATGAAAATTAGAAGTGATGTTTGAAAACACAGAAGCGAAAAGATATCCAACACAATCATACTTATTCTTCTGCTTATCTGCGTTGATTTGCGTTCATCCGCGGTTCCCTTCCTTTGACAATCAATAAAGTATCCCTTCCTTATCCCACGAAGTACCATGATCCGAGTCTACAACACGTTGTCGAAAACCAAGGAGCCCTTCGAGCCGGTCAGCCCGGGCAAGGTGGGCATGTATTTGTGCGGGCCGACGGTTTATAAGCCGAGCCATATCGGCCACATGGTCGGGCCGGTCATCTTCGACGCGATCAAGCGTTACCTGGTCTATTCGGGCTACGACGTCACGTTCGTGATCAACGTGACCGACGTCGACGACAAGCTGATCGCCGAGTCGGCCAATCGCGGTATGCCCATGGAAAAGCTGGCCGCCGAGATGACGGCCGACTACATGCAAAACCTCCGGGCGATGGCCGTCGATTCGGTCGACCATTTTCCCAAGGCGACCGACAACATTGACGAGATCATCCGCCTGACCGCAACGCTGGTCGACAAGGGCTTTGCTTACGAGTCGAAAGGGGACGTCTATTTCGACGTCACGAAATCGAAAGACTACGGCAAGCTGAGCGGCCGGTCGGTCGAGGCCATGCAGTGCGAGTTGAGCGAGAACATCCGGCTGAAGCGGAACTCGGCCGATTTCGCCCTGTGGAAGTCGGCCAAGCCCGGCGAACCCTCGTGGCCCAGCCCCTGGGGCAACGGCCGGCCCGGCTGGCACATCGAGTGCTCGGCCATGAGCGGCCGGATCCTCGGCAAGACATTCGACATCCACGGCGGCGGGCTCGACCTGGTCTTCCCGCACCACGAAAACGAAATCGCCCAAAGCGAATCGGCCCACGGCTGCCCGATGGCCAAATACTGGATGCACAACGGCCTGATGCAGGCCTCCGACGAGGTCGGCAAGGTCGGCGGGCGGAACACCCGCACGGCCACCGAGGGCGACCTGGCCAGCCAAGAGGCGGGCAAGATCAGCAAGTCGAAAGGCTCCAGCGCCTTCAGCGAGATGCTCGAAGTTTTCCCCGGCGAGACGATCCGTTTCTTCCTCCTGTCGACCCACTACCGCCGCCCGATCGACTTCAGCAACAGCCGGATCGAAGAGGTCGGCACGGGCCTGGAGACGTTTTATCGCTTCTTCCAACGCTACGAGCGCGTCGCCGGCGAGAGCTTTTATGATCTGGCGGCGGCCGAAACACGCGAGAAGGGTGATTTCAAACCCGGCAAGGACGCCCTGCTCGCCGACGTGGCCAAGCACCGCCAGGCGTTTCTGGACGCGATGGACGACGATTTTAACACGGGCGGCGGCACGGCCGCGCTGTTCGACCTGGTCCGCCGGCTCAACAAGTTCGTCGACCAGGAGAAGCTCGAAGCCTCGACCGACGGGAAAGACGCGGCGCTGGCCAGTTTGAAACAGGGCGCGACGACGCTTCGCGAATTGGGCTCGGCCTTGGGCCTGTTCCTCAAACCGGTCGAAGCCCCGGCCGAAGCGGACGACGACCTGGTCGGCGGCCTGATGGACCTGTTGATCGAGATCCGCGCCAACGCCCGAAAGAACAAGGATTTCGCCACCGCCGACCGCATCCGCGACGCCCTGGGCGAGTTGGGCATCACCCTGGAAGACCGCCCCGGCGGAACGGGGTGGCAGCGGTAGAAACGCATTGTGTGTAAGACAGAGGGTAGCCCCGATAGCTGTGCTATCGGGGTCGCGCAGCGACAAGAGGTGGTGGGAAAACCTTGCACGTTCTCGAACGCCTCTTGGGCCTAACGGCCCCAGGATAGCAAAGCTATCCTGGCCACCCGACGGACACGACCTGCTCTAACCACTAACCACTAACCACTAACCACCAGCCACTATCCTCCACATGCGTATCCTCGGCATCGATCCCGGCCTGAACATCACCGGTTACGCCGTGCTCGATTGGGCGGGGCGGAAGGCGGGGCTGTGCGAGGCGGGCGTGGTGCGGGGACGGGCGAAGGGGTCGATCACCGCCCGGGTGGCCGAAATCCACGACGGCGTGGCCGACGTGATCGCCGCCTTGAAACCGGAGGTCATGGCGGTCGAGGAGCTTTATTCGCACTACGATCGGCCCAAGACGGCCATCCTGATGGGCCACGCCCGGGGCGTGATTTGTCTGGCCGCCGCCCAGGCCGGCATCCCCGTAGTCCACTACTCGGCCACGCAAGTCAAAAAGATCACGACCGGCTCGGGCCACGCGTCGAAGCAGCAAGTCCAACGGGCCATCCAGCGAGAGCTGGGCCTGCCCGAGCCGCCCGACCCACCCGACGTGGCCGACGCCCTAGCCATCGCCCTGTGTCACTGTTACCTCAAGGATGTTCCTCAGACATTGCATACGTAGACATGAAATTGTAGGAGGCGACTCCTGTCGCCGAATGATGGCAGACTGATTCGCTTTCGGCGACAGGAGTCGCTTCCTACAGAACGTGAAAAGGCACCCATGATCACCAAAATCACCGGCCGGCTTGTGGCATTGCGAGACGACGCGCTCACGCTGGGCGTCGGCCCGATGGAGCACGAGGTCCTCATCCCCGAGTTCACGCGCCGCCAGCTCCAATCGGAGGTCGGCCGCGAGGTCAGCCTGCACACGATCGAGTATCTCGAAGGCAACCCGATGCAAGGTCGGCTCACGCCCCGGTTGATCGGATTCCTGACCGAGCCGGAACGCGAGTTCTTTGAACTCTTTTGTTCGGTGGACGGTGTGGGGGCAAAAAAGGCCCTTAGGGCGATGGTCCGGCCGGTGAAGGAGGTGGCCACGTCGATCGAGGAACAGGACGCGAAGAGCCTGGCCGGGCTGCCGGGCATCGGGCCGGCCATGGCCGAGCGGATCGTCGCCAAGCTCCGGCGCAAGGTGCCCAAGTTCGCCCTGATGGTCGCCCGGACCGAGGTCGAAGCCGACGTCCAGCCCGACGTCGTTTCCGAGACGTTCGAAGTCCTCCGCGGCCTGGGCCATAGCGAAAGCGACGCCCGCCGCTTGTTGGACGCCGCGTTGCAGGCGAAACAGAAATACAAGGACGTCCAGAGCCTCTTGCAGGCCATCTATCAGCAAACGCACACGAAATCGTGACCGCCTCCATGATCGTACATGAATAATCATCTTTTCCGCGTTGCACGAACGCACGCCGGTGCTTGCCGAGAAGAAATGGACATGATTTACAGGATGAACAGGATTTTTGTATGGGCTGTTGCCTCGCCGTGACGTGGGTGAAATGGTGGAGTGCGGGAATCTGGAAATGGACTGAATAAACCTTCATCCTGTTCATCCTGTAAATCATGTCCATTTTTCTGCTCACGGTAACGGTCCCCGGTTCGTGAATAGTAGACCGTGTTTTCCGGATGGGAGAGCCATTTGTCGATGTCCGGTCCCGGTGATTCTGGCCCCGGCGATTCCGTTGCTGCGACGTTATTGCCCGCAGCCTTGGCCGATCATCAGGCCGGGCGGCTCGACGAGGCGGAACGGGCCTACCGGACCGTGTTGCAGGTGGAACCTGAGCAAGTCGACGCCCTGCGGTTGCTCGGACTGTTGGAACAGCAGACCGGCCGGACCGAGGCGGCGCTTGCGCATCTGACGGCCGCCGTCCGATTGCGGCCCGACTTGGGCCAGCTCCATTTCGAACAGGCCGGACTGCTCAAAACCCACGGCCGGCTGGCCGCGGCGGTCGAGGCCTATCGCCAGGCGGTTCGGCTTTTGCCCGAGCTGGCCGAAGCCCACAACAACCTGGGCAACACGCTGGCCCTGCTCGGTCGGACGGACGAGGCCATCGCCGCGTTGCGTCGGGCGGTTGAACTCAACCCAAACTTCGCGGCGGCCCGATTCAACCTGGCCAACTTGTTGCAGGGCGAACACCGGCTTGACGAAGCGGTCGACGAGTACCGCCTGGCCTTGGCCTCTCGGCCTGACTATGCCGAGGCCCATTTCAACCTGGGGAGCGCCCTGGCCGCTCAAGAGCGACATGACGAGGCCCAGGCTGCGTTCGCCCGAGCCGCCCAATTGCGGCCCGACGCCCCGCTCTGGACGCTCCGCGCGGCCGTGTCCTATCCAACACTGTTCGACAGCGCGGAACAAGAGGCCGCGCTCAACCGGTGTTTGCTCAACGCGTTGAACCGGCTGGCCGACGCGCGGTTGACGCTCGATCCGGCCGAGCTGGTCCACGCCGGGGGACTGCCGCCGTACAATTTTCATTTTACGAAAACCGACGTCCGGCCGTTGAAGGAATCCTACGCCCGGGTGTTCGCCCATTGCTTTCCCGACGAGACTCCATCGGGCAGCGGCAGCCGACGGCGGATCGGTCTGGTCGTGACGGCCGGCAGCGAAAGCGTCTTTCTGCGTTCGATGCAAGGACTGCTCGAGCGAATCGAACGCGGACGGTTCGAGTTCACGGTCGTATGCCCCGGACCGAGCGTCGAGTTGTTGCGAGGTCAGTTCACCGGCACGGAAATCGGTTTCCTGCCCTGGGCCGGGCGGTTCGGCGACGTGGTCGAGACGATTCGCCGGGCACGGTTCGATTTGCTCTACTACCGCGAGGTGG
>JAFGFF010000283.1 GCA_016931075.1 Pirellulales bacterium | reverse complement strand
CCTCCGCGGCGACGCCCTGATCGCCCTGGGTTGCCTGCGCGACGCGGCCCTTTGTCTGGAGCAGGCGGCCGAAATCGCCCCGGGCAACCTGCACGTCTGGCTCTCGCTGGGCTGGTGCTACAAGCGGATCGGACAGATCGACCTGGCTATCGCCGCACTGGAAGAAGCGGTCGCCGCCGAGCCGAGCGAGGCCATCGCCCACTACAATCTGGCCTGCTACCTGAGCCTGGCCGGCGACAAATCGCTCGCCCTGGCCCACCTGGCTCGGGCCCTGGTCATGGATCCCAACTTCCGCGACCAGGTCGCCACCGAAAGGGACTTCGATCCCCTCCGCTCCGACGCCGACTTCCGCCTCCTGACCGGCGCGCTGGCCTAGATTGGGCCGAGCAATCGGTTCTGTCGCCTCTCTACTTCGCCGGTCGGACCTGAATCAAGTCGAGACCGATCACCGGATTGCCCTCGAAAATCAGGACGAGCATCTTGTCTTTCGATGAGGCGGCGCCCAAGTCGATCGGGCGGAGCTTGCCCTGGTCGCCGGGTGAACGAGTGACCTTATGGGGCTTCGCGCCACGAAAGGTGACTTTCAGACCATCGGTGACCAGGGTGTTGGCCGGTTTGAGCAGGACACGGTAATCGCCGTCGCGCGGCACGCGGATCGGAACTTCAACCTGGCCGGTCGGGGCAGCGATCCGCAAATAGCCCCCTTCGGCAAAACCGCTGCGATAGCCGGTCGTGACCATTCGCGCGTCCAGCCCTCGTACCCGGGCAATCGGTTCAAGTTCACTGCCCAGCAAGTCGAACGTCGTCGGGCCGGGCTTGGCCGGCGGTTGGCGAGGGTGGTTCTTCTCGGCCACGGGCAACGGGTCGCGCCGGGCGATCGGCTTGTCCTGATACCAGTAGGCCACGGTCGTGTAGTCGTTCACCACGCCCTCTTTGTAGACGTGCTCCATCGTCACGCGGATGTGCTTGGTGAACCGGACCGGGTCGGGGATGTGCCACCGGTAGGCCGTCGTCAATCCGCCCCCGCCGCCCGTCTTTTTGAGCAGAGGCACACCATAGAACGGATAGCTGTACGGGGCGTCGAAGCCCCAGGCATCACAAAAGTAGTCTTCCGAGCCCGTGCCGATGATGCTGGGAGTTTTTTCCCCGTCGATGAAGATCATTTCGTCGCCTTCGCCCCACCATCCGCCCGGCTGGGCGTCGACCGACAGGACGCACCCGACGTACTGCCCTCGGCCCGACGTGTCGAGAATGACATAGTTGTCCTTGCCGGTCGTGTTGCCCGCCTGCACCTGGGTCCGCAGGTTCCTGTCTCGCCGGTACATGGCGTGGAACAGCGCCTGGTCGGGGCCGATCGGTCCCAACTCGTAATCAAGGTTGTAGTAGATCCGCCGGAGACTCCGCCGGCCGTTGTTGTAGAGTTCCACCCGGGCGTGTTTATGAAACGGCATCGGCCAGTAGCAGTTCAACGCCCGGTCGTCGTAGCCAACGGCGACCGGCGCGGAGCGCACACGGTAGGTTTTGGCGTGGCCCAGCGCGAAGAAATCGCCCAAGGGCACTTCGACCGACGGCGCTTTGCTACCTTCCCAGTAGATGCGGACGACCAGATCGCGGAGGAAGGTCGAGTGGTTGCGGAAGTATGAGACGGTGAACCAGATATGATTGATTCGCCCCGGCCCGGCCGTGTCGAGCAGGACGTGCGTCGCCCCGGGGGCCAGGGCCGTCACGTTGTCATCGTTTCCGCCCGTCCTGTCATGGCTCGACGCCCGATGCGACGTCAAGTCCCGCATCGTGGCTAAATCTTCCAAGTCGGCAGCGGACAGGGGTTGCAAATTGCCAGAAAGCGTCAGCGACAAGGCAAGAAAAGCAGTGAGTTTCATGGCGGGTCCTCCAGGGGGAAATGGACGGCCACCAAGAGGCAGCCATTGTCCCTCTCATCGTAGTCGAACCCGACGGAGAACGCCACTCTGCACCAACAACCCCTTGAAAACATGGCCCTTAGCCATGGGCTTAGCAAGCTCAGGATATGGAAACCACATCCGATCGAATCACTCCGGTCAGCGTCTCGTCGGAGGTGCAGAGGCCCCGCTGGGTGGACTGCGTAAGCGCGATGGTTCTTGCGTGAGTTCGGTGAGAGGCTTGTCGGAGATATAGAGTCGATCGCCGGACCGAATTTCGGGATTCGACGACCCGCCGGCTCCCCGGGCGAGTGCGGCCCAGTCGATTGGAAGGATTTGCTCTTTTACGCCGGGTTCGGATTTTGCCGAGGCTGGTCGGGCGATCCAGAGATGCTTGCCCGAGATCTGGGTGATGCCCTGCAATTGGGCTAGTGCGTCCAGTGCGGTCTCGTTGCCCGTATAGGGCACCCGATCAACACTGTCCCCCTTGTCAGGGCCTCCCAGCGTGATGATGTAATAGACCTTGCTGTTGATCGCGGTTACATCGACCGAAACCACGGGGTCTTGTAGCGATTTCTGGAGTTGCCCCTCGATCACCTTGGCTGCCTGCGCGACCGTCTTGCCCGCGACATGGACCGACCCGTACTGGCGAAGATTGATCGTCCCGTCGGGTCCGACCAGGTAGTTGCCCGTCACCGGATTGAAACTCGTAGCCCGGGCTAACTGGACACTGACTTTCGGTTTGGCATACATCTCCAAGAGTTTCACCTCCACAATCTTAGTGATATCAGCGATCGTCTTGCCGGCGACCTTGACCCGGCCATAAGTTGGCCCCAGGTCGATGGTGCCCTCGGCCTCGACGAGATAGAAATTGCTGATGGGGAACTCGGGTGAGACTCCCGTCGCGAAAACCTGGAGCACGTCATAGGCGGAGACCCGGTAAGGAGGACGGGGAACCATTTTATCCAATTGAAGCTTCAAGACGTCCGGCGGTTCGATCACGTAGGATCCGGCGACACCGGAATAGGATGCAACATGTTTCGTATTCCCGGGAGGAGCCGAAGTGTTGCCCGGCAACGGCTCGAGCGGGGCGGTAGGGGCGATAGGCAACCCGCCTTCTGGTTCCTGCGCGACGAGCTGCACGCGGAACACGTTCAGCCCCAGCATGGCCAGGATGACAATTGCAACAAGCGTTTTCTTCATGATCGAATCCTCCAATGACGAGACGGTGAGAAGTTGACGAATCCGCACGGCCAGGGAACCGCCCCGGACTGTCGCGGCACAGGGGGAGAAGGAATCGCGGCCCGCGCCGACGCGGAGCAGCGCCCGGGCGTACTCGACCGGCCCGGTCGGATGTCGTCCGGCCGCCTCGCGGTCGCAGGCCCATTCGGCTAGGGCGACGAACCGGCTGGCTGCCCACCACGCGGCCGGGTTGAACCAGTGGACCAGGCCCAGCGACTGGGCCACCAGGTTTCTCCAGAGGTCGCCGCGACGAAAATGGGCCAACTCGTGCGACAGAACGGCCGCGCGCTGGTCTGGATTCAACTCGGACCACAAACCCGAGGGCACGACCAGCCGATAGCCCCACGGCGTCCAACAGAGCACGGGCCCGATCCGGTCCGAGACGTGAAGCGGGATGCGGCGCCGGACGCCCTCCCGGGCCAACAGGGCCTCCCACTCGGCCGCCCAGGCCTCTCTGGCCGGCCGGCTGCCCGCACACCGGAATAGAAACCGCCCATAGGCGGCCAGCCACAAGGTCGTGAGCCCAACCATTCCAACGATCCAGGTCAGGAGCAGCGCGCGACGCCAATCGACTTCGTCCGATTGCAGACCAGGTGACTCGATGATGGTCGTGTCGGGCATTCCACCAACCACAAACGGCATATCGAGCGGCACGGAGGTGACTTCAGCCGGGATCGCTGGGGCGACCTCGTTCTCCGTCCCACTGTTCGTCGAAACAAGCCACGCCGGACAGGGAACGTTCAAGGACATGCTACCCCAGACGACTCCCTGGACGAGCACCAGCAGCCAGGCTGCTCGCTGGAGCACGATCGACCGTGGCCGAAGCCAGCGAATCAAGCCTTCGACAACCAGGGCCGAGACACTCAGGGCGATTGTTGCCCGAAGGAGGACGGCGAGAATCTCGTGCGATGTTGCGTTCATTTCGAGGGCCCTCGGGAACGGGTTTTCGAAGGACCAGGGCCAGCGGACGACGGGCCATGCCCCGACTGTTTCCATTTGGTCTCGGCCGTGTCGATCAGGCTTTTCAGCTCCTGGATCTCGTCGGGCGAGAGCCGGTGCTGGGTCAGGAAATGGGCGACCAGGGGCACTAGGCGGCCTTGGGTAACGCGATCCAGAAGCGTGTCGAGATCCTGGGCCCCGACCTCGCTCGGCGCGACGGCCGCTTCATAGGCGGCCGGCCGTCGGTCGGTCCGGCGGACCACACCCTTCTTGACCAGCCGATTCAGTCGCGTCTGTATCGTGGTGTAGCCGACCGGGTCGCCGAACTCCTCGAACGCTTCATGCGCCTCGCGGAGCGTCAGCGGCCCTCGCTGCCAGAGCATGGCCAGGATGTCCAGCTCCCTACTGGAAAGCCGGCGAAGGTTTCGCGGTACGTCCATGGCGTGTGGCCTCCTTTTATGACGATTGTCGTGAGGCGTTATTATATGACGAATGTCATACAACGCAAGTTGAATTTTTCTAGGCCGGCAATCGCAGTCACGCCAAGGGTCCGATTTCGGCCCAATTTGGCGTTAGAAAACTGTCCGGACACCAGATGGATGGGGCCCGCCAAAATCGCTTCGTAAGTCCCTTGCTGAATAGAGTTTATAATTCGTCTTTTCTCGTCGGTCGGCTTGTGACGACGGGCCAATATCGGTATATTGATGGTTTGCCCTGAGAACACTTTCCGCGCCTGGGGTAGCCGGGGCGCGATGACTCAAAACGAACGTGGTTTTCGAAAGGAATCCCCTTGTCCACCGACTCCACACAGCCCCCCGATCCGCCCGGAGATGTTCCCCCGGAGGAAGTGTCCGCCGCCGATGGCAACGGCAGCACTGAAGGCAACGGCGAGGGTCGCCTGCTGAACATGTCGATCGAGGAAGAGCTGAAGGACAGCTACCTCACCTACGCAATGAGCGTCATCGTCAGCCGCGCGTTGCCCGACGTGCGCGACGGACTCAAGCCGTCGCAGCGCCGCATCCTCGTGGCGATGAACGACTTGAACCTGACGCCTGGCGCGGGCCGGGTCAAATGCGCCAAGATCTCCGGCGACACGAGCGGCAACTATCACCCTCACGGCGAAAGCGTCATCTATCCCACGCTCGTCCGCATGGCCCAAGAGTGGAACATGCGGCACGTGCTGGTCGACAAGCAGGGCAACTTCGGTTCGATCGCCGGCTTGCCGCCGGCCGCCATGCGATACACCGAAGCCCGCATGTCGTCGGCCGCGGCCCTGTTGTTGGAGGACCTGAAGCTCGACACGGTCGACTTCGTGCCGACCTACGACGAGCGGCGGACCGAGCCGAGCGTGTTGCCGTCGAAGTTCCCCAACTTGCTGGTCAACGGGGCCAACGGCATCGCCGTGGGCATGGCCACTTCGATCCCGCCGCATAACCTGGGCGAGATCTGCGACGCGGTCGTCAAGATTATCGACGAGCCGGACGTGTCGATCGACGAACTGCTGGAGATTTGCCCCGGGCCCGACTTCCCGACCGGCGGCGTGGTCTGCGGCCGTAACGGCATTCGCCGCGGCTATCACACGGGCCGAAGCACAATCGTCGTTCGTGCCCGTGCGCACATTGAAGAAGGTAATAAAGGTCGCAGCCGTATCGTCGTGACCGAGATCCCCTATCAGCAAGCCCGCGACCGGATCGAAGAGCGGATCGCCGCGATGGTGACTGACGGGAAGATCCCCGGCATCTCGGGCATCCGCAACGAGAGCGATCTGAAGGAGCCGGTCCGGCTGATCCTCGACCTGAAACGCGACGCCGATCCCGACGTCGTGCTCAATCAGCTCTACCAGTACACCCCGCTGCAAGACAGCTTTTCGATCATCTTTCTCGCGCTGGTCGACGGCAAACCACGCGTGTTGTCGTTCAAGGAGCTGTTGGAGGAATTCCTCCGTCACCGGGTCACCGTGATCCGTCGTCGCACGCAATTCCTGCTCTCCAAGGCTCGGCAGCGCAAACACACGGTCGAAGGTCTGTTGTTGGCCCATGCGAACATCGACGAAGTGATCCGAGTGATCCGGGCGTCGAAGACGCAGGCCGAGGCGAAAGAACGCCTAATGCAGATCGAGTGCCCCGGGGCCATGCTCCGCCGCGCGTTGGGCGACGCCGGTTTTGCCATCTTCCAGGAAGAACGTGGCGTGCAGGAGAACTACACCCTCACGCCCGTCCAGGCCGACGCGATCCTGCGGATGACCCTGGGCCAGTTGGTCAATCTCGAACAAGAAAAACTCTCCGACGAGCATCGCAACTTGCTCGACGAGATCGCCGAGTACACCCGGATCCTCTCCGACCGGCAGAACATCCTCGACATCATCCGCGACGACCTGCGCGAAGTGAAGCGCAAGCACGCCGACGCGCGGCGAACCGAGATCAGCGGAGAGGAGATCGGCGATCTGGACATGGACGACCTGATCACCGAGGAGACGATGGTCGTCTCGATCAGCAGCAACGGCTACATCAAGCGCACCCCGGCCAGCGCCTACCGCGCCCAGCGCCGCGGCGGCAAGGGTCTCAAAGGGGCCAAGACGGAAGACGAGGACCCGATCCAGCACCTCTTCGTGGCCAGCACGCACGCCTATTTGATGTTCTTCACCACCCACGGCAAGGTCTACTGGCAGAAGGTCTACAGCCTGCCCCAGTTGGCCCGGGACGCCCGAGGCCGTGCTGTGGTCAACCTGCTGAACCTGGCCGAAAACGAGTACATTACCGACTGCCGGGCGGTGAAGGATTTCGACAAACCGGACCATTTTCTCGTGATGGCCACGCGAAAGGGACTGGTCAAGAAAACGCCCCTGGAAGCCTACCGTCGTCCGATGAGCCGCGGCATTATCGCGATCAAGATCCGCGAAGGAGACGAGCTGGTCGACGTCGTCGTGACCAAGCCGGGCGACGAAATCGTCCTGGCCACGAAGAACGGCATGGCCATCCGGTTCCAGGAATCGGACGCCCGGGCGATGGGCCGCAATTCCAGCGGCGTCAAGGGCATCAACCTAGTCGGCGACGACGAAGTGGTCGGCATGGTCGTGGCCGATCCCGATGCCTCGTTGCTGACCGTCTGTGCCCACGGCTACGGCAAGCGGACACCCTTTGGTCCGAACCTGGGAGATCAGTCCGGCGACGAACCGGAGACTTCGCGGGAAGGAACGGATAGCGACAGCAGCGAGGAGGAGGAACATCTTTCCTCGCAGCGAAGCTATCGGACCCAACGTCGCGGCGGCAAGGGTTTGCGCGACATCAAGACGACCAAGCGCAACGGTCCGGTGATCGGGTGCGTCCGCGTGACCGACGAAGACGAACTGTTGATGATTACCGCCCGGGGTAAACTCCAGCGGATCGCCGCCGCCGAGGTGAGCACCGTCGGCCGCAACACCCAGGGCGTGCGGATCATGAATCTCGACGAGGACGATTCACTCGTCGCCGTGAAGCGAGTTCCGCACGAACACGATGACGGCGAGACGGCCGACGGGGACACCGAGTGAGCCGAATGCCGACTGAAATTGTTCCATGATCCAGCGCGCCCTGATTACGGGAGTCTCCGGCTTCGTGGGCGGGTTTCTGGCCGAACACCTGCTCGACGCGGGCAACGCTTTGCTGGGATGCTCGCCCGACGGCCGATGGATGCCCGAGAGCCCCGAGGCGCTCGCCTCGCGTCTCGAGTTAATCGCCTGGAACTTGGGTCAGCCAGATGGACTGTCCAACGAAGCCACTAGGGCAATTCGCCGATTTGCCCCAAACGTGATCTACCACCTGGCCGCCTTGAGCGTTCCGAGCCAGTGCGGCGATCTCGAGCCGACCAAACGGGCCTGGGCCGTCAACGTCGAGGGCACCCGGCAGGTGCTCGAACAGGCCGCCTCGCTCCCGTCACGTCCGCGTGTCTTGTTTGTCAGCAGTAGTCACGTCTACGCCCCCGTCACGGTCGAGTCGCCGCGCGTGACCGAGGACTCGCCCGTGGGTCCGCTTCATGGCTATGGCAAGACGAAGCTGGCCGCCGAGTGGTTGGCCCTGGAGCACGTCGCCGCGGGCAAGGCCGACGTCGTCATCGTCCGGGCGTTCCAGCATACCGGGCCGCGCCAGGACGCGTGCATGATGTTGCCCCAATGGGCAAGCCAATTCGCGGGCAATCACGGACCGGTCGGCGTCTACACACGCGACGCCCAGATCGACGTGACCGACGTGCGAGACGTCGTCCGGGCGTACCGGATGCTGGCTGAAAAGGGGGAAAACGGCAGTATCTACAATGTGGGTTCCGGCCAAAGCCGGCGGACGGGCGACATCCTCGATCTGCTGCGACGATTGGCCGGCGACGATCGGGCCATTCTCGAAACCCGGCCTGGCCCAAAACAGGATCCGATCGCCGACATCGTGCGACTAACCACCCTGACCGGCTGGCAACCAGAAATCCCCCTCGAACGAACCGTCGCCGACACTCTGGCCTACTGGCGCAATCGGAACAATTGACGTCCTGTGGAGGCGCTACTACACTGCGGTAGGAGAAAATCTGTACCCAGTCGGAGCATATCCTGGGCGGCCGGTCAGCGCGGTTATTAGCATCACCGGGCAGGAAGGCCGAAAACTCGATTTCTGACGATTGCCGGGTCGATGATCTTGCGAGCAGCCTCCGTGCGATTTCACCCCGGAAATGATTGCACCATCGACTAGGCCGTCGTTTGGAACCCGGCCTTCAAAGAGACTCTTCGGAAACCATTCATGACCACACCGCGGATCGTCGTCGTCGGCAGCGTCAATACGGACATGGTCGTCCGAGGCGGCCGGATTCCCGTGCCGGGCGAGACGGTCATCGGCGGCCGGTTCTTCATGGCGCCCGGCGGCAAGGGGGCCAACCAGGCAGT
>JAFGFF010000282.1 GCA_016931075.1 Pirellulales bacterium | reverse complement strand
TGTTGATGGCGATGATCTTGGCCGATTCTTCCATGCCGGCCCGATGCTGGACCGCGCCGCTGATGCCCACGGCGATGTACAAGGCCGGGCGGACGGTCGTGCCGGTCTGGCCGACCTGGTAGTCGTGGCTGATGAATCCGCTGTCGACGGCGGCGCGGCTGGCGGCGACGGCCCCGCCGACGGCCCCGGCCAACTGCTGGATCAGGTGGAAGTTTTCCTTGCTGCCCAACCCTCCGCCGCCGGCGACGATGATTCGGGCCGCCTTCAGGTTCACGCGTCGCGGTTGGACGTGCCGTTGGATCAGCCGGACGGCCTGGTCGGCCGATTCGAGCGCGACCGTCTCGTTGACCACTTCGCCCTGGCGCGACTCGTCCGGATCGAACAGGGGCATCACGCCCTCGCGAACCGTGGCCATCTGCGGCCACCAGTCGTAGTTGACGATCGTTGCGATGATGTTGCCGCCGAACGCCGGGCGGATCTGAAGCAGGAGGTTTTTGTGCTCGTCGTTCGTCTTCGGGTCGGTGACGTCGCGGATGTCCAGGTCGGTGCAGTCGGCCGTCAAGCCGGCGCGAACGGACGAGGCCACGCGCGGGGCCAGGTCGCGGCCCAGGGGCGTCGCGCCGTAGATGACGATCTGCGGACGGTGGCGATGGACCAACTCGTGGACCACCTTGGCGTAAGTGCAAGTCTGGTAGTGACTTAAGGCCGGGTCGTCGACCACGTAGACCTTGTCGGCTCCATGGGCGACCAGCCGCGAGGCCAGCCCTCCCACGCCGCTGCCCGGCAGGACGGCCGCCGTCTTCACGCCCAGTTGATCGGCCAGTTCCCGGGCCTTGCCGCAAAGCTCCAACGCCACGTCGTGCAACGCGCCGTCTTGCTGCTCGGCGAATACCCAAACTTCACCCTGACGATTCGGTTCGATCATGTCGCTCGGTAATCCTGTTGCAGGACGCGGTCAAGAATCTTGTGTTGAGGTGGGTGGCACTGGCATCTTGCCAGTGCTGGCGAGGAGAACACTAGCAGGACGTCAGTGTCACCCTGAGTTTTGCTCTTCTTAGCCCAAGGTCCGGTCGGTGACCAGCTCTTGGACCATCTGGTGGATGCCTTCTTCGGTGGCGGGCACCTCGGTGAAGCCCTCTTTGGTCAGGACGATCGACTGAACACGGAAGACCTTGGTCGGCGAACCGGCCAGGCCGCAACGGTTCAGGTCGGCGTTGATCTGGTCCAGGTCCCACTGCTCGATCAGGTTGCCCTGCTGGCGAAGGGCGTCGGCACGGCGCTGGACTTCGGCCGCACGCTCCTCGTCCGAAGCGTCGGGCATGGCGGCCCGGGCCTCGCCGTCCAGTTCGGACGTTGCCCGGACTCGTTTGTATCGCATCACGCGCCGCGCGGCGGGCGGGCGGGGTTTGTTGGCCGTGTCGATCACCGTGACGAGGATCGGCAGCTTCGTCTCGACGACTTCGTAGCCCTGGCCGATGTTGCGTTGGATCTGGACCGTGTCGCCCTCGAGGCTGACGACCTTTTCGAGGTAGGTCACCTGCGGGATGCCCAGCTTTTCGGCGATCTGGGGCCCGACCTGGGCCGTGTCGCCGTCGATGGCCTGGCGTCCGCAGAAGACGAAGTCGTACCGCCCGATGGTCCGGACGGCCTGGCTGAGGATGTAGCTCGTGGCTAACGTGTCGCTGGCGGCCGCCCGACGGTCGGTCAGCAGGATGGCCCGATCGGCCCCGCGGTAGAGGCACGCCCGGAGCACGTCACCCGCCTTCGGGGGCCCCATGGTCACGGCGGTAACGGTCCCGCCATGCGCGTCGCGGACGGCCAGGGCCGTCTCCAGGGCGTGGAGATCCTCGGGGTTGAAGATGGCCGGCAGGGCCGAGCGGTTGACGGTCCCATCGTCCTTCATCGCATCGACCGTAATATTGGCCGTGTCGGGGACCTGTTTCACACAGACAACACTGTCGTAGGGCACGGTGCGTCACTCCCAGAAATCCTGCGGAATAAAACCCCAAAGGCTATCAGCCTTCCGACCGAGGGTCAAGCCCCAGCCCCCTCTCCCCCCGCCCTCCCCACGCCTGGGGGCAAACCGAGGTGGTTTCGTTCTCCGGAAGGGGATAGAATACCGCGTCCCGCGCTCATTCTGGAGGTGTGTCATGGACGAATCGCCTATTTCGACGCGAGCAGAGGCACGGAATCGGCCCCGGCGGGTGGGGCCTGGGGAGGCGGGGGAAGCCAAGGGCCGGGCAGCCCGGCCGAAGCGGCGATGGGGACGGCGGATTGTAGTCCTCGGGCTATTACTGCTGATAGTCATTTTCTTCTTGCCCACGATCATCGCCAAGACGCCCCTGCTGGGCTGGGTAATCACCCTGGCGACCGGCGACCTGCAAGGCACGGCCACGGTCGAGTCGGCCCAATTGGGCTGGTTCTCGCCCATCGGCGTCTCGCAGCTCCAGATCCATGACCCCCAGGGCAAGCTGGTGCTCGAAGTCCCCCAGGCCTCGGGCGACCGGTCGCTCTTGGGACTGCTCTTGAACATGACGGACCTGGGCACGTTTCGGTTGGAGCGACCCGAGGTGCATGTAGTGCTGCGCGAAGACGGCACCAACGTCGAGGACCTGATCGCCAAATACCTGACCGGCCCCAGCGGCAAACCGATCTCCTGCAAAGTCGAGATCGTCGACGGCACGGTCACGCTCGAAGACGCAACCGACGGCCGGACTTGGACGATCGAGCCGTTCGGCCTGGCCTTCGCCATGTCAGCCTCGGGCGAAACGCCCATGACGCTCTTTGCCTCGGGCACGATCCTCGATCCGGCCCAACCCGGCCAGTTCAAGATCGACCTGGCCCTGCCCTCGGGTGCCACTGGCTCTGCCAGTGCCGTTCCATCGGGTGCCACTGGCGTCTCGCCAGTGCCCCACGGGCAAGATGCCCGTGCCACCCAGTCCGTGGAACCATTGTCCCCCGCCTCCCGCCCCTCGCCCCAACTCTCCCTCGAAGCCAACTCCCTCCCCCTGCAAGCCTTCGGCCCCCTGCTGGCCCGATTCGCAGGCAAGATGCACGTGGCCGGGCGGCTCGACGCGAAAGTCGAATGCCAAGCAGGCCAGGCAGCGGGCGACCCAATGAAGATCCGCGGCGAGGTGGCGGCCAAGGACTTCCTGCTCACGGCCGAGGCCCTGGGGACCGATCAGGTGCGGCTGGCCGGCCTCCGGGCCGAGTGCCAGGCCGCGTGGCAAGGCGACCGCCTGACCGTCGAAACGGCCGCGATGAACTGCGACGTGGGACGCCTGGACCTCGTCGGCCCGGTGGCCTACGGATTCGGCGACGCCGACGCGACGTGGGACAAGCTGCTCGGCCAGCCATGCCGGCTCACCGGCCGGGCCGACCTGGCCCGAGTCGCCACGATGCTCCCGAGCACGCTGCACATCCGCCAGCAGACCCAAATCACCTCGGGCGAAGTGGTGCTCGACCTGGCCGCCCAGCCCGGCCCGCAGGGCATGACGTGGAAAGGCCAACTCCGCACGAGCGATCTGGTCGCCTCGCACGCCGGCACGCCGATTGTCTGGCAACAGCCGATCACCGTCACGCTGGCGGCCAGCCAGACACCACAAGGACTCCGCGTCGACGACCTGGTCTGCGATTCTCAATTCTTCACCGCCAAGGCCAGCGGCACGCCGCAAGACGTCAACGCCGTCTTTCAATACGACCTGAGCCGGCTGACCCAGCGGCTCGAGCAGTTCGTCGACTTGGGCGAGATGAATCCCTCGGGCCACGGTTGGGCCACCGCGCGTTGGAAACGCGACCCGAGCAATGCCTTCCGGCTTAACGCCGATCTGCAGATCCGCGATTTCCGGCTGACCCAAACGCAACGGCGGCCCGGCGAGGAACTCAACGTCGTCGGCACCCTCACGGCCACCGGCCGGACGACGTTCGGCGCCGACACCCGGATCGACACGGCCAAGCTGGACGTCGGCGTCGGGAACGAGCGTCTGACGGCCCAACTGATCCAGCCGGTCACGTCGCTTTCGGCCGACACGGCGTGGCCCGTGAGCATCGACGCCCAGGGCCAGCTTGGCCAGTGGACGACCCGGCTCCATGCGTTCGAAATGCTCAAGGACTGGAACGTCTCGGGCGGCTATCAATGCAAGATCCAAGCGTCGGGCTCGCCCTCACGGATCGAATTGCAGCAGTGCCAACTGGTCGTCGGCCAACTCGCGCTGGCCGGACCGGGGCTGAACGTCCAGGAGCCGTCTGCCCGAGTATCACTGGCTGGTCACTATGAACCGTCGCAAGGCCGCGTTGCCCTGAAGTCGGCCCGGCTCGACACCAGCGCGGCAGTCCTCCAGGCCAACGACCTGACCGTGGCCCTGCCCGCGGACAAACCGATCGAGCTGACCGGCAAGCTGGCCTTCCAAGCCGATCTGGCCCGGCTGCAGGCCTGGACGGCCGATCCGACCAAGCCGCCCGCCTGGCGGATGGCCGGACGCGCTGAGGGCTCCGGCGATTTCCAACAAACGGGCGGAACGACGACCGGCCAACTCGACACGGTCGTCACCGATCTGCTCTTGCGCAACACGGCGGGCAAGCAGATCCACGAACCCAAGGCCCGGCTGCTGGCCAAGGGAACTTACGACCATCCCACCCGCCTCGTTCGGCTCGACGAGCTGACGTTGACCACCGACGCCCTGGGCGGGCAGCTCAAGGGCCAGGCCAACATGGCGGGCGAGGCGGCCGAGCTGGATCTGACCGGGCAGGTGCAATACGACCTGGCCAAGCTCACGCCCCTGCTGCAGCCCTACACCGGCTCGGGCGTTCTGCTGGCCGGACAGGGCAGCCAACCGCTGTCCTATCGCGGGTCCCTTTCGCCGGCGACCGCCCAGGCCAACGCGGGCATCGGCTGGTCGGGGCTTTACGCCTACGGATTCCGCGCTGGACAGGGTGAATTGAAATTGAAACTGGCCGACGGCGTCCTGCAGGTCGAGCCGGTCGACATGACGCTCAGCGAAGGCCGACTCCAAGCGAGTTCGCGCCTGCGGCTGTCGCCTGAACCGATGGAACTGGTCGTCGACCGGGGCGCGACGCTCCAAAAGGTGCGGATCAACCCGGACATGTGCGCCCATGGGCTGCAATACATCGCCCCGATCCTGGCGGGCGTGGCCACGGCCGAGGGCACGTTCTCGATCGTGCTGGACGAGTGCCGGATCCCGCTGGACAATCCGGCGGCCGGCAAATTGTCCGGGCGTTTCACCGTCCATTCCATCGAAGTGGCCCCCGGCCCGCTGGTCCGTGAGTTGACCGCGTTGTTCACCAACGCCGCCTCGGCCAAGCTGACCCGCGAGTCGGTCATCCAGTTCAAAATGGTCAAAGGCCGGATCTATCACCAGGGCCTGGAGTTGGCCTTCCCCGGCCTGACGATCCAGACCCAGGGCTCGGTCGGCCTCGATCAGACCCTGTCGCTGACCGCCCAAATGCCCCTTCCGTCGAAATGGTTCGCCGGCAATCCGCAACTGGCCGCCGCGTTCCGCAACCAGGTGATCCAGGTGCCCATCGGCGGGACCCTGACCCAACCCCGGCTTGACCAGCAACGTCTGAACAAGTTCTATCGCGACCTGATCGGCAACGCCGCCCGAAACGTCCTCGAAAACCAATTGAACAACCAACTCGAAAACCTCTTCCGGCCACGCTAACTTCCCCTCTCCCTTTGGGAGAGGGGCCAGGGGTGAGGGTGCGTAGCACTACACCCAGGTGAACTCACACATAATTCCTTCACAGAAGGAAAGCCCAAAGCAAGCACGAACAACACCGACCGTCTTGCAACCCACCCTCACCCGGCGGCTGCGCCGCCACCCTCTCCCAATGGGAGAGGGGTAACCTTCCAGCCACGGTGATTTGACCTCATGAAACTCCTCCTGCTGGGCACGACCGGATATCATCCCAACCAACGGCGGCACACGCCCTGCATGTTGCTGCCCGAGTGCGGCGTGATGCTCGACGCGGGCACGGCCACGTTCCGAGCGGGCGACTACCTGCAAACGCCCGAGCTGGACATCTTCCTCACCCACGCCCACATCGACCACATCATCGGCCTGACGTTCCTGTTCAACGTCATGCGCGCCCATCCGCTGGACCGGATCACCGTCCACGCCACACCGGAGAAGCTGGCCGCCGTCGACGAGCACCTCTTCGCCCAGGACATCTTCCCGGTCAAACCGCCCTACGAGTCGCGGCCCCTGGCGGCCGAGGTCCCGCTGGCCGGCGGCGGGCGTCTGACCCACTTCCCGCTCGAACACCAAGGCGGCTCGGTCGGCTTCCGGCTCGATTGGCCCGACCGGTCGATGGCCTACGTCACCGACACTACGGCCGATCCGACGGCCGACTACGTCGAGCACATCAGGGGCGTCGACCTGCTCCTGCACGAATGCTACTACGGCGACGAAGACGCCGCCTGGGCGAAGAAAACGGGCCACAGCTCGACCACCCCCGTCGCCCAAGTCGCCCGCACTGCCGACGTCGGCCGCCTGTTGCTCATCCACATCAATCCCCGCCGCACTGACGACGACCCCATCGGCCTCTCGACCGCCCGAGCCATCTTCCCCCACACCGAGATCGGCGAAGACCTGATGGAAGTCGAGTTCTAGGCCAATCACCCTTCTCCCTTTGGGAGAGGGTGGCGGCACAGTCGCCGGGTGAAGGCAGTGGGAAATCAGGTCCAGCAGGCCACTTCTCCGCAAGAGATCGAGGATGTTCGGCGCGGTTGACGGGTCTGTCGTCAGTGGAAACCTGCCGCCGAAACAGTGCTTCCCTCTGGCCAGAAGCAATGGACTCCATGCCCCCCAAAAGCTGGTCTGGGAGCAATTTTTTTCTCTTGGTGTCAGGATCAAGGCTTGGCTGGCAAACAAAAATTGTAAGAAACTGGGGTATTTAGGTAAGCGGAGGTCGTTTAAAGCGGCCAGAAACCATACATAGAGGAGACCGAGAATGAGATTTGTTTTGATGGCCGTGTTGGGCTTGTGTGCGCTGGGCCTTGTGACCAACGCCTCGGCAAGTATCACCTTGGACGTCTACGCCTCGTCGGCACCAAACGCCTCGTCTGGTTCGCCCAGTTGGAGCGGCTACTTGGTCAACGCCTTGAACTCGTTGGAAAACGGGTTGGGTAACATCGGCGACCGGTCGGTGGACCCGACTGCCTACGAAATTGCACCCGACGTCGTAGGCCCCGGCGAAATCGCCGTGACCAGTTTCAAGAGTTGGCGAGGCGAGGTCAATCCGGCCGCGCCCTTCGACAACGAGTACGGCAACCGGATGCATTTTGGTCTTCATGCATACGGTGACGGCAGCATGCAGTTCAAACTTGAAGACCTGACATTTGAACTGCACAGCAGCGACTCCGGTGACACCCTTGTATTTGTTGGTGACTTTCTAGGCTACACCTATAATGGAGTCACCCGTTACGGCATCGACTGGGGCGCTGACCGGACCAAGGGTGGGGGCGATGACATCATCTAC
>JAFGFF010000281.1 GCA_016931075.1 Pirellulales bacterium | reverse complement strand
TCGGTCTTGCTTCCTAATGTCCTGTTCATGTACATCCATACGACATAACCTGGAAGTCAGTTCACTACTTTTGCGAAGGTCAGTAGTGCGTGTGAGGCGCGGCTCACCATCACGATGTTGATGGTCTGGTGGCAGCCGAAGTGCCTTGGTGACCGTCAATGGATCAAGGGCCGATGCAAGGAGCCGAACAGATGCATAGGCGTGAGTATAGACTCGTTTGGGCATAACGGTTGACCCTAATGTTGGATCAAGGGGTCTGTCCACACAAGAACTGTTGGTGGCCGTGATAGAGTCGCCGCGAGGCGGTATTCCTGAAATACTGTTGCTCGGGCTGGTAGTGTGTCTGCTTGCTGATGGTTTTATATATGGCTATTAATGAAGAAATCGTCAACTGCCCAGTTACGTCATTTCAACATCTCTTGGGCCTTCCGGCACCCGGATCGCGGAACTATCCAGACCACCCGCGGTCGAGATTCTCTCCTCCAAGTGCATGTCAGGAAGGGAGTATCTCCGGGAGTATTTCTCGGGCGAGGGGGCGCAGGCGGTCGGCTTCTTCTTGAGGGATGAAACGGTAGGGCCATCGGAGTCGAGTGCCGATGTCGGCCCAACCACCGATGGCCGCGAGAAACTTGTCACAGGCCGCGTTGCAGTAGCCGTGCTCGGAAATGTAGGGACGGACATGACGCGAGAGGAACGCGACGACTCGGTGTTCGAGGCTCAAGGCGGCGGGCAAGTCGGTTTGGGTGAGACGCCACCACGCTTGAGCGCCGGCCGGGTGGAGGCAGGCGACGTTCGAGTAGGAGCCCGACGCGCCCTGGAGAACGCCCGTGGCAAGGTGCTGGCCCGGAACGAAGACCGAGAGGCCCTCGGCGCGATCGCGCATCTGGGCGTACCAGGACGCAGGGCCGTCGTAGACCTTCAGCCCGACGAGCGAGGGCACGGCGCGGCGCAGTTTCTCGAAAACCGGCGGCGTCAGGACGCGTTTGGCGTGGGGTGGGTTGTAGAGGACGAGGCCGATTCCTTCCGCGGCCTCGGCAAGACGCGAGAAAAAGGCGATAGCTTCGTCGTCGCCCACGGGCGCCCAATCGGGAAGAATGACCTGAATCGCCCCGGGTCGCAACGAGGCGGCGCGACGCACGCGCGAAAGCGTTGTTTGTGGACTGGTGTGCGAGGCGCCGAGTTCGAAGGGGCGGCCTGCCGATTCGCAGCGTTCGGCGACCATGGTGCTGACGCGGTCGAACTCGTCTTCCGTTTGGGTGAAGAACTCGCAGGCCGTGCCGTTTGAATAGATGCCATCGGTACGGCAGTCGATCAGGAAGTCGATTTCGGCCGAGAGCCGGCCGTAGTCGATTGAATCATCCTGGTTGATCGGGAGCAAGAGACTTGCCCAATTGCCTCGTATTTCGGATGCGGTTAGTGGTCTCATCATGTTCTCGAAGTGAAGGATCTGCCTTGGAAGAAACCGTTCGGAAGCCGCTGCGGCGAGCCCACGAGTGGCTCGACTCTCGGCCGTTGGCTCGTCGCAGGAACAGGCCACACGGCGGTTAGTCGGAGAAAGCGTTGTCGGGCATTTTATCACGAAAGAACGAAAGTTCGAAAGCACGAGAGGCAAGAAGAAGCAATGGAAGTGAAAAGCAAGATCCACTTCTATTGTTCCGGATCTCCCTCTTCAGCATGATTTTCGTGTTTTCGTACTTTCGTCCTTTCGTGATCGCGTTGCCAGGAACCTCTTTTTCAGAGCATGCGCGGGGCCGCGTCTATCGGCACAGATAGCCAGAATACTTCTCTTCAAATGCCTCGCGTTGCATGGTGAAGTAATCGGAGATGACGGCCTTTGCCGTCTCCTTATTGGTATCGATGGATAGCTGCTTCTTCAACGAAAACAACCTGCTCAGCAACGACGGATAACACAGTCGATCGGACGAGAGCGTTACCTGATCCATGCCGTGACAGGAGATCTCAAGATAATCCTCGTCGGACCTCGAAATCCCAAAAGTCGTGGCCGCAATGGCCTCTTCGCCATACTCGTAGGTAGTCTGCCCATTGAGGTAACACTGCTCGAATCGCTCCAGAGCAGTGCTGCAATCACCTTTACCTAGCTCAATTACGTTAAGCTCTCGATCGAAGCAGTACAAGTTCATTGTCATGCTCCCGTACAGGGACGTCCATATGTGTTCCGAAGTTCCTGTTATCTCTCTGGCGTTGTTTTCTCGAACAGCCGATACAAGCGTTCGATATCCGACTTGTATTGCAGCGATATCTTGCTCAGCTTGTTTGGAATGAAGAATGACATCGAGTAGTCTTCGGACAAATAGACGGACTTGTAACGATACTCGGGGATGTCGTTGACCTTCTGCTCGGTCTTCTGGATCTTGAGCACGAGTGCCCATTCGTCTCGCCGGCGGGGTTTGTACCAGATATAGCCCTTGGCGGCGGTATGCTTGATCGCCTTGGCTTTCTCTCTCAACTCCGCGAGTTGACGGCGAAGTCCAGCGGCTTGAGATGTGGTCACGGGCTCGACGATCTTGAAGCGAACGTGGAGAGTGTAGTTGTCCTCCCCGGGGCCAAAACTATACCCGGCCGCTTGACCGAGGGCCTCTTTCTTTGAGTTCAGGAGGATCATGTTGTCGGTGCTCCTAACGCTCACCTCCCATCGGTCGCCGCATATTTCGGAAACCTTCTCCAGAAAATCCGGCAGCTCGGGAAGAATCTCCTCCGCCCATGCCGACGGGCACATCAACAATAGGACGAGCACGGCATACTTCATTTCAGGTTCCTTTGCGGTTGACGCGGTCAAACTCAGGCCATTGAAATAACAATCGAATGCTCCTGCTCGATCGCGGATGTTATCAGGTGTGTGAGTGCTTGGAGTTCGTTCGCTAGTTCTTGTTGGTGGAAAGTGCCGGGATGGAGAGTGTGCTCCTCGGTTGCGCGTTCAAGGCGCGAAACGGCGTCGGTCAGGTCGAGTGTCTGGATGGCGTCGAGGATCGGGCCGAGCTCCGCGGTATCCACTAGGCGGGGAGGGCCGTACTCGCCCATGTCGTCCTGCTCGGGCAGCAATTCACCCCCGTGGAGCAAGAAGGCGTTCGGCAGGTCTCCTTCCCAGTCCGTTCCTGTGAGTAAATAGTGAAACGCGTGCCAGTTGAACAGGCAAAGTTCCGCGTCGTCGGGAATCAGCAGCAGCGGATCGAGGGAGGCGATATCCGTCGTGCGACGATTGGCCTGCCGGATCTGCCAGGCGTAAGCGATTACCATGATTTCAAAGACCACGAAAACCGCCATCGCAATTATCCAGCCGAAGAGTCGCCAAACGTTCACCACGCAACAAAAGAGAACCACCAACGTCAGAACACACCCGCAGCCGAGATGAGTGACATCGCCGGACCCGTCGTACGAGGCGTTTTCCGGCGTAAGAATCTCATCGGGGTTGATCCGTCCCTGGCGAAGCGCGGACGCTTGTTCTCGGGAAACGGAACGCAATGTGAGGGATATCGACAAGGCAGCAGCCCTCATTGACCGAGTGATGATGGTCTTCGACGATCACAAGTAATAGCATACCAACGATGAGTCTATCGCAAAAGAGATCACGATCAATGAGACCGCCCAGCATGCCAATTCAGGAAACAGACAGCCCACGCCGCAGGGCAGGGGACCGTTACCGAACGCGGCAGCGGAAGCGGATGAGGCCGCCTTGGGAGCGGGGCAGGGGGGCGCGGATTTCCCAGCGGAGGGTTTGGGAGCCGGCTTCGTTCGGTTGGGTGACGAAGTCGGCGTCCAGGCTGCACTGGGTGCTGTCGGCCACGTATTCGAGGCGGCCGGAGAGGTTGTCGATAATCGTGACGTTGCCGATGACCTGATTGCCGACGTTGTCGAAGCGGATCGTGAAGTCGATCACATCGCCCGGCTGGGCGAATTGAGTCGAGGCGATCTTGACGACGCGCAGGCGAGGGTTGCCCGGCGGGTCTTGGACGACGGAGAACGTCTCGATGCCTTCGTCGCTGACCGTTTCGGTGGCCGTTTGCTTGTCGAGGATGACCTGGACGGCCAGGTCGTGTGCCCAGACGTGCGCGGCGGTGATGCCTTCGGCCAGGCGAGCGCTGTCGGTGACGTCGATTTGGCCATAACGGATCAGGGCCAGGTTCTCGAACGCCTTGAATGCACCGTGGAACGACCGGGTGCCGACGGCCGACGAGGCGCGGCCGACGGACTGTTCGGCCTGGTAGATGACCGGCGGGTCGACCTTCGTGTCGCGTCCGAGTTGGAGGTTCTGGTTGGCGGCCAGCGGCGGGGTGATGTCCTCGCAGCGGACCAGGCCGGTCGGGACGTTCACGTTGCTGGCCATCTGCACCCGCTCGTCCTGCAGGAGGCTGTCGACCTTGCGGACCGCGCCGAAACGCGGGGCGTAGATCGAGACCGGGTTGGACGGTGCGACGAGCGTCCGGCCGTCGAGCGTGTCGAAGTGGCCGATCGTGTCTTCGGTGTCCAGGCCGTGGATGGTCCAATCTTGGCCGACCCGGACGGGCAGGCCCCGGTCGCCGCCGTCGACGACGTATTCATCTTGTGGCCAGGGGCCCGCGATGCCGGGCGGAATCCACGGTCCGACGGGCGCCGGTTGGGGCGCCATGCCGGCCGTCGCGGCGTCCGGTGCATAGGCCATGGGTCCGGCCGGATCGAAAGCCATGCCGCCGGCAAACGCCTGGGGCGGCAAGTCGTCGGTCATCGGGGCAGGGCAGGGGGGCGCCGTCGGCGGCAACACACTAGCCCTCGGCCCACGACACGAGCAGAGGATCAGCGTGCAAATGGCCACCAGGACAAATCGCCACGCGCGGGGCATCCGTTCGTCGATCGGTTCCGGACGGTTCATCGGCGCACCTCCACGCGGGGCGCGAGCCGAGGTTGACGTCGCGGCAATGTGGCCTTCGGAGGACCCGGCAGCGGACGCACCGTGTGCGAATCGCCCAGGACGGGAATCAATTGCGGACGCTGCTGCCCAGCGTTCGGGCTGGGCGCGGCACTGCCGGCCTCGAGTGTCTCGAACGGAGGGCAGCCGAACAGGAAACGGGCGTCCGGGTTGGCCCCGTCGATCGGCAACCGGCCGCCGAGACGGACGATGGCCACCGGCCGGCCGAGCGTGTCGGCCATGGCCAGCGGGTCCTGGCCCGGGGCCGCGTCATACGTGTTTTGCTGCTGTGATTTCTGCTCGATCGGCAACGCGGCCAAGGGATCTTCGAGGTAGATCACGCGCGTGATGAACTTGCCTTGCGCGGCCAATCGGAGGTCCTCGGCGCTGAGTTCGATCGGGATGGCGAACCGGTTGGCCTGGCCCTCGGGCGTGTAGAGCCGGTCGATAATCTCGACCGTCGGGAAGACCTCGGCGCCGGTCGCCATGGGGATGCCCGTGACGCGAAGCCGATAGACTTGTCCGATCAGCATCCCGACGCGACGCGGCGTGGGATTGGGCTGCTCGAAGCGGCCGTCGACCGCCAGCGAGACCGAGGCCCCCTGGGGGGCCTTGATCTCGACCGGCTGAAAGAACCCCGGCAATGGTCCGCCCCGCGCGAGTTGCAGGCGGCCAATCGCTCCCGGCGGCATTACACCCTGGTGCAGATAGTGGACCTCCGGTTGCCCGGCCGCCAACGCACTGGCTGCCACGAGCAGGAGGAGCCCCACCACTGCAATTGTGCCGGCAACTCGTTTCCCAACGAGCCTACCCTCTCTCGTTGAGTCGCGGAGCACATTGACCATTGTCTGGGGTACGTGGTTCGTGAAGAGAAGGTTGTCAAAACGACGTTGCAGGATCGGCTACTCGACATACGAGTCATAGGGCACGTCGCATCCGCCCTCGCAGGGAGCGCCCTCGTAAGGAACACATTCCTCGCAGGGGACGCCCGGATCGCCGGGTCGGATGAACTCGTGCTTGTTCGAGAAGGGCTGATGGAACCAACCCAGTCCCGTGTGGGCCTTCTCGGTGATCTTCACGCGGTCGACCGGCTTGGGATAGCTCATGCCGGGACGTTGTTTGACGTCGATCTCGAAGCTCCGGGTCGGCTTGGGCAGCTTGACCCGCGTGTGGTTCTTGATGACGTGCTTTTGCAGACCGGCGGGCACGCCCATCGGAACGTGCGGCGGGCCGGGCAGACCGATCGGCGTGCCGCACATGGGCATGCCGTAGGCTGGGCCGGTGACGCCCGAGATGTAGGTCGACGGAACCGTTCCGCCAGGCATATTCATGCCCATCGGAGCGCCCATCGGGACGCCGTCGGGATTGCCTTCGCAAGGAATGCTGAACGACGCGGGCAGGACGTCGGCCGGGCCGCCCGGTTGGCCGGGCAGACCCAGGTCGCGGTTGCCCAGGCGGATGACGCCCAGGATGGCCCCGCGGCGGTCGGCCTCGACGATCGGGTCAACGCCCGGATCGAGTCGTGTGCTCACCAGCGTGCCAACGCCCGCTTGGGCCAGCTCTTGGAACTCGGGATCGGGCAGGTAGATCACCTTGGTGACCATGTTGCCGGAGAGCACCTGGTCGAAATCTTCCTCGGTGAACTGCACCGGGATCGCGTTATGGGCCAAAAACGCGGCCGTCCGGGGCAAGGTGGGGGCGATCTCGAGCGTCGGATACAACTCGACGGCCGGACGGCTCGGCGAGATGTTCGTCAGCTTCAGACGATAGATGGCTCCCTGCGAGAAGTTGTACCGACCGGGGCAGACCAGCGGATCGGAATCAAATTGTCCCGGCGCCGATACGTCCCAGTTGACCGTCATGCCCTGCGGGCCGATGAAGGCGACTTGGGACAGTTGGTTTGGGGCGGGCATGGCCGGCTGGTGCATCATGACCCCCGGTCCAGGACCATCGACACCCGGCCCGGGATGCATCATCCGCTCGGCCGGCGGCAAGTTCGTTTTGCACGGGGCATGGCACCCTGCCAGTGCGACGGCCGCCGCCAATACTACCACTAGGTATCTCATTCGAAGTCCCCCTCCTTAACGCCCGCTCTGACGCCGCCGGACGACCGATCGACCGTGCTCGGGCATGGGCTTGACAGGCTACTGGCTTCTCCTCGCGGCGGGACCACCCGACGCGGACGACCTGCCGACAACCGACTGCCGTGGACGCTCCGCGGCAGGCGACATACAATGACCGGCCGACAAACCGGGCATGTCTGTCCAGACGCTCCGCGGGCAGGCCCGTCGCGGAACGACTCCTCTGAGGTTCAATGGTCGGCCTGATACAATGCGATTCTTTGGCAAAACCGTCAAAACCCCTAGAATGAACCCCAATCGCTACAGGTCTATCCAGGTTGCCTGGTTTATTACCTTGGCCGTGTCTTGCCAGGCTTTCGCCCAACCGCCGGCCACACCACCACTTGGGATGGGAAATCCGCCCGCTTCGGGGCAACGTGGCGGAAAAGGTGACAGTCACCTTTTGTGCGAAGCACCCGAAGGGCCGTTCCGGCAAAAGGTGACTGTCACCTTTTCCGCAGGCCGTGAAGGGTTAGGAAATCCGCCCGTCGCACCCGCCAACGAGGGGAGGGGGGAGAAGCTCGTCCGCGAGGCCGTCACGGCGCTGGAAGGCCGGTTGGCGACCGTCGCCCGGATCGACCAGCAGATGGACGTCTTCGGCCAGCAACTCCGCGGGAAGGGGGAGTATTGGGAGCAGCGCACCGGGCCGTGGCCCCGGGTTCGGCTCGAGCTGAAGATCCCGATGGGCGACCAGAAGGGGAACGTCGCCACAATCGTTCAGCTCTCCGACGGCCAGACCTATTGGACCTCGTGGCAGTTGCTCGACGAGTCGAAACTCACCCAAGTCGACCTGACCCGCGTGGCCGAGGTGATGAAGGATGCCGAAGGGGCCGGCCTGGATCGGGCCGATTCGCCCGAGCTGGCGTGGTCGATCGGGGTAGGGGGGGTGGCCGGGTTGTTGCGCGAGCTGGATCGGGCGTTCCGGTTCGAGGTGGTCGGCAAATCAAAAATGTCCGACGTGCCCGTCTGGAGGCTGCGAGGTCGCTGGCGGCCCGAGCTGCTCGTCAAGTTGCTGCCGAAACAGAAGGAAGCGATCCAGGAGGGCAGGGGGGTGGAGCTTGACCGGCTCGCCGCGCACCTGCCGCACGAAGTCCTCCTCTTTCTCGGCGACTCGGCGACGGATCCGTTTCCTTATCGGATCGAATATCATCGGGGCGACGCACGAGACGTGAAGCCCAATGCCCCGGACGGCCCTCGGCCCATGGTCGCGCTGCAATTCCTCGAAGTCCGCAAGAACCCCGACATCGACCCGAGCCATTTTCGTTTTCACCCCGGCGGCGTCAAACCGACCGACGAAACCCAACGCGTCCTCGAACGCCTGAAGACGCGGACGTCGCCGCGTTGAGGGGGTTGGGGATTGGGGGTGGCAGGGGGCATTTGCCCCAGGTCGTTGGAGTTGCAGCCCTGGTCTCTGTAGAAAATACCCCAGCCATCCGCTGTTTACGGGGCTTCCTTCTTCGACTGTGTCATGCTCTTGTGAAACGCAGCGATAGCTTCGTCCAGCCTTTCCGGTGTCTCGGAGAGGCGTTCGAGGAGGGCTTGGACACGATTCTGCCATCCCCGTTCTCTTCTCCAGAACTCCTCGCCAGCCGTGAGAACACTGGCCAGGAGATCACCCGGGTAGTAGTCTCCCTCTGCCAGTGGATTGCGTTCGAGCACTTCCAATGCAACTGGAACCAGAAACCGGAGCCCGATCTGTTGACCGATCATGATGCGAAGATCCTCGACAGTGAACTCGCAGATCGGTATGTTTCTCAACCGATGGCAGGTTGCCACAAGGTAGGAGTCATACTCCGGCTCACCCCAGGCAGGTGGATCAAGTTCATTCAAGGTCTTACTTCGATCCATCTCACGGTTCATGGTATTACCCATCTTGGTTATGCAGATGCAACACCGCATTGACGGTGACCGCTTTTAGCCGGCCGTTGCGCCAGCGGAGGAGGTTGACGCCGCAGTTGTCCTGAGGAATGAAGCGATATTGGGCCAAGGGCACGTCCATCAGCCGGGCGAGGATGCACCGGTTGACGATGTTGTGGGCGACCACCGCGATCCGCTCGCCCGGATGCGCCCCGGCCAGACGCTCGAACGCCGGCACGACGCGCCGCGCGACGTCTTCGAGATGCTCGCCGCCACGATACGGGTGGACGCTCGCGTCGTCCATGAACAGACGATAGCCTTCCGGATCGGTCCGCTGGATCTCGTCCCAGGGCAGGCCTTCCCACTGACCGACGTCGACCTCGGTCAGTTCGTCGACCGGTTCGACTGCCAGACCCCGTGATTGTGCGATCGGCCGCGCCGTTTCGATCGCCCGGCGCAATGGACTGGAATAGACGGCCGCCATTTCGACGTCGGCCAACAAGATCCC
>JAFGFF010000280.1 GCA_016931075.1 Pirellulales bacterium | reverse complement strand
GGTTGCTCCAAGGGTGCCACTGCTGGCTTGTCCAGCAGTGTGAACCGTGTTTTCTCGTAGGCACACTGCTGGACAAGCCAGCAGTGGCACCCTTCTCAAACACACAGCCTCAGGGGCACAGTGTGCCCATTGTAGCAGCCCAAGGCGAGGAGAAAACCGGTCGCTTTTGCCGCCGGCCAGGCTAATCGCGCCAATCGCTACGACCGACCGGGCCGTTTTGCTCGGGCACAGCCCGTGGCGTATACCTTCTTAGCGGTCTGCCAGTGCGCGACCGCCATCGGGTGGGCACCGAATTGGCGGGCCGTAGGTCCCCGTGCGCCCTGGCACGGCGGATCGCGCACGACGCGCGCAAGTAGGAAACGACCGCCTAGGTTACAGGCCACCATGGAAGAGAAGAACTCCCCAACGTCTTCGTCCGCTCCTCCGTCCGCTCGGACGGAAGAGCTGCTGAAGTCGCTCGGCCAACAGCGAGGCCGCATCGACGAGTTTCTCGCTGCGCAGCGCGAGCGTCTCTCGGCGGCCGAAGCGCGTCTGGGGTCGCAGCTCGAACGGATCGCTCAGGAGTTGACCCGGGCTGAACAGGAGCGCAAGCGGTCGGAAGGCGACTTGGAGAGCCGTGCCCAGCGTCTCGACGAAGAGGCCAAGAACGTCGCCCAACTCAAGGAATCGCTCCTGGCCGCGCAGGCCGACTGGCAGGCCGCGCAAGATCGGGCCCTCGCGCAGCAAAGCGAGCTGGTCCAGCGGATCGAACGGCAACAGGCCGAACTGGTCGCGCAGCTCGAGCAGCTTTCTCAACGTCGGACCGAGATGGCCGAGGTGGAAGCTCAAGTGGCCCACGACCGTCAGGCCCTGGCCTTGGCGCAAAAGCAGCACGAGGAGGAGGCTGCCCGACTGGCCCAAGAGCGCGAATCGCTCAAGACGGAACGGGCCCAACTCGAACAACTGGCCACCGATCAACTCTCGGAGTTGAAACAGCAGCTTGACGACGCCACGGCCGAACGGGACTCGCTCCGGTCCGAGTTGCGGACGGCCCGATCGGACGCGGTTGCGTCCCAACAGGCCGGCGACAATGCGGCCGACGAGCGGCTTGCCGAAGCCCGGCGTCGGATCGAGGAGGTCGAGGCCGAACTGGCTTCGGTCCAGACCCAGCGTTCGAAACTCGAAGCAGCGTTGGAGAAAGCGGAAAAGAAACACAAGGGCAAGTCGAACTCGGACAACGACGACTATCAGCGTCGCTACGAGTTGGCGATGGACGACCTGCGGGACCTGAAGAAGGAGAACGCCCAGCTTCAGGAACAGCTCTCCAAGCGACGTTCCGATTCCACCTCCGACGTGCCCCTGCCCGCGGTCGCGTTGGACTGGGAGGCCCAGAAGCGCCGCATCCTTGCCGCGCTCGAGGCCGACTTCGACGAAGACAACGAGGACGACCGGGACGAGCGGCTGAAGATCGAGCAGGTTATCGAGACGACCCAGCGAATCATCAACGAGAAGGACCGCGAGATCGACGAACTCAAGACGTTGCTCGAAACCCAGAGCAGCCAGGTCGGCGAGGTGGCCGTCGGGGCTGCCGCGTTCGCCGAGATGCTCGATCAGGACGCGATCATCCAAGAGGAGCGGGAGAACCTCAAGCGGATTCAGGAGGAACTCCGTGAGAAACTCCGCAAGGCGGAAGTCGACATTTCGATCGAACGCGCCAAGCTCGGTCGCGAACGGGTGGAGCTCGAAGAACGTATCCGCGAACTGGGCCTGGACAAGGGCGGCAAGGGTGAGAAGAAAGACGCTCCAGAAAGCAAGGAAGGCGGAGCTCGAGGACGTTGGTTCTCGCAACTGGGTCTGGGCGGCGGCGATTCGGACGAGAAAGAGAAGGATTCGTAGGCCGCGCGAGCGTGGATTGCCTCGTGCCGTCCGATCGGGTAGGCTGAGGGCGGCGATCATGGACGGTCAACCCCGTCCGACTCCCGCAACCTCTCTCCTGCCCGGAACTCGTGATGAACCGCGCACTCTGGAAGAAGGCTCTTGCCGGCGCGTGGCTCCAGTTACTGGTGTGCAGTGTGCTCCTGGTGCTGTTCGGCGCGGTCTTCGTCTGGTTGATGAGCTTCTTCGACATGGGCGTCTGGGGCAAGTTCCTCGAGGTGCTGCCCGGCTTCTCGCGGCGGATCATGGGTCTGCCGATCGGCAAGTTGGCCACGCCACTGGGGCAGATCAGTGTTGCCTTTGTCCACGTTGTGACAATTCTGACCTGCATGGGCTGGGCTGTCGGCCGCGGGTCGGACCCGATCAGCGGCGAGATCGGCCGGGGGACAATGGACCTGACCCTCACACTGCCCGTGCGCCGGGCGAGCGTGCTGCTGGTGCCCGCTGTCATCACCACGGCCGGTGCGTTTGTCCTGGCAGCCGCACTGCTGGTTGGGTTGTGGATCGGGTTGACGGCCACGGGCGTGGGCAAGGAACTGTCCATTTGCGCGTTTCTGCCCGGAGCATGGAACCTGGTCGGGCTGATGTTCGCCGTGTCGGGGCTGACAGCGTTGATCTCGGCTTTCAACCGCAGTCGCTGGCGGGCCATCTCGATCACAGCCGGCTTCTACATCTTCTCGTTCATCCTATGGATCGTCTCGCGGCTCTGGGAGTCGGGCGGATGGTTAAAGTACACCTGCTTCCTGACGGCCTACGACCCACAGCGGCTGATTCTCGTACCCGAGGAAACCTGGCCCCTGTCGATCCGCTACAACGCGACCCTGGTTATCCTTGGCGTGCTGGCCTACGCGGCCGCCTCGTTCGTTTTCTCTCGGCGTGATATCCCGGCGGCGTTGCAGTGAGGCGTTATGATTGCTGGGCTGTTCTTGGGGCCATCAACCGCACCCAAGGAGGTGGGGTTTTCGCTGGGGCCAGGCAGGCATAGGATTCGACAAAGGGTATTTTGTTCTGATTGACAAGGTAAAGGAGCCATGGAAGAAGCCACGTTCGCGGCTGGGTGTTTTTGGGGAGTCGAAGCGGCCTTTCGACGGGTGGATGGGGTCGTCAACACGGCCGTGGGCTACACGGGCGGACACACCATCAATCCGACCTATGAAGAAGTCTGCACCGGCGCGACCGGTCACGCCGAGGCGGTCCGTGTCCAGTTTGATCCCGAGCGGGTGTCGTACAAGGAGCTTCTAGACGTCTTCTGGGCGTCGCATGACCCGACCACGCTCGATCGGCAAGGGCCCGACGTGGGCAGTCAGTACCGGTCGGCCATCTATTTTCACTCGCCCGGGCAACAACAGGCCGCGATCGAGTCGAAAGAACATCTGGAACGCACAGGGCAGTTTGAAGACCCGATCGTCACGCAGATCGTGCCGGCGGCCACGTTCCACCGGGCCGAAGAGTATCACCAACGCTACTTCGAGAAGAACGACTCGACCGGTTGCCGTTTGCCCGAGCAGGCCTAGGGCTTACCGGCGGCTACTGCCAGGTTCCGTTGATAAACCGCTCGACGTACGGTTTGCCCCCCTTCCATTCGAGGTTAATTTCCAGTGCGTCGGTCGAGCCGTCGATGGTGACAGTCAGGCCGGACGTCTTCGGATCGCCATACTCCTTGGGCACAAACCGTTTTCGAGCGAGCTCGCCGACGTTCTCGAAGCTCTCGACGGTCACCTTGTGGGTGCCCAGGACGGCGCCGTCGTTGTCGCCGAAGCATTGGAGGGTGAAGCGTCCGTCGGGGCCGATGTCGCCCGACGCGGCCCGGGCATTCTCGGGCATGACGCAGATCGTGCCGCAGGGAACCGGTTTGCCGTCGATGAGCACTCGGCCCGAGACGGGTACTCGCTTCGGTCGCCCGTCGCCGCAGCCGGCCAGCGTGTTCAGCAAGAGCCCCAACACTACCAGAGCGCCCAGTCCTCGACCGATGCTTCCATCATTAAAGAGCTTCATTGGATTCGAACGTTTCTCCTAGGGCTCGTGTCGACATGGCCCGATAGACTTCCAGGCTGATGTTGTCAGAAAGAAACACGACGTGGCCGTCGCCGAAGACGAAATTGGCTCCGTCGGGATGCCGGCTGCCGAAAGCGCCGTTGATCAAATTGCCCCGGTCGTCCTTCAGCAGCCCGCCGCCGCCGTTGAGGCCTGGGGGCGTGTTGACGGAACTGGCCGTGCATCGGAGGCTGCTCCTGCCGCCGATCGACAGGCTCCAGACGTTGATCCAACCGTCTTCGGCATCCGCGTCCACCACTTCCCCGAAGAAGAGGGTCGAACTGACCCCGTCGCGGATATCCGCCTGCCGGTACCGTGAGATATAGTGGAAGGGTCCATCGTTGCCGCACTTCGAGTGGGTGCTGGTGTTGACGCCTCCCACCCGCCCTTCGACCGCCGCGTAGCTGCCCGTGGTGACCGGCACGATCCACTCGGCCCGAGCGGCGACGGCTCCAGAGATCGGGTCGGATTCATCGCTCGGGCAGACTACCACGGACGGCCGTTGCATCGCAGCATGGCCGGGTGACTCCGTCATCCAGTGGTCGTGCGGCAAAATCCAGATCTGTGGAAAGGTTGTTAGTTGGAATTCCTCGTAGAGGCCCTGAAGCTCGAGTTGCGGGAGCATCGCCACGAAGACGCTGCACCCGTTTCTCTGGTTGGGCGTCTTGTAGCCATAAACATCGCTGCCCGCCTCCGAACCGAATCCGATTCGCCCCGGCGGATAGACCTTGTGGGCACTCTCGTAAGTTGCCGCAGCGAGTCCATGCTGCTTGAGGTTATTGCTGCACTGGATCCGCCGGGCAGCCTCTCGCGCGGCTTGGACGGCCGGCAGCAGCAAGGCAATGAGGATTCCGATGATCGCGATGACGACCAGCAGCTCGACCAGCGTAAAACCACGATGACACCGTGTCACGGGAAGTTCCTTTTCTCAGTTCTCATAAGAAATGCCGGGCCGTGGCCGATCGGCGCGGACCGGGGCTTCTTACTCGCCCTACATCAAGGCGGTTGAATGCGGAGCGGGCGCCGACGCCCTTGAGAACAAGGGCGTCGGGAACCCGCAGTTAAGAAAACGACAGCTCCGCTCGATCGATGTTGGCTACCGGCCTCGTCGGCGCCGGATGGCCAGCATCACTCCCCCCAGAATCAACAGCATGAAGGTGCTTGGCTCGGGCACACCGACGCCTTCGGTGTCGCCCGTCCAGTTGGCCGCGAGAATCGAGGCGTCCAGGTCGTCGACGGTGCCGTCGCCGTTGAAGTCGCCCTCCGAGGCGCCACCTTCCCCGACATCGGCAAGCCAGTTCTCGGCCAGCTTCCGGGCGTCCACCGCGTTGACCTTGCCGTCGCCGTCCGTATCGCCCGGCACGCTAACGCCCAACTGCTTGATGATGATCTCGTCGATCGACCAGGCACGGGTGTCGTCCGCACTGTCCCCCCGGGCCATGAAGTTCAGGACCCCACCGATCGTGTCCGATCCGGTTCGCCAAGCCAGGCCGGTCTGCGAGAACTCGTTGTCCAGATCATCCGTCAGTTCGACGTCGTAGGTCTGGGTGGTCGGATCGACGGTGATCGTGAACTCGTAGACACCGTTCTGCCGAAGGGCGATGTCGCTGTCGACACGATCCACGGGCCCGTCCATGAACCACCAATCGGCGGCCGTGTCGCCGCTGGCGTACGCTGCCCAACTGGTTTCAGAGTTCGTGCCGCCGCGTGCGTAAGGGCAGTCGAAAATCTGATAGGAGTCGTAGCCGGTAGTGAACTGAAAATTCCAGACCACGTCCTCATCGATCCGGACGAGGAAGCTGATCGAGTGCTTTTGGGTCCAGTCGATGCCGTCTTCGTTGATGCAGCCATAATCGCGCGAGACGCCGCCAATGGAATATCCTGTGGAACCGGGATTGATGTTCGAGACAGTCATCTGAAGGTAGTTGCCTGACTCCTTGATTTCCGTACCGGTTGTCCCATCGAGGACGGCGGTCGTCATCGTGCATCGATCGTTTCGCTTTTGCCAAGCGGTTTTCCAGCCGGCGCCTTCCTTGCCGATGAAACCGTCTTCGGAGGTCTCGCCCTCGCCTCCGTCGAAATGGGCGGCCACCTGATTCATGCCGCCGATGGTGATGGTGCGGGTCTGGCTGAAGCGGACCGAATCGAGCGAGTACCCACGACTATCGGTAGTATCACTGCACTTCGCCACGAAATGAGTCATGCCGCTGAGTGTCGTTTCACCCGTTCGCCATCCCAGGCCACTCATGGAAAATTCAGCCGGATCGCCTACGCGATCGCTGCTGATCGAGGCGGCGTATTCCTGGTTCGCGGGATCGACGTCGATATGGAACGTGTAGGTGGTTCCGGATGTAAGTTGGAAGCCTGTGTTTTTCCAATAGGACCAGTCACCACCGTCGTCCTGTCGCCCAATGCTCCCGTCCTTGTGTCCGTCGAAAAAGCACCAATATCCGACGTCCTCGGTCGGTACCCAGGGATTGTCGTTCGAGTCGTTGCCATGGGCCCCGATCCAGAAGCCCGTGGGGCTACTTGTGAAATCTTGGTAACTATCGAAGATCTGATATCGATCATTGGGTTCTGTGAAGTTGGTCAAGAGATCGATCGCACCTTCATCAATACGAAGGAGAAAATCGATCGAATAGGGTTGGGTGACGTCCATACCCAATTCCCCTCGGCAATCGCGGAACAGCGAGATACGCCCAGGATCAGAGCCATCGGCATTAGCCGTGACGTGGAAGTAGTTGCCCGTGTTGTTGGCCGGATCGAGTGGGCTGTAATCCAGGTCCATCGGCGTCATGACGCCTGGGGGGTTGGACGTTTGAAGGACCCCCGGATCCCATTTGGCCTCCCAGCCGTTACCCCAACAACCCGTGTAAGCGTCGGGCGTGGACTGTGTATTGCCGCCGTCGAAATTGGCCACCAGTTCGACCGAGGTCAACGTGGTGAGAGCCGCCGCCGGACATGCTCCCAGCGCCACCACGGCCAGCATGCATAGAGCACCATGAACGATCTTCATTTTCCCATTCCTCTCCTAGAAGCGTTTTGGTCCAGAAACTCCCTACCCTGGAAAGCCTGCCGCCGCCCGGCAAATTCACCCGACCGAGCGCGCTGTGTCGCAGTGCTTCCGAGGGAGCCACCGTCACCGATTCCCTGGCAAGGTAATCGGGGCTCCTGCCTACATCCCTTCTACACCCCCAATAAACGCCTCTTCTCTGCTCGCATCTTGATAGCATTCGGGCGCGGCCGGGACCGCGCGAGACTATTTACGACTTTCGACGTCGCCATACTAGTCCCAACAGGAGGGCTCCGAAAACCAGGACCAAGGTCGACGGCTCGGGAACCTGGGTGATGACAATTTCATCGATCGACCAGGAGCGGATATCGTTCGCCGTGTCCCCCCGGGCCATGAAGTTGAGGACTCCACCAATCGTTTCGGCGCCGATCCTCCAGGACAGCCCGGTCTGCGAGAACGTGTTGTTCAGATCGTCCGTTAACTCGATGTCGTACGTTTGCGTCATCGGATCGACGGTGATCGTGAATTCGTAGACGCCGCCCTCACGAAGTGCAATGTCGCTGTCGAGCCGATTCACCGGCCCGTCGAAGAACCACCACTCCTTGTCCGTGTCGCCGCTTGCGTATGCCGCCCAACTCGTTTCGGAATTGGTTCCGCCGCGAGGGTAGGGCGAATCGAAGATCTGATACGAGTCATTGCCGGAGGAAAAAGTGCTTCCGTCCATGTCCTCATCGATTCGAACCAGGAAACGGATCGAGTGCTGCTGGGTCCAGTCGATGCCGTCCTCATTGACACAGCCATAGTCGCGTGAAACGCCGCCGATGGAATAGCCCGTGGAACCGGGATTCATGTCCGAAACTGTCATTTCCAGGTAATTACCCGACCCATTGATTTCCGTGCCGGTCGTCCCATCAAGCACATGGGCCGTCAGTGTGGCCCGATCTCCCCGGGCATCCCAAGCGGTCTTCCAGCCCGCGCCAGGTTTGCCAATGAAGCCGTCCTCGGAATTATCACCCTCGCCCCCGTCGAAACGGGCGACTACCTGATTCATGCCGCCGATGGTGACCGTGCGGGTCTGGCTGAAGCGGACTGAATCGAGCGAATACTCGCGGCTGTCGGCCGTGTTGTCGCCCCGCGCCACGAAATGGGTCAGGCCACTCAGGGTGGTGGCGCTTGTCCGCCATCCCAGTTCGCTTGCCGAGAACAAGACTGGATCGCCCACTCGGTCGCTGCTGATCGAGGCGGCATATTCCTGATTCGTGGGATCAACGTCGATATGAAATGTGTAGGTGGTTCCGGACGTGAGCTGGAAGCCCGTGTTGACCCAATAAGTCGAGGAAATCGTTCCGTCCTTCTGTCCATCGAGAAAACACCAGTAGCCAGGATCGGATACCCAGGAGGCGGCGCCATGGGCCCCGATAAAGAAGCCCGTGGGGCTACTTGTGAAATCTTGGGCACTATCAAAGATCTGATACCGGTCATTGGCGGTCGTGAAGTTGTTTGCCAGACCGGCCGCGCTTTCGTCAATCCGAAGGAGGAAATCGATCGAATAGGGTTGGGTAATGTCGATGCCCAAGTCGCCTTGGCAGTCGCGGAACAACGAGATGCGCCCGAAACTGCTGCCGGATGGTGGAGTGGTCAAGACGTGGAAATAGCTGCCCGTGCTATTGGTCGGATCGAGCTCGTTGTAACCCGGGTCGCCAGGCATGACGACGGCCGGAGGGGTTGCCACGTCAAGGACTCCAGGATCCCATGCGGCCTCCCAGCCGTTTCCCCAGCAGCCTTTGTAGGCATCGGGAGATCCAGTCGTGTTGCCGTCGTCGAAGTTGGCCACCAATTCGACGGAGGTCAGCGTGGTGGCAATCGCCGGACAAGCCCCTAGGACTGCCACGGCAAGCAAGCATGCGACACCATAGAAAACCTTCGCTTCTCGTTGTTTCATGAGATGGTCCTCTCAAAGGTGTTGGGGTACGAGACACGCGCAAGCGGAAACGATCCACCTGAAACGTGAACAGGGAACAACGCACTTCTCCGGCCCGCAGTCGGACTGGCCGACTGGCTCCAGTGCTCCACTCCGCGTTGTTCACCCCGAAGAGGGAAGACTTGTCGGGTCACCTGAGGAACCGTACCCAAACAAGTCTGATAAGTTGCCGCCGCTCGGATTCCGTCCCTATCATCGGGCCAGATTCCGTTGTCGACTGCTTCAACCAAAGCATCCCGGGGTCACTCATTCCTCCCGGTGTTGCCGATATGCCGATCGTTTGCTCCGATCCGGCAACGGACGCTTCGATTTCTCCCTACAGCCTACGCGGTATCCCTGAAGTGCTTCAAGGGCCGTTTCAGGCAAGTTGAGGTCAGTTTCGGGAAGTCCCACGCCGAACCAAACAAGCCTCGAAAGTCTTGTCTGCATGGATCGGAACAACAACCGCGCGGGCTGCTTCGTTCCCGGAACTGCTGATTAGCGTCTATCCTAGAAGGAATCGAGCACGCACAAAGAATGGGTGCTATTTCCGCAATTTTGTTCATATCCGTTCAGGCTTGTTCGTACAATCATCCAGAATGCGCCCCTGTGTTATTATTACGCACCCCCCATGGATGTATGGTCTGTTTTGGGCAAGAGCCGAGCACTTTTGGGAAGCGCATAACAACACTGTAGCGTGTACAATTTATAACAGATGCAGAGTTGCGTAACAAAGCCGTTGCGTGTGAGCCCAATGGAGCACCCCGGGCAGCATATTCCGGGAATCCTTACCGGGGCGTCCCTGGTGAGGATGGTCGGCAACTATCCTTTTAATGTTGCCGCTACTCGTATTGAGGCGAATTACGCACGTGCCCAAGAATGTCCAAGTAGCGTTGGCTTTCGCCCTTTCCGAGCCGCATCAGGTCCGCATTCTGCGCGGGATCGAGCAGTTTGCCGAAAAGCGCGGCAATTGGGCTTTCACATTCAGCCCCGAGCACTACGGTAGCTCCCTGGCCGCCCTGAAACACTGGCCGGGTGACGGGGTGCTGGCGACGATCACCACGAAGCGCGAACTGGAAATCGCGCGGGAGATGAAGCTCCCGATCGTCAATCTCTCCGGCGCTCTGCGCGAGACGGGTTTCCCACGCGTCATGGTCGACCAGGAAGCGATGGGCCGAATCGCGGCCGATCATCTCCTGAAATGCGGGTTCCGAAACTTCGGTTATTTCGGCGTTCAGCGCGTTTGGTCCAGCCATCAGCGCAAGACGGGTTTCGCTCGCCGGGTAAAACAAGCCGGGTGGGAGTGTTCCGTGTTGGAGACCCCCAGCAGCCCTCGGTCGCTCCAGTCGGCTCAAGACTGGTTCGAGCCGCTCGATCAGTGGCTCCGCTCGCTGCCGTTGCCGTTGGGCATCCTGGCGAGCATCGATCTGCGAGGCGGGATGATCGTCGACGCGTGCGCGAGGCTTGGACTGCGCGTGCCGGACGACGTGGCCGTCGTGGGCATCGACAACAACGAAGTGTTTTGCGAGATGATCCGTGTTCCGCTGACGAGCGTCTCGCGAAGCGACATGGAAGTCGGCTACAAAGCGGCCGCCACGCTCGCGCGCATGATCGCCGGGGAATCCTGTCCGACGGAAGACCTGCTGATTGCTCCTGATCGGGTTGTGACTCGGCGCTCGACCGACATCGTCGCCGTCAGCGACGCCGAAGTCGCCACCGCCGTGCGGTACGTTCAAGAGCACGTCGACGAACCGTTCGGCATCGAGCGGCTCGTGCAGATCGTCGGCCGGTCGCGGCGTTGGCTAACCGAGCATTTCCGCGAGTGCCTGGCCTGCACGCCGTACGAGTTCATCTGCCGCGCGCGTGTCGAACGGGCCAAGTCGCTGCTCCTTGCCGAGGAGAAGCTGCCGTTGCACGAAATCGCCCGGCGATGCGGTTTCAGCGAGACGCGCAACCTGCGAACCGTCTTCGAGCGGCTCACTGGTGAGCGGCCGGCCTACTATCGCGAGAACAACCGCTGCGAGTCGCCACGTAGCAAGCAGCGAACTGGCTCGGGCTCCAACGGGTCGTCGGCCGACGCCTAGTGCGGCGTCAAGGTTGGGAATGGAGTGCCACTGCTGGCTTGTCCAGCAGTGCAAATCCCACGGACACACCAAAGCACTGCTGGACAAGCCAGCAGTGGCACCCCGCCAACGTTCAGGCAACGTTCGCCGTCCGAGCACACGCATTACGAAACTGCTCGGCGGCCCGTTCGATCTCCGCGTCGGTCGAATTGATGTTGATGCCGAACGCGGCGCCCAGTCCACCGTCTACCACGCCAACGCTCAGGTTAATCGAGCGGCCAAGGATGTCGTCGGTCCGTGGGAGCGTTCCTTGGCCCGCCGGGCGGCCCTGCTCCTTCAGATACCGCATGAAGTGGTCCATCCTGTCGTAGACGTGCCAGCCCGTGTTGTCGACGGTGCGGGTTTCCAGCAACGACGCCACGCGGGCGGCCACGTCGGCCCGATCGAAGAGGACGGTGCAAAGCGTGGCGCATTCCCCTTCAGGATCGTTGAGCGTGCGGAATCGGGCCCCGGGGATCGGACCGATCGCCTCCTTGAGTTTCGCCTTCTTCCGACGCAGCGTACTCAAGATCTGATCCAGTTTGCGGAGCTGCGCCCGACCCACGGCGGCGGTAAGTTCCGTCATGCACAGCTTCAGCCCTAGCTCGTTCCGAACGGCCGGCTGTTTGGCGCCTTCGAACGGGTGATAGCCCTGGTCGTGCATGCTGAAAGCACGCTCGTGGAGTTCGGCCGAATCGGTGACGATCATTCCGCCGTCGCCGGCCGTGATGACCTTGAAGGCGTTGAACGAGAAAACGCCCGCCAGACCGATCGTGCCGAGCTTGCTGCCGTGATACGTGCCGCCGGTGGCTTGGCAGACGTCCTCGAGCACGGGAAGGCCGTGCTTGTCGGCCACTGCCATGATGGCCGCCATGTTGCATGGGTTGCCCAACATGTGGATCGGCACAATCGCCTTGGTCTTCGGCGTGAGACGGCGTTCGATGTCCTCGGGATCGAGGTTCAGGTCGTCGCCGATTTCGGCCAGCACGGGCACCACGCCCAGGAAGACGGCCGCGCTGTAGGTGGCCACGAATCCGTAGCCGGGCACGATGACCTCGTCGCCGGGCCGCAAGCCCATCGCCTTCATCGCCGCGACCAGGGCGGTCGCGCCGCTGGCCGTGGCCAGGGCGTGCCGCGCGCCGTTGTACTCGGCAAACTCCTTCTCAAAGAGCCGCGTCTTCTGCTTGAAGCCCGGATCGTCCAGCTTGCCGTAGCGGACCAGATGGCCCGACTCCATCACATCGAGCACCTCGCGCTTTTCTTCTTCGCCAATCCAATACCAACCAGGTCCAGGCATCGCTCTATCACCCTCAAATCTTTCTATTCCTTGCTACAAGCTGGCCGGGGCAATCACTCCCAGCACCAATGTTGCCGCCTACCCCTGTCTCAACTCTGAAAAAACTCTTGGACCTCTTTCGCAAAGGCAATGACCGCAAAGACCTGCATCACCACGGAAAACACCAAGGCGGCAACGCAGCCTACATTCATCCACCACGGATTGCGATAAACCCCGACGTGCTTCTGATTCAGAAGCACGGTGATCGCAATCATCGAGAACGGTGTAACAACAGCCAGCAGCGCCATGGTGGCCGTCATCAGCCACACTGGATCAAATCCCAGAAGCGGCCCCGCCAAACCAAACAAGATCCCCAAGACGACGAATGTGCGGTTGATCCACGACTTGGGATCAATCGGCCGTCCCCGGAAATCGGAAATCAGCCAGGGCGCGATCAGGATGGTCGGAAACAGGCTGGACAGGCCAGCTCCCACGATACCGATAACAAACAGGGACAAGGCCAAGTTGCCAGCCAACGGTTCGAGCAGGAGAACCATATCGACTGTCTTTTCGACCGGTGTATGCGCGATGAAGAGCGTGCCCGCGGCGCAGATCATCACCGCAATGCTTAGGAAAAACATACTGACGGCCGACACCCCGGCGTCGAGCCAAGCTCTGGAGCCCTGTTCAGGTCCCCACCCTTTTGCCTTTAGGGTGATGCTGCGGCAATAGAGCACTGCCGTGCTGAACGTAGTGCCCGACATGCCGGCGACGATCTTCATTGCCTCCGGGTCGTCTGGGATTCCAGGCACGAGACCGGCGAGAATTTCTCGCCAAGAGGGAACGAGCAAAACGGCCGTGACCAGGAAGCAGACGCCCATGACGGCCACCAGCACGGCCAGGAGCGTTTCGAGAAACGCATACCTCCCCTTCCACAGAATGATGCCTACCACGGCACAGATGCCTACAACATAAGTCAGCCGTAGACTACCCACGGTGAACGCTCGTCGCAGGAAGTCGGTATCGGTATTCGCCGCCTTGATGCTATCCAGCGACGCGCCGGCAATCGCTCGACTCCATTCGCATAGTAAGTCGACGATGATGGCCGTCAAGCCGGCGACTCCGGCGAACTCGGCTAGAATCAGGGTGGCCATGATGAACAGGCTGATCGGCGTTCCGTAGGGCAGTCGCCGCCGGATCGCGTAGAGGATCGTGTCGCCCGTGGCCAGCGTGTAGCGCCCGAAAAGGACGATTCCGAGGAAGGCGAAAATGCAGGACAGCAGGACCGTCCACGTCAACTGCATTCCCCACGACGAGCCGGCCTTGGCCATCGTCGTGACGCTGCCGGTGCCGATGTTGTAGCCGATCAGGAACAGGCCCGGCCCGAGCAGGGCCAAAAGGGCCCGCACGGGTCCGCGTCGTGCTGTCTCCGGCTGGTTTTCCATCGGTCCATCGCTCCGTGATCGGGGCGTCAAGGCGGAAAAGGTACCAGGCACCTTTTGCCGGAACGGCCCTTCGGGTGCTTTGCACAAAAGGTGCCTGGTACCTTTTCCGCGGGTTGTGAGCGGTTACCTCACTTGCCCTGGATTTCGAGTTCGTCGACGACCGTCTTTCCGGCCTTGCTCGCTTTGGCCCGGAGCGCGTTGTCGCCTTCGGCCAAGGGCACGTCCCAGAGGAACGCCGCGCCGCGTTTTTTGACGCCGAGGCTCTTGCCGCCCAGGAACAGCTCGACCTTGTCGGCGTTGCTATAGACCCGAATCGGCGTGACGCCCGGCTTGCGCTTGGTCCACGTGTGCGAGACGATGTAGACCATCGGCTCGTCGGTCCATTGGCTCTTGTAGTAGTAATAGACGTCCTTGGGCGTGCGGTCGAACGTGAACAGGCCCTTCTGATTCATGTGGGGAATCGTCTGTTTCTTGACCCGGTGCTCGGCGGCGAAGTCGAACACGTTCCAGACGAGGCTGCCCGCGACAAAGGGTCGCTCGTCGATCGCCCGCCAGTAGTGCTCATGGAACCGGCAGCCCCATTCCTCGGAGAAATCCTGTCGTTTGGGTGTCGTCGTGTGTCGGCCTCGCTCGACGCCGACTCCGTACTCGCTGATAATAAGCGGCTTGTCCGGATGGTTCTTGTGGAACTCGTCGAGCGTGTTGTCGAAGTCCTCGAACTTGCCCGAGTACCAGCCGTAATAAAGGTTGTAAGCCACCACGTCGAGCACTTCGATCAAGCCCGACTTTTCGCCCTTGGGAATCTTGTTGATCGCGGCGGCCGTGGGCCGCGTCGGGTCAAGGTCGTGAGCGATTTGTTTCAGTTCCTTGGTGAGTTTCACCACGGCGCCCCACTCCCTCTGCGCGGGCACCTTGTTGCCGTCCAGGCTGCCGTCCAGGTTCTCGTTGCCCAGGCTCCAGAGGATGATGCACGGGTGGTTCCGGTCGCGGAGGATCGTCTCGCGGAGGTTTTCTTTGAGCGTCCTGGCGAAGTCGGGCGAGTTGTAGAAGGGCAAACGTTTCGGCCCGGCGCCCGTCTCGCCGTCGAAGGGCACTTCCTCCCATACGAGCAGGCCCAGCCGATCGCACGTCTCCAGAACGATCGGGTGTTGGGGATAGTGGGCCGTACGGACGAAGTTGGAACCCATTTCCTTGATCAGCTTCATGTCGGCGATCTGACGCGACGCCGGCAGGCACCAGCCCATGCCCGGGTAGTCGTCGTGCCGGTTGACGCCCTTGAGCTTCGTGTGTTTCCCGTTGAGGAAGAAGCCCTTAGCCGGGTCGAAGTGATACCAGCGGAAGCCGAGCGGACAGCGCTGGACGTCGACCTCTCGGCCGTCGGCGCGAAGGCGGAAGGTCATTTCGTACAGATTCGGCTCATCGGGTGACCAGAGCTTCGGTCGGGCCACGGTGGGCATCGTCTGTTCGATCGCGACTGCCTCGCCCGGCGCGATTGTTTTCGCCGGCGAGACGACAGTGAGCGGCTCCTCTAGCCCAGGACCGGTCAGCGTGGCCGCCACATCGACCTGCTTGGGCCGGCTACTCTGGTTGCGAAGATCGACCGTCCACTGGACCGTGCCTTCGGCCTCTGACACCTTGGGCGTCCGGGCGAAGACCGACGTGATGTGAACCGGGTCCTTGGCAATCAGGCGGACTTCGCGGTGCAGGCCGCCCATGATGTTGAAGTCCATCCCGTGCGGGGGCACGTCCCGGCGGCGTCGGTTGTCGACCCGAACGGCCACCAGGTTGTCCTTGCTGCCCGGGGCGACCAACTCGGTGATATCGAACTCGAAGGGGGTCCACGCGCCCTTGTGCTCGCCCAGCAATTGGCCGTTCACCCAGACGGTGGCCACCTGGCAGGCGGCCTCGAACCGCAGGACGATCCGCCAGCCGGCCCACGCCTTGGGCACGTCAAACGTTCGGCGATACCAGCCGATCCCTCGGTAGTAGCCTGGCTTGTCGTCGAACGTATCCTTGACGTTCCAGGAATGCGGGAGCTGGACCTTCTCCCACTTCGAGTCGCCCAGGTAGTCGCGGCTCTCGGCGCCAGCTTCGTCGGCGCGGAAGAATCGCCAGTCCTTGGAGAGGTCCTCGACGATGCGTCCCGCCCCCTGAGCATGATTTGTCATGCCCAGCCAAGGCCAGACCGTCAGCGCAAAAAAACAGATGGAGAGAGAAAGCTTGATTCGCATTGCGTCTTAAGCCTGTGTTCCGAAATGGGGAAATGGGGAAGGGTAGGACTGCCGCATTCGGTGGGGATAATCGAGCGTAGGAAAATGCCTCCGACTCCTACCCTAGACTGGTTGGGAACTCGCTTCAAGAGTCGTTTTAGGAAAGAAATAGGCAGAATTGTTACTGCCGCGTTTTACTCGCCGGATCCTGCTTCAGTTGGACGGAGACTGCGTGGCATCGTCCGAAGCGGCGGGCGGAGAAGGATCGGTCGGTGGTTCCGGACAGTGGGGGGACTCCGCACCTTGGGGGGCTGCCGGCTGTGGGGCGCGGGTATTGCCCGTGGTGGAGTGATAACGTTTCTCGTGGGCGTCGGCCCGATGGCGAAACAAAGTTCGAACGCCCAGGTTCAGCACGATGCACAGGACCAAGCCGCCCACGGCCAGTTTGCTCACGAGCAGGGCCACGCAGCCGGTGGCGACAATGGCGATCACCGGGGCGATGAACCAACAGGAGATGACCCAAATGGCTCGGCCGAGCTTCAGGTCGGCGTCGCCTCGAGCGAAGACCCGATCGGCCAGGCCGGTGCCCAACACGGCGGCAAAGGCCACGTAAGTCGTCGAGACGGGCAGTCCGCGACCGGAGGCAAACGCGATCACGCTGGCGCTGACGCCCGTGATGACCGAGGCCCGGAGCGTGTCGTAGTGGATCTTCTTGCCTTCTTCACTTAGGCCGACCTCGGGGGCAAGGGCCCTTTGTGGTTTGCGCCAACCAAGGAACAGTCGGGCAAGTCGCCGGCACCAGTTCGGGGCATACAGGGCAACCTGGTCGAATTGGCTGCCCGTATTCACCTCCGCGCGGGTGACCCGCTGGGCGTAGGTCGTGAACATGCCTGAGGCCATTAGGATGCCGCAGCCGGCTAGCTTCCAAATGTCAATGGGGATCTCGGTGGCCAGCTTGGCCAAGTCGGTTGGTTCACCGCCGTGTTTGTACAGTTCATAGCTGGCCAGCCCGGGCGAGGCCGCGTTGGCCAGGTCGTTCTGCCCGAAGGCGAACGCCATGCAGATCATTCCCACCACGGCCGTGACGGCGAAAAGGTACTTATAGCCCCGCTGGTGCGTGAGGACGAGGACCAGGTGGACAACCAACGTATAGAGCCCCCATAGAACCATCAGGACAAGCCACTCGCCGTGAACGTCGAAGGTTCCCGCCTTGAGCATCTTGACCAGTGCGACGCCTTTGAGTCCCTTGAAGACCATGAACCAGGTCAGCCAGGTGAAGATGGCCCCGGCGATCCAGGGGCCGTGCAACAACACGGTTTCGCGGTCCTTGGCCTTGTCACGGATGGCCCCGCGAAAGACGCGCATTACCATGAACGACGCCAAAAGGCTGATCGCAATCGAGGCGATAATCGCCTCGACGACTGATCCGACCTTGCTCCATTTCACGTTGTCTGGACCGGCCAGGAAGAACGAAGCGCCGACCAGCTCGAAGACGAGGCACGCCGTCGTGCTGACGGGCATTCCAAACCCGGAAAAGCCGTACAGGAGAACCGTGTCGACGAAGTAGACGCTCACGTAGATGGCAATGGCCGTCTCGATGGTCAGGACCTTGGGATCGAAGATGCCCTTTCGGGCCGTCTCGATCACCGATTCGGAGAACGAGGCCCCGAGAACCACGGCCGTCCCGGCGATGAGCACGGCCACACGGCGGCGCAGCACGCGGGCGCCGAAGACCGCGTTGACCAAATTGGCCGCGTCGTTTCGGCCTACCTCGATGCAGTCCCAGACCAACATCGCCAGACCGATGGCCATTGCCATGAAGACAAAGTCGGGCATTCGTCTACCTCTATGCCGGTTGCGACACGGCTGCAGCCGATCAGCGGATCGGCCGATGACTCGAACATGGACTTTTGTCTGGCCAGTCTTTTGGGGAAAATAGCTGCACTCTATAGTGCTACTTCATTTCCAAGACTGCCCGACCGCCCCCGGGACCGGACCGGCCATTCTCGTTTGTGAGAGAACGGTTGGCAAGCCGTGAGCCGGGGAATCCCTCGGGGGGATTTGGAAGGCAGTGCGATTGGCCAACCAAGGCAAAATAGTCCACGTTTGAGGGGGCATGTTAGGCACGTTCAACCGCCTTATGGGATATTTGCCATGAAGTAACCGGGCTTTTGCCAAGCCCCCCAAGACGGCTCTGCCCTGTGTTCCCTCCCTGGCTAGGACTGCTAAAATGGAGGGCTTGTGGGATTCCTGCCCAGGCGATAAGTTGAGGCAGGAGCCGAAGAAACTCCACCATCGGCCACTGGCCGGGGAGGCGAAGCCCACGGGGAGGCTCCCCCGGGGCGGTTCTCCTCAATCGGCAAGTTGCGAGACTGGCGAGTCCGGAAGCCAAGGCGGCCGACCGCCCACACGACCCCACCAAGGAGGTTGGTCTTCTTGGCCGGTAGTCCGTTGGGGTGAGGCGTTTTCGCCGGATTCTGACCCCTGCCCGCCCCGATAGTCCCAACTATTTCGGACTGGCGAGGCTCGGCAGCCCGCGCCGTACACTTTCCTGTTGCGGCGCCTACCTAGTTGGAGCCGACCTTTCGGGGCGGCCGATCGGGAACGGGTTTTCAGTTCCGGTTGTCCGCGTTCGATTGTTATTTGTTATTAAAACCCACTGACTCACTTCCCATATCTTGAGGAGAGGACCCGTGTCTGAGAAACGCTTCGTGACCATCGACGGCAATGAAGCGACGTCGACGATCGCCCATTACTGCAATGAAGTGATGGCCATTTATCCGATTACCCCGTCCTCGGGCATGGGCGAGTTGCCCGACGCCTGGGCGGCGGCAGGACGAAAGAACATCTACGGCACGGTTCCGCACGTCGTCGAGATGCAGAGCGAAGCCGGTGCGGCCGGGGCGGTCCACGGCTCGCTGCAAGCGGGGGCCCTGACCTGCACGTTCACCGCATCGCAGGGTCTGTTGCTGATGATCCCGAACATGTTCAAGATCGCCGGCGAGTTATCCCCGTGCGTCTTCCATGTCTCGGCCCGGTCGATCGCGACCCATGCCCTGTCGATCTTCGGCGATCACAGCGACGTGATGGCCTGCCGGAGTACGGGCTGGGCCATGCTGGCCGCCGGCTCGATCCAAGAGGCCCTCGACATGGCGCTGTTGGCCTACGCCTCGACGCTCGAAAGCCGCGTGCCGTTCATTCACTTCTTCGACGGATTCCGCACCTCGCACGAAGTGAACAAGATCGAGATCCTGAGCGAGGACGACGCCCGGGCGATGATCGACATGAACCTGGTCCAGGCCCATCGCGACCGGGCGCTCAATCCCGACGCTCCGAAGCTCCGCGGCACGGCCCAGAACCCGGATGTGTTCTTCCAAGCCCGCGAAGCGTGCAATCCGTTCTACGACGCCGTGCCGGGCATCGTGCAGAAGCAGATGGACAAGTTTGCCAAGCTGATCGGCCGTCAGTACCACCTGTTCGATTATTACGGAGCCCCGGACGCCGATCGCGTGATCGTCAGCATGGCTTCGAGCATCGGCGTGATCGAAGAGGCGATTGACGCGATGAACGCGGCCGGCGAGAAGGTCGGCCTAGTCAAGGTCCGGCTTTATCGGCCGTTCGACGCCAAGGCAATGGTCGAAGCCCTGCCTAAGTCGGTTAAAACGATCGCCGCGTTGGACAGAACCAAGGAGCCGGGCGCGTTGGGCGAGCCGCTCTACCAGGACGTGTTGACGGCACTGGCTGAGGGCTGGGCTGGTCATTCGGGCAACGGCGCGATGCCGCGGGTGATCGGCGGTCGCTACGGGCTCTCCTCCAAGGAGTTCACGCCTGCCATGGTCGCCGGCGTCTACCAGGAGATGGTCAAACCGCAGCCGAAGCAGCATTTCACCGTCGGCATCAACGACGACGTGACCCACTTGAGCGTCGACTACGACCCGACCTATTCGACCGAAGCAGACGACGTTGTTCGGGCCGTGTTCTTCGGGCTGGGCAGCGACGGAACGGTCGGGGCCAACAAGAACTCGGTCAAGATCGTCGGCGAGAACACGCCGCTGTACGCCCAGGGCTACTTTGTCTACGACTCGAAGAAAGCCGGTTCGGTGACCGTGTCGCACCTGCGATTCAGCCCTCGGCCGATCAAGGGTTCCTACCTGGTCAGCAAGGCCAACTTTGTCGCCTGTCACCAGTCGGTCTTCATCGAAAAGCTCGACATGCTTTCGCTGGCCGCCGACGGGGCCACGTTCCTGTTGAACAGCAACCGGCCGCTGGACCAGGTCTGGGACAGCCTGCCGACCGAGGTCCAGGAAACGCTGATCGCGAAGAAGATGAAGCTCTTCGTGATCGACGCCTACGAGGTCGCCCGAAAGGCCGACATGGGTGTGCGGATCAACACGATCATGCAGACGTGCTTCTTCAAGCTGGCCAACGTGCTGCCGGTCAATGAGGCCATCGCCGAGATCAAGAAGGCAATCGAAAAGACCTACGGCAAGAAGGGCGGCGGCAAGATCGTCGAGAAGAACTTCAAGGCGGTCGACGGGGCCCTGGAAGCCCTGCACGAAATCAAGGTGCCCGACAAGGTCAACGCAACGCAACACCTGCAACAGGGAATGGTGGGCAATCCGCCTGAGTTCGTGGACAACGTGTTGGGCAAGATCCTGGCTTACAAGGGCGAGGAGTTGCCCGTCAGCGCCATGCCCGTCGACGGCACCTTCCCGACCGCCACGACCCAATACGAGAAGCGAAGCATCGCGCAGGAAATCCCGATCTGGAATCGCGACGTGTGCATCCAGTGCGGACGCTGCTCGCTGGTCTGCCCACACGCCGCCATCCGGATGAAGATGGCCGACCCGGCCCTGCTGACCAACGCCCCCGAGAGTTTTGCCGCGGCGGAGCCCAAGGGCAAGGACTTCCCGGGCGTGGTCTGCCGAATTCAGGTGGCCCCGGACGATTGCACCGGCTGCGGGGCGTGCGTTTTCAGTTGCCCCGGCAAGGACAAGGACAACCCGGGTCGCAAAGCGATCAACATGGAGCCGATTTTGGCCCACCTCGACGCCGAGCGGGCCAATTGGGACTTCTTCCTGTCGCTGCCCGACATGGATCGGGCGTCGGTCAAGGTCGAGACAATGAAGGGTTCGCAGTTGATGCGGCCGCTGTTCGAGTTCTCCGGCGCCTGCGCCGGCTGCGGCGAAACGCCCTACGTCAAGCTGATCACCCAGTACTTCGGCGACCGGATGATCATCGCCAACGCGACCGGCTGCTCGTCGATCTACGGCGGCAACCTGCCGACCACGCCCTACGCGGTGAACAATGACGGGTGCGGGCCGTGCTGGTCCAACTCGTTGTTCGAGGACGCGGCCGAGTTCGGATTCGGATTCCGCCTGGCCATCGACCAACAGATCGAGTACGCCTCGATGCTGCTGAAGAAGTTTGCTTCGCAGGCCGGCGACGAGTTGGTCAGCGGGCTGTTGAACAACCCGGGCTCGAACGAGGCTGAAATCGCCGAGCAACGCAAGCTCGTCGCCCAGCTCAAGTCGAAGCTGGCCGGTGTGAAGGATCCCGACGCGAAGAACCTCCTCGCCTCGGCCGATTACCTCGTCCGCCGGAGCGTCTGGTCGTTCGGCGGCGACGGTTGGGCCTACGACATCGGCTACGGCGGCCTGGACCACGTTTTCGCCTCCGGCCGTGACGTCAACATCCTCGTGATGGACACGGCAGTCTATTCGAACACGGGCGGCCAGGCCTCGAAGGCCACGCCGCGCGGGGCCGTGGCCAAGTTCGCCGCGGCAGGCAAACCTGTCTGCAAGAAGGATCTCGGCATGATGGCCATGGCCTACGGCAACTGCTTCGTCGGTCAGATCGCGTTGGGCGCCAACCCGATGCACGCATTGAAGACGATCCTCGCGGCCGAGTCGTATCGCGGCACGTCGCTGATCATCGCCTACGCCCACTGCATCGGCCACGGCATCAACATGACCACGGCGATGGACCTGCAGAAGGAAGCGGTCGCCTGCGGCTTCTGGCCGTTGTACCACTTCGACCCGCGCGACGGGGCCAAACCGTTCCACCTGGACAGCAAGGCCCCGACGGGCGACTACAAGGAGTTCGCCATGAAGCAAGGCCGCTTCGCCCAGTTGGCTCGGTCCAAGCCCGAGGAGGCCGATCGTCTGGCCACCCTGGCCGTCGAGGACATCGCCAACCGGTGGCAGCTCTACACCGAGTTGGCCAACGCCCACTGGAAGCCGCCCGTCGACGACACCCCGGCCGACGAGCCTGAGGAAGCGGGCGTGGCTGGGTAGACACGTCCCTCCCAGGTTGAACTTCAAGCACGATTCAGGCGCCAAGGGCGGATGAGCTGCCCTTGGCGTCTTTTTCTTTTCCTCACCGAGGCCATTCAAGACGGGTGCCATGCCCAGCCTCTTTGCCCCCTTGGCCTCATCCCCTGCCCCCCGTCCCTCGCCCCATTATTTGACGTTTTTTTCACATTCACTGAGGATGAAATGTAGGGGGGGATCGTTTGCGAAGCAGCCTATGGGAGAGATGACGGGGCCGACGACGCGACCGGGGATTGCTGGGGCGACAGGCCCGAGGGTTGGGCCCGATGATGCCCCGAAGCAACATCCCGGCGTGCCCGAGGGTTGCATAAAGACAACGCCCCGTGTGCGGCCCGTGGCGAGCCGAGGGGGCAGCGAGTCCTAGGTCTTTTCTAATCAATGGTTTATGGCGATGCGGTCGGGTGCCCAAGGCGATTGGCACCCAAGCTGCAGGATCAGCCACCAGCCCAGAGCGAGCGTCATGCTCGACGCTCCCTAGCGCTGCCGTCACCGCCACATTCGCTCACTGAGGATCGCACCGTGCCCCGACGTCGCAAGATCGCAAGCAAGAAGCCGTCCGTTTCGAGGCCCTCTGCCGTCGCCCAAGACTCCCCGTCCGGCCGCAACGGCGCCCAGACCGCTCGATCCACCCGATCGTCGGTCAAGGCAGTCCGTTCCCGTGATCCGGACGACGGGTCGGATGATTCGTTGGGCTTGACCGGCGCTGGCGCCCACATCGACGATCCGGTCCGGATCTACCTGATGCAGATGGGCGAGATTCCGTTGTTGAACCGGCAGGAGGAGGTTTCCGCGGCGAAGTGGATCGAGAAGGCCCGTTCCCGGTTCCGCCAGAGCATCCTGGCCACCGACTACGTGTTGCACGGAGCAATGGAACTGCTCGAAAAGGTCCGCGACGGGGCCTTGCGACTGGACCGCACCATTGAGGTCTCGGTGATCAACGTCCGTGAGAAGCGGCGGATCATGCGGCTGTTCGAGCCCAATCTCCACACGTTGCGCAACCTGCTATTGCTTAACCAGCGAGATTTCGGCGTAGCGATCGATCGACGCCGGCCGATGCCCGAGCGGCGCGAGGCCTGGCGGCGGATCGTACGCCGACGCCACAAGGCGGCCCGGCTGGTCGAGGAGTTCGGCCTGCGGACCCAACGGCTTCTGCCTTTCCAGGAGAAGCTCGAACGGATCGCCGCCCGGATGAAGAGCCTGAAAGAGCAACTGGCCGACCTGGAACACAACCCCGACGCGGTCTCGGCGGTCCAGGAGATGCGCAAGGAGCTTGTCTACCTGATGCGGATTACGCTGGAGAGCCCGGCCACGCTCCAACGACGGGTTGCCCTGATCGCCACCTTGAAGAGGGAACACGAAGCGGCCCGGCGGACGCTCTCGGCCGGCAACCTGAGGCTCGTCGTGTCGATCGCCAAACGCTACCGCAACCGGGGGCTGAGCTTCCTCGACCTGATCCAGGAGGGGAACACGGGCCTGATGCGGGCGGTCGAAAAGTTCGAACACCAGCGAGGCTACAAGTTCTCGACCTACGCGACGTGGTGGATTCGCCAGGCCATCACACGGGCGATCGCCGACCAGAGCCGCACGATCCGCGTGCCCGTCCACATGATCGAGACCATGAGCAAGGTCCGCGCGGTCACCCGCGACCTCGTCCAGGAAAAGGGCTGCGAGCCGAGCCTCGAAGAGACGGCCCGGGCTGCCGGCGTGAGCGTCGAGGAGGCCGCCTGCGCGATGCAGATGAGCCATCAGCCCCTGTCGCTGGACCAGCCGGTCGGCGATCATGACGACAGCTACTTCGGCGAGTTCCTCCAGGACTACCGCGAGGACGATCCGCTGCACGACATGAATCGCGATCTGCTCAAGGACCGGATCGCTGGCGTGCTTGGGGCCCTGAACTATCGGGAACGCGAGATCATCCGCCTGCGGTACGGCCTGGCCGACGGCTACGCCTACACTCTGGAAGAAGTGGGCAAGATCTTCTCGGTCACGCGGGAACGGGTCCGCCAGATCGAAGCCAAGGCGGTCCGCAAGCTCCAGCATCCGATCCGCTCGAAGCGTCTGCAGAGCTTCGTCGAACGCACCGTGGTCGCCCCGATCGATCCCCCGGGCGACGAGCCCGGCCTGTTGGAAGGGCTAGTCCCGCCGGCCAGCGTCCCTTCGTCGCTGTACGACTGTGGCTCACGGTAGGAACCGGCAGGAACGGGTTGATTCGACAATAGTCGCTTGCCACACAGATGCCCCCCCCTGGGGGCATCTTTTCTTTCCTATTGGCCAAGACCCAACCTGGGTACCGAGGAATCCTTCAGGACCCCTTTGGAACTCACTTTAAAGGGCTGTAGCGGGGTGATAAGGGCATCTTGTCCGTGAAACACGGGAACTAACGCCAGTGCCACCCCCGACTCAAGCCGACCATGCTCCAGGCAGGGGCCCAGTCAGGTGGGGCCCGGGGTGCCCGCGCGCCTTGACACTGCCGTGGGGGAGCATTATTCTCGCATTTTACGGGGTTCCCTCTCGTCGGGGCCGACGGGATGGGAATCTGGCCGCTTGGGCGCGGCCGATCCGAGCTACGGAACACTCGGGCGAAGAGGACTTATCGATGGGGAAGATGGTCGTGCAACGCGCCCTCATTACCGGTTTGCTTGCCGGAATCCTGTTCGGGTTGGGCTTTCTGTACACGCCTGCTGTCCATGCCTATACGACCAAAAGCCCTGAGGTTCAGGAGATGGTCCGGCGGGCGATCCCGTTTCTCGAAAAGGCCTCGCACGAGGAACCAGGCGGCATGGCCGTCATCGGCATGGCCCTTCTGAAAAGCAAGGTCGTGCCGAAAGACCATCCGAAGATTGTCGAAATGTTCGAGGCCGTTAAAAAGGCGGTCCGGGAGCAGGACCCGGCCGGCTGGGACACCCAATACAGCACAGGCCTGTCGTTGGTTTTCCTGGCTTCGTACAAGCCGGAGGATGCCGGGCCGGAAATCCAGAGATTGATCGACTCGCTTCGCCGGGCGCAAAAACCCAGCGGCGGATGGGGATATAAATCCAAGTCGACGGGCGATACGTCGATGACGCAATATGCGGTCCTCGGGCTTTGGGAGGCCCAGAAGACGAAGTTCAACCCACCGCAAACGATGATCGACAATGTCGCCACATGGTTGTTGCGCACCCAAGACCCCAGCGGCGCCTGGGGATACCAGGGGACTCCTTCGAATTCAGGACAACTGGTCAAGCAGGAAGGTATCAGCCATACGATGGTGGCGGCCGGGCTGGGAAGCGCTTACATCTGCAATGATCTGCTGGGATTCACGCCCAAGGCCAAAGATGAAAAGCGGTCCGACGCCCTGAAGGAGCTGGGAACTTCCGGATCATCTGGCGACAGCAAAGTAGTCCACACTCGCATCGACAAGCAGCGGCTCTACGCCTCCCAACAGCTTGGCGACGCCTGGTTAAGAGCCAATTTCGTGCTCCCGAAGTACTACATTTCGTACTTTCTCTACACGTTCGAGCGTTGCCAGACCTTCCGCGAACTTGCTGCTACGGGGGAACTCCTCAATCCGGAAGTCCACGAAGGTCCGCCTTGGTACACCATGGGTGTCGACTTCCTTCGCAAGACACAATCGAAGAAGGAAGGGAGCTGGGAAAACGGCTGTGGCGACGCCGTGGACACGGGGCTTGCCGTCTTGTTCCTGATGCGCTCGACCTACCAGTCCGTCGCCGAGGATCGGCACCTCGGTCAGGGCGAAGTGGTCGGGTACGTCGGGATCCCCGAAGACGACAACTTCACTGTCAAACAGGGCCGGGTCGTGCGAACGCAGAATCTGTCCGTGGCCGAGTCGATGGATAAGGCCTTGGGCGGCGTTGAAATCGATGTTCCAGCACTGGAAGCAGCCGCTCTGGCAGCCGAGAAAAATTTAGGTGGCAAGAAAAGCGATCTGCTGGTCAAAAAGTACGAAAAGAAGCTCCGAGAAATCTTGAACGATCCTTCGCCTGACAACCGCGAACGGGCCATCATTGTGCTGGCCAGCGGCGGTGATCTGGACAACGTGCCCTTGTTCATCAAGGCGTTGGAGGACGACGACCTGGTCGTGGTTCGGGCCGCCCGCGACGCCCTCCGGCGGCTGAGTCGGAAATTCCACGGCTTCGGCCTGTCGGACGACCCGAGCAAGAACGACCGGCGCCTGGCGGCTGACAAGTGGCGGGCATGGTATCTCTCCATCCGACCCGACGCGGAAATTTGAATAGAACCACGGAAAACCGAAAGTGGTGCAACGGTATCTAATGCAGCCGCTTTCCCAGTTAGGTAAACCGATTTAGAATGACACCAGACGAATCCCAACACGTTCTGGGCGGATCCCGGCCCGGCACCGACTTGTACCGGCTGAAGGTGTCCCGCTACGACCGCGTGTCGGGCATGCTCCTGGCCCTGGTGACGCTGATCGGGTTGATCGTCTCGATCATGCTGATCCTCTGGCTGTCCGGCCAGTTCGGCGAGAACCTCACGGCAGTGCCCGTCGAGTTCCTGCCTCCTGGCGACCAGGAAGAGGACGCCGCGGGGCCCGACAATGACGACATCGAACCACCGCCGCCCGAGGAAGAAATCGAAGTCGAAACCGATGATCTGCTCGAAGCCGTCGTCGACGCGAACGCCACGCGGTATGCCAGTCTCCGGAGCAGAGTCTCGGGCGACGGACACGGCAAGGGAGGCGGCGGGACCGGCCGGGGACGCAAGGGCGGACCGGCCTTGATCGTCCGCTTCCCCAAGGGCAGCACGATCCAGCAGTACGCCCAGCAATTGGACTTCTTTGGAATCGAACTGGCCGTGCGCCAGGGGAACACCGTCTACTATGCCAAGAATCTGTCTCGCGCCCGACCGACGACGAGTACTGGCACGGTCGCGGAGGAGAACGCGAAGAAACGTCTCAATCTGCTCGCCTCCGGCCGCGACGAACTGGAAGCTTCCGATCGCGTGTTGCTCAAAAAAGCGGGAATCACCCACCCGGGACGAGTCTTCAAGTTCCTGGACCCGAGATGGGCAGGCCGACTGTACCAACTCCTGAAGAACGTGGCGGGCGACCGGAAGGTCCGTTCGATCCGCTACCTCGTCGTCCCTGACGGGTCGGGAGGATACAACTTCGAAGTCCTGGGCCAGCCCACGTTCCGTTGATTTGGATTCGATCCAACATGACACAGACTGATTCCAACCAGACGGCCGGCGGAACGTTTCCCGGCGCGGAACGCTACCGGTTGAAGGTCTCTCGCTACGACCGGGTGGCCGGGGCGCTGCTCGCGCTGCTGACCGCGGCCGGGCTGGCCGTCGCGATCATGCTTGTCCTCTGGCTCAGCGGTCGACTCGGGACCAACCTTACTGCACATAAGATCGACTTGCTGCCCAATGAACGCAACGAGAAACCGCTGGGCACGGAACACGACATTGCACTGGCGGTTCCCGAGCAGCCCGAGTTGATCCAGGAAGAGAACACCAAGATCCTCAACGCCGTGGCCATCCGAGAGGTTAGGCTCCATCGCCCCGGTCTGGATGAAAAAGGCGTTGGAGACATCGACGGCGACGATAGCAGAACGCGCGGGGGCGGCCCCGCCATGATCGTCCGGTTCGCGAAGGGGCTCACGGTCGAAGAATACGCGCGACAATTGGATTTCTTCGGCATCGAGTTGGGAGTTCGGGAAGGGGAAACGGTCCACTACGCCTCGAACCTTTCTCGCCCCCAACCGACGACGCGGGTCGGTACGGTTAAGGACGAGAGTAAGCAGAAACGCCTCATGCTGGTCGCATCGAGCCGCGATGAACTGGCGGCGACTGATCGCGAATTGGCTCGCAAGGCGGGCATCACCACCAAGGGAAGCGTTTTCAAGTTCCTCCCCGGCAAATGGGCCAGCCAGCTACGCCAACTCCTGAAGAACGCGGCCGGCGACCGGAAGGTTCGGTTCATCCGTTACCTGATCGTTCCCGACGGAAAGGGCGGCTATGCGTTCGAGGTCATCGGCCAACCGACATTCCGCTAAGTGAGTATAAGAAGTTGGCGGCACGACGAGCCGCCCGCGACACGAATAACCTACCTACCAACCTAACCCCCGGAAGAAGCTGATTACCATGGTGCTATTTGCAATTTCTCAGGGATTTGCCGTCATCACGCAGTATGTCGGCTATGCGATTTACGGGGCACTGGCCATGGTCGCGTTGTGGGGCGCGTTCTGCGTCGTCGTCGTGTGGCGACGCGTGGGCCAGACGCAGTTCCGCAACGAAGAAGAGCAGGAAGAATTCCTCGATACGCTGGACGAGCACCTGGTTTCGGGCGACTACGAAGCGGCCGAAGAGATGTGCGATCAGGACGATCGGGCCATGTCCCAGTTGGCCCTGTTGGCCGTGGTCAACCGCAACAGCGGCTACCGCAAGATCCGCACTGTCATCACCGACCGGTTCCAACGCGACGTCCTCGCCGACTTGGAATACCGCCTCAGTTGGGTCTTCACCGTGATCAAGTCGGCCCCGATGCTCGGGCTGTTGGGAACGGTCATGGGCATGATGGGGGCGTTCGCCAACCTATCCAGTGGTGGACAAGTCGACCAGCAGAAAATGGCGGAAGACATCGGTTTCGCCCTGATCACGACCGCCTGCGGTCTGTCGATCGCGATTCCGCTGGTCTTGTCGACCGCCTACATCAACGTGCGGATTCGCAAGCTGGAAGACCTGGTCGGCGTCGGAATGACACGGCTCATCGAGACGTTCAAGGCGATTTCCGCGACCTCGGCGGGCGGGGAAAACTGACACCACGTCTCCGGCCGCGCCCACCGCGCTGACTCCCACAAGGTCGGGCCCTCCGGAGAAAGAAGGCCCGTTTCGCAATCCAATTACCCTGTTGACAGCTCATGCCCGAGACACCCCCGCCACCTCCGCCTCCGGTCGTCGACGACGAGATGTTCCTGGACGACGATGTCGCGCTCGAGCGTAAGCCGATGCGCGACTCGGGCGACATGGACATCACGCCGATGATCGACATCGTGTTCCTGCTGTTGATCTTTTTCCTGGTCACGTCGCGTCCGGACGAGAGCACCACGGTCGAGATGCCGCCCGCCCGACACGGCCAGGGGATCAGCCAGCAGACGGCCGTGATCATCACCGTGGCCAAACGGCCGGGGAACCTGCCGCCGCACGTGTACTTGGCCGACGGTAAAGTCGGCTCTCCCCTGCCCGACGACCCGGAAAAACAGGAAGCCGCCATTATCAAGGCCATCGACACGGGCTTCAACCAAGAGGCCAAGACGAGCGTGATCATCAAGGGGGACCGCGATTTGGAGGCGGGCGATATCTATCGGGTGGCCGCCGCCGTGGGCAAAGCGGGCGTCGATAGGGAAAAAATCCACTTGCACGCCGCCGTTTACGAAGAAGACTAACCACTGACTCCCCTACAAAGGCATGTCGCCGTGGCGATTCAATTTCCTTGCCGTCAATGCGGGCAGACTCTGGGTGTCGACGACCGGCACGCGGGGGCGAACGTGCGCTGTCCGAAGTGCGGCCAGATTTCGGTAGCGCCCGCGGCGACGCCGGCCGCGCCCGACGCGCCGGCCAAACCGCCCAAGCCGAAGAAGAAGGGCCCGGCCATTCCTCCGCCGCCGGCCGACGAGATCGAGCCGGTGAAGTTCACCACTCGCAAAACGGAAGAGGACGAGATGGACCTGACGCCGATGGTCGACGTCACGTTCCTGCTGTTGATCTTCTTCATGATCACGGCCGCATTCAGCCTGCAAAAGGCGCTGCCCATCCCGGCCCCGGTCCCCGACGACGCGATCCAGCAATCAGAGACTGAACCCCCGGAAGAAGGCACCATCCTCGTCGAGATCTATCCGGATAACTCGATCTGGATCAACGAAACGGAAGCGCGGAGCAAGCAGGACCTGGTGATCAAGATCCGCGAGGCCAAGATGGGCGTGGCCGGGAGCGACTCCAGCGAAATTGCGGGCCTGATGGTCAAGGCGAATAAAAAGGCCCAGTATGATCGCGTGATTATGGTTTTGGACGCGGGCAATGAAGCGCGGATGGAGCCAATTAAATTGCAATTTGTCGAGGACGAATTCTAAGGCGTCCCTACGCCCGAATGATAGAGAGGCCGTGCGCGGCCAGACTACGATTTTTCATTTGTCGAGGACAAGTTTTAAGACGCCCGAACGCCGAATGACAAAAAGGCCCTGCGCGGCCAGACTACGATTAACCATGCCCGGTTTGCCCGGGGAAGATGAGTGACCATGATTCCTGCCGAAGCACTGCTGAAAATCCTGGCCAAGAAGGACCTGCTCCCGTCCGCGGCGCTCCAAAAGTTGGAGAAACAGATCGCCTCGGCCACCAAACCGGTCCCGGCCAAGTCACTGGCCAAGCGGCTGGTCCAGAAGGGCTACCTGACGCCCTCGCTGGCCAAGCGGCTCTTGCGCAGCCTCGAGAGCATGGCCCAGGAAACGGCCACCGACCTGGAAGTCGTCGAACCGATGACGCTCGCGGGCGACGAGGACGATCTCGGCTTAGTGCCCACCGACCATGCGGAAGAAAAAAAGAAGGCTGAAGCAGCCAAGGAAGATTGGGAACGGGAGCTGGAACTCGAGGAAGTCGTTCCGGACAAGAAGTCGGCTAAACCCACCCCGAAGCCTTCGACAGAACCGGTCCCAACCGCCGCCCTGGACGACGTGGTTACCGCCGACGTCGTCACTGCCGACGTGGTCACGGCGGAGGTCGTTTCGGGCGACGGGCTGGAGTCGGCCCCGCTGGACGGTGAGCAGGCCGACGAAACCGGCACATCCGACAAAGACAACAAGAAAAAGAAGGGCACCAGAAGAAACATCTTCGGCAAGGTTGTCCCCGAACGCGACCGGAGCCGGAAGGAGAACGTCTGGGATTCGTCGCTGATGCTCGTCGGCGGCGGATTCTTGCTGCTGTTGGTGATCCTGTTCGTGGCCCTCACCTGGTCGCTCCGTGGCCGCAGCGGCGACGACATGGTCAAGGAAGCCGACCAGTACTACATGGAGCAGGCCTACAGCAAGGCGATCGATCAGTATGAGAAGTTCGCCAGCCAATATCCCGACCATCCCAAGGCGAGTTGGGCCCGGGCGCGAGGCCCTCTGGCCCTGCTCCGCCAGGTCGACGAGGCCGGCAACGACCCGGTCAAGTCGTTGGAAAAGGCCAACGAGGTGCTCGACAAGATCACTTCTGAAAAGGCCTTTCCCGAAGTGCGTGATGAGTTGAGTTCGCTCTTGCCCGGGATCGCCGAGAAGCTTGCCAAGACGGCCCAGAAGCAAAACGACCCGAAGCTCGTCGAGCACGCGCGTGTGGCATTGGCCCTGGTCGAAAACGACAAGATCATCCCGATCAAGAGCCGGCCGAAGGCTCAGATCGACGAGATCAAGGCCATCCTGGGCGTGACCGAGCGGACGATCATGCGCGATGACCAGCTCGCCAAGGCGGTTGCCGCGATGGACAAGGCGGTCGAAGCCAAGGACACATCCGAGGCGTACAAGATCCGCAAGACCCTGTTGCGCGACTATCCCGACTTGCTGGATCACGAGGAACTGGACAAGGCGATCCGAAAGGTCTCGGCCGCCGAAAAGGCCGCGGTGAAGTGGGTGGCGAAAGAGGTCCCGCCCACGCCGCCCGGCGATGTTCCGCCCGAGGGCATCGCCATTGGCCTGGCGCAGCGCACTGTCGCTCGCGAGGTGGTCGGCGCGGAAGGGCGCGTCGCCTACGCGGTGGCTGAGGGTGTTGCTTACGGCCTGGATGCTGCTTCGGGTCGCCCCCTGTGGCGTCGTGCCGTCGGCCAGCAAATCGACGGAACCCGAATCCCCTTCGCCCCGATCCCGCTGGACGATTCGGCCGGCGCTGACGCCCTGCTGGTCGACACGGCCGCCCAATCGGTTGTCCGGATCTTGGCGACCACGGGCAAATCCCGCTGGCTGCACGGCGTGGGCGAGCCGTTCGACGCCGAACCAGCCTTGGATGGCAGCCGTGTCCTCGTGGCCACCTTGTCCGGTCGTCTAGTCTTCATCGACATCGGGACAGGCAAGTCCGACGGCTTCGTGCAACTGCCTCAGGGGCTCAATCTTCCCCCAACTGTCGATCGAAAGCGATCGCGGATCTACCAGATCGCCAAGCACTCGAACCTTTTCGTCCTTTCGGCAGACGGTAAGACGTGTGAGAAGGTCGTCTATCTGGCCCAAGAGCCTGGCAGTATCGCCAGCGCGCCGGTCATCCTGGGCAACTACCTGGTGGTTACCGAGAACAAGTCTCGCGACCGGAGCGTCTTGCGAATCTTCACGCTGGACGACCAGAAAAAGAAACCCTCGCTGACCCAAGTCCAGCAGATCGACATCGTGGGACGTCTCGACCTCCGGCCGTTGGTCTCCAGCGCACAGCTCATGGTCACGACCGATCGGGGCCGTGTGTTCGCCTTCGCGCTGAGCACTAATGAGAAGGGCCCCCCGGTCGAAAAGGTAACCGACCAGCAGGTCAGCCATCGCCACGATCTGATCCGGTTTCCCCTGCTGATCCGCGGCCAGTTCTGGATTGCCGACGATCGCCTGGCGAAATACGAACTCCACACGTCGATGGGCCAATTCCGCAACGTCTGGATGAAGTGCGAAGACAGCGCGTTCCTGCAGCCGCTCGTGGCCATGGACGACGCGATCGTGACCGTCCGCCGTCGCGACCGCCTGCCCGGTGTCGTCGTCTCGGCTATCGACATGCGTCAAGGCGCCGCGCGTTGGGAAACCACTCTCGGCGCGCCGCTGGCGGCCGAACCGATCGTTGAAAAAGGCTCCGGCGTGGTTCAGGTCGTTTCGTCATTGGGCAGCGTCGTCGAAATCCCGATCGACCAGATCCAGGGACAAAAGGTCATTGACGAAGCCGCTGCCAGGGTGCCGACCAGCCAGCTCGAGACGGCCGTCCGCGACGTCCTGGTCCTGGGCAACGGCCGGTTGGCCTTCTCCCCTGGGAAAGACAGCACTGGAGCGGGCAGCGAGCAGGTCTACGTCTACACCCCCAATGCCGGCGCCGAGACCCTTCGCAACGTCGTCCTCCGCAGCCCGTTGGGTACGACGCCCGTCCTGTTGGGCAACGGCCTCTTGGCGCCCAGCGCGCTGGGCCAGGTCTATCTGGTCGATCCGTGGACCGGCGGCACGCTGGCCCAGCCGTTCCAGCCGAAGCTTGCACACGGCAATCAGCCGAAGTGGCAAGTGCCGGCGGTGATCGATTCGCAAACAGTCGTGTTGTCCGACGGGGCCCGCAACCTCTATCGTGTCGGCGTCAAGGCCAAACCCGAGCCCAACCTGGCACTGCTGGATCGAGGCCAACCGACCGAGCCGATCATCTCGCCTCTGGCGTATGTCCAGGACGTGGTCCTGGCGGTCGACCGGACCGGCAAGCTGCAGCGGTTCCGGTTGCCGAAGCTCACGCCCGAGGAGCCCGAGTCGCTCGGCGGACGCCCCGTCTGGGGTCCGCGGGCCGTCGGCCGGCACGTCTTCGTGACCACGGACGCCGACCAACTGTTCTGCCTGGACGCCCAGGGCAAGATCGTCTGGAGCACGGGCTTGCCCCACGGGCCGCTGGCCGGGCCACCGCTGCCGGTCGGCAACGACTTCCTGTTGGCGTCCTGCTCTGGCACCGTGTGGCGGGTCGAAGGCGCCTCGGGCAAAGAATTGGGTAAACACGACACGGGACGCCCCCTGAGAACCGGACCCGTCTCACTGGGCAACCAGGTGCTGGTCGCCGGACAGGACGGTACTTTACTCCGAATGGACGCTCCGTAAACGCTTGATGAACGAGGAAGACACCGTGCCGAACTCCGTCGGGCGGATACTGCTGATCGCCCTGTGCTGCTGGTGGATACCGGTTGGTTTTGCCTGCGCGCAAGAAGCCAAGGCGTCCAAAAAGTCAACCATCCCGCTCTATGAGCAGGATCCCTATGACATCATCATCCTTACGCCACAACACAAAAGTGAAAGGCTGACCGTCCAACCGCTGAACTTGGGGGCAAGTCGCCGTTTGCCGAAGAATCCTCGGCGGACGGCTCGCTTGAAGGTGCGACTCGTTGACGAGCCGGAGAAAGAATACGAGCTTCGTTGGAGTTCCATTCAAGAAGTCATTCTCTTCGAACAGCTCGTCCTGAAAAAAGCACGCGAACTGACCCAGGCTGGCAATCGTGAAGAGGCATTCAACTATCTTCAGTATCTCACGGAAAAGGACCCGCGGCTGCCCGGACTGGCCGAGGCAGTCGACGAGTATCTTTTATCGGAGTATCGCTTTCACGCCCGGCAAAACGACACCGACGCCGCGCTGATCGCGCTTCGCGAACTGTACGACCACAACCCGAGGCATCCGGACCTGCCCGACGCCTTGGGAAAGGTCAACCAGACGCTACTGGAACGTTATACCCAAAAAGGCAATTACGCCGCGGCCCGGACACTGCTGAAAGTGTTGTTCGAGGAGTTCCCCGATCATCCCGTGGCGACCGGATGGAGATCGCAGTTGCGGAAGAAGACGGCGGACCTGTTGGCCAAGGCGAAGACGGCCCTGCAAAAAGGGCGTCTCCGTCAGGCCGACACGCTGGGACGCCAGGCGATGCAAATCTGGCCGGAAGAACCCGGCGCGGCCGAACTGGTCGCCGAGATCCAGAAGCAATACCCTCGGGTTCTCGTCGGCGTGCGCGAGCCGGCCGAGTCGGTCGATCCGACCCGACGGACCGAATGGGCTTCGCGTCGCAGCAGCCGGCTCGTGTGGCGAACGCTCACCGAACTGATCGGTCCCGGACCGGAAGGGGGCGACTACCAGTGCCCCTTCGGCACACTCGAAATGGATCCGCTCAATCGCGGTTTCACGCTGCAACTGCGGCCCGGGGTCCATTGGTCGAAAGGCCCGGCCATCCTGGGCGGAGCGGACGTCGCGCGGCGCCTGCTGGACATGGCCACGCCGACCAACCCGGCCTACAAACCGGCTTGGGCCGATCTATTCGGCTCAGTCGCCGTCGAGGACGTCTACCGTGTCGACGTCGAGTTGCGCAGACCGCACGTCCGTTGCGACGCGCTGTTGCAGACGATCGTCCCTTGCTACGACGCCGTCTCCGGCTCGGCGTCGCTGAACATCCCCAACGGTCCGTTCGTCCTCGGCACGAAAAAACCGGAATCGACCGTCTATCTGTCCAATCGGCAATACTTCATCCGGACGACCGGGCAAGCCAAAGAGATCGTCGAACAGGTACCCAAGGACGATCGGGACGCCATTCGTAGGTTGCGCGACGGCCGGATCCAGGTTCTCGACCGGGTCTACCCGTGGGAACTGGAGGAGTACCGCTCGCTCGACAACGTTACGGTGCAGCGCTATGGCCTGCCGTTGGTCCATTGCCTGATCTGCAACACGAAACGCCCCGTGATGGCCAAGAAGCACTTCCGTCGCGCGTTGGCGTTCGGGATCCCGCGCGAAGAGATTCTCGAAAAGGGTCTTTTCGGCCGGCAAGAGGAAAAGGGCTCTGAAGCGAAACCGATGGAACCAGGCTGTGAAGTGCTCAGCGGCCCGTTCCTCAAAGGCGACTCGTACACCGACCCGGTCGGCTACGCCTACGACACGTCCATTGCTCCGCGTCCCTGCGAACGAGAGCTGGCCATGATGCTGGCATGCGTCGTCGTTGACGAAATGGAAGCGGAGGCGAGGCAAAAGGCGGCGGCCAACCAACCCCAAGCCGCCCAGAACCCTCCGGCCCAAACAAAAACGGAAACGCTGGTCGACCCGAGTCGCCCCCGGCCGCCGATTAAGCTCACCCTGGCCCATCCCCCGACCCCGACGGCCCGCCGGGCTTCGGAAAAAATTCGCGACCAGCTCAGGGTGGTCAACATCGACGTGACGTTGAAGGAGCTTCCACCGGGCCCACTGCGTCCGCCGGGGAAGGACGTCGATCTGCTCTATGCCGAGTTGCCCCTCTGGGAGCCGATCATCGACGCCCCGTGGCTGCTGGGACCGGACGGTCCGACGGGCAGCGCCAGCCCTTACATGATTCACGTCTTGGGCAAATTGACCCAGGCCGCCGACTGGCGCGAGGCGCGGCCCTTGCTTCACCAGATTCATCAAATCGCCCACGACGAAGTCGCCGTGATTCCCTTGTGGCAATTGGTGGAGTTCTTCGCCTACAACAACAAGATCAGCGGCCTGGGCCAACGACCGGTCGGGCTGTACCAGAACGTCGAAAAGTGGCGGCTGAGCTCGCCGCAACCCGAGGAGACACCATGAGACCCACTCGGCAGACCTCCGTCCGGCGTTGGGGCGTCGTCTTGGCGATCGCCCTGCTGACGGTCTGCGCGTCGGCGCGGCTGGGCCAGGCCCAATCGGTCTGGGAGCTGACCCCGTATAAAATCGGGCTGCTCGTCGCCGTCGATCCCACGGCTGGACTGGGCGAGCGCCTGCAACAGGAATTACCCACGGCGCTCGTCGGGCAGATCGAGATGGGCGTCGGCGCCGCCTGGGACACCCAACTCTTGAAACTCACGCCCCCACTGCGCTACCGCATCACCGGCAATCTGGAAGGCTTAACCCCCGAGGATCTCGACAAGAAGGCCCTGGCGTGCGACAAGATCTTCTTCGTCAGCGTGGGGCGAGGTCCGAAAGGGTGGCAGGTCCGGGCAAGGGAACTCGATGGCCGCACCCAGATCTTCGGACCGATTATCACCCGACCGGTCGGACAAACAGCCAAGATCCGCGACGCCGCTTTCGACGCGCTCGTCGACGCGTTCGTCCCGCTGGCCATGATCACCCAAACCCGAGGCAACAAGTCCATCTTGCGGCTCCGGGCCGGCGAACTGCCGATCCGCGACGCCTCGATCGGCCAGGTCAAGCTGGGCGACGTCTTCTGGCCGATCGTCCGTTACTGCACGCGGACCGGCGAGATTCGCAAGATCGAGCCGAGCCATTGGACGTATCTCTTCGTCGAAAAGATCGACGAGACAGCCCTCGAGTGCCAGGTCCACACGGCCATCGCCAGCTCGATGAGCGGCCGGCGGCGGGGCCGGGTCGAACCGTTGGCCCTGCTGGTCCGCCCCCAGGGCGAGACGACCAAGATCTTCTTGCGGTCGCGAACCGAGCCACCACGCCCCTTAGTCGGCTACGCCATCTACGCCCGCTCGCCCCTGGACGACCCGCGAAATAAAAATCGAACGTTCCTCGGAAGGACCGACGTCGACGGAAGCTTTGTCGTCGAGCCGGGGCGCACGACCTTGCGGTTGCTCGACGTGCGGCACGGCGGGGGGCTTCTAGGGCGATTGCCCGTCGTCCCGGGCTTCACGGAAGTCGAGACGGGCAACGTCCGCAACGACGACACGCGGATGGCCGCCGAAGCTTACACGAACAGCGTACAAGAACAATTGATCGACACGGTCACCCGCCGCAAGATCCTCATCGGGCGGGCCAGGAAGCAGCTCAAAGAAAAGGCCTTCGAAAAGGTTGAGGAGACCCGAGAGCAGATCGAAGAATTGCCCACGCAGGATGACATTCTCCGGGAACTCGGACAGCAACAAATCAAGCTCCGCTCCGATAACACCTTCATGCAGAAGCAGATTGACAGTATGTTTGACCGGACGAAGGTCATGGTCACGAAGTTCCTCGACCGTCAGTCAATCGAAGCCCTAAAAGAGGATATCACCAACGCCCGCACGGGCAAAAGGCGTGCCCCCCCTGCTGCTTCGCAAAAGCCCGCGAAGAAACCGGCTGCAAAAAAGTAGTGCCGTGTCGCTCGCCTGACCACGTCACAATGGTGCCCTCCGCGCAATTCTTCTGTAGGGAACGCCCTCTGTGGCGTTCCGGGATTCTCGCCCTCTCTAGCATTCTGGATTTTCGGTCGGCACGGGGACCAATTCAACATGTTGACCGGGAACGTCACGGAGAGCGCTCTTCCATGAAACATCACAGAAAGCGCACTTCAACGGAACGCCACAGAGAGCGTTCCCTACAGATGGATGGCTTGACGAGTTGGACGCAATAGACAGTCCCTACGCCACGGCGGCCTGCGGTGCCGGTTTCTGTACGACTTGAGGCGTCTGAATTACCGGCGGGCCTTCAGGCACCGGAATGGTCAGGTGGCGTTGGTGGGCGACCTGAACGATCCGGTCGACGAGCGAAGAAAACGTGTGGCCGGCCGTCTTGGCGGCCAGCACGAACGACGCTCCGCCGCCCAGCGAGGCCATCGAATTGATCTCCAGCACATAGGGATTGCCCGACGGATCAATGCGGAAGTCGACCCGCGCGTAATCCCGGCAGTGACACGCCTGGAACGTGGCCACCGCCATCTCGCGGAGCCGACTGGTCAACTCGTCGGGCAGCGAGGCCGGACAGATCTTCCGGGGCTCGTCCAGGCGCTTGTGGGTCTTGTCTTCCCAGGTGAAGGCCAGGAGGTCGCGGCCGGCGAAGTCCAATTCAACCGGCGGCAGGCACTCGGGCGGGGCGTTGCCCAACAGGCCGATGCACACCTCGCGCCCCGAGATGAATTCCTCGACCAGGGCGTCCTGGCTGAATTGGGTCACGACGTTCTCGACCGCGTCGCGCAGCGCCTCCACGTCGTGGACCACCCGCAGGCCGAAGCTGGTCGATTCGTGTCGCGGTTTAACGATCAGGGGGAACCGCAGATCGCCCGGCTCGACGTCGGCCGACGCGGCCACGAGCCACCGGGGCGTCGGCACGCCCGCCTCGCGGATGAGAACCTTGGTAATCACCTTGTCCAGCGCCAGGGCATGGCCCATCGGGCTGGAGCCCGTGTAGGGCACGCCCGCCATCTCCAACGCCGCCGGCACGTGCGTGTACCGGCAGTCGCCCTGGATGCCGTAGGCCATGTTGAAGACCATGCCGTCGGGCATCTGGCCGTCGATCTGACGGGGGAAAAACCGATCCAGTTCGTCCAACAGGTTGGCGTCCCCTTGGATCACCTCGACCTCATGGCCCGCCTCGCGGAGCCCTTCGGCGACGCGGTCGACCGAGAGTTGGCCGTACTTTTCTGGGCAGGGCTGCCCGAACCAGTTGACGACGCGCGAGGTTCCGTTGTTCCAAACCAGGGCAATCTTCACGTCTCTGATCTCCTCAATCACTCTTTAACGTATGTGGATTGTATTGAAACCGCGGATCTGACGCCGCGATCAAACATGCTACTTAGGAGACATTTATTACGTCTGTAGGAGGCGACTCCTGTCGCCGAATGTCTTCCATTCAGGTCCCCTTCGGCGACAGGAGTCGCCTCCTACATGTCGAAATCAGCCAATATAATTCACGCGCAGCGACATATCTTCACCCGACTTGGCTACGGCACACCGTTTCCTCGCTGCGCCGCGTCAGCGTTCCTTGCCGCAGGACGAGCGGCGCGTCCTCGGACGTGTCGTCGTCGTCTTCCCCAACCCCTTCCACCGGCGTCGGATTCATCCACGCCAGGAGCCGGAAGTCGAAGTATTCCGAAATAATCATGATCCCGCCGATTTGCGCGAGCAGGATCTCGGGATAGTGCAACAGCAACTGGCGGAGCCAATGAAGCTGCGACAGGTAGAAGAGGACCATGGCGACGACGGCCGTCGTCGCGCCTCGCCACAGGGCCGAACGGTAGCCTTCCCGGTTGACCGTCTTGGTAAAACCGTCACCCAACAGGCAGAGCACGATGATCGGAAATCGGGCCGCCGTGATCAGTGTGTCGAAGCCGGTCCAGTCGCCCAGCATCATCGTCGCGATGATCAACACGCAGACCAGGCTCAAGAGGACCGAAACGCGGCCGAAATAGGGGAGTTTCATGGCCTTGAGCACCGGCCGGACGAACACGATCGACGCGACCACGACGCTCAGGAAAACCAGCCCCAGCACCACGCCGGTGAACTGAAAGGCCACACCCAACAGAATCGACCGGAACGGGCCCAACACGCGGATGCCCAGCGTGAGCCGGCAGAGAACGACCAGGATCGCTCCCATCGGAACGAACAGGACGTAGAACAGCCGCCGGTGCAGCTTTGCCGGCATGTCGGTAAGGGAAACGTGCGCCTGAAGGAAATCGGCCGTCGGCAGCCGTCCCCACTTCAACAGGATGATCGCAAGGGGTACGAGCACTAAGAGGGCCAACACCCACTTGTGCGCGGTCGACAGATTGCCCTTGCCCAATTGCATGGCCCGCGGTTGTGTCATTTCACCTGGTTCTCGCTGTAGCATGGCCGTTCAGGAAGCGTTGTCAATCGTGGATAAATCTTCTTTACCTTCACAGGCCGGGCAAAAAGCGGCCGGAACGACCGGCTCGAGCACCTCGAGGCGTCGGGTCGCCGGAAGCATGGGTTCGTGCGACGGAATAGGCTCCTCGGCTTGTACTCCATTCGACACGCCGACCTCCCCCTCGTGACGCTGGCTCAATAATTCGGCCAACTCGCGCTC
>JAFGFF010000279.1 GCA_016931075.1 Pirellulales bacterium | reverse complement strand
GGGAATTCCGTGACAACGTGACAAAACGTTGCGTTCCCCGGGGTGAGTCGGTAGACTGACCCACGGTGTTGTCGAGCGTGGCTGGTCCGGTTCGGCGATTCTCCCTCCCCCCAAATACAATCTCTCCCCCCACTTCTCTCTAATGAGCAGGAGTCCCACCATGTCTCGTTCGATCTGCGGTGACGCTCTGAACCGACGCACGTTTCTCTCCGGATGTGCCTGTGCCTGTGCGGGCTGCGCGGCCGGCGGGCTGTTGAATCCCAAGATGCTTCGGGCAGACGAGTCCAAGAAAAGCAAGCCGAAGGTACGGCTGGTCTTCTGCGAAACCGTGGCCGACGGGCCGATCTGGCCGCATATCGGCTACGACTTCGACACACGGCGCAATCAGGTCATCCAGGCCCTGACCCAGGGTTGCCCTGACGTTGAGTTCCTCGTAACCAAGGTCATGGACGAGCCGAAGCACGCCGACGCGGTCCTCAAGGGCGATGCCGAGGTCGACGGCTACGTCGTCTGCCTGCAAGGTCTCGGCTGGCGCAACGCGGTAGTAAAGCTCTGCACGACCGGCAAACCGACGCTGTTGGTCGACAATCTGTTCGGTGGTTCGGGCATGTTTCTGACGAGGATTCTGCCGATCATGTCCTCCGGCAAGCCAGTCGATTGGGTCAGTTCGTCCAACGATCAAGACATCGTGGCCTCGGCCAAGCAGTTTGCCCAACTGGCTCAAGGAAAAAGCCCGGCCGACGTGGCCAAGGCCTTCCGCGCGACGCGTCGAGGGCGAACGCCGGAAGATGCGATGGAGATCCACGAAGACGTCATCGCGCAGCCCGACTTCGACGAAGCGTTGAAAAAGCTCCGGCAGACGAAGCTGCTTGTAGTCGGCGGCGGTTGGGGTGGCGACCGGTTCCGCCGAGCAGCCCAAGAGGTCGTCGGCCCGACGCTCGTCCAGATCAAGTTCGAGGAGATGGCCTCCGCCTACGACGCGGCCGATCGGGACGCCGCCCGAAAAATGGCCGATCAGTGGATGAACGCCGCTAAGGAAGTGGTCGAGCCGAAGCGGCCGGAGATCGAGAAGTCGGGCGCGATGTACGTCGCCATGCGAGACGTGATGAAGAAGCATGGGGCCCAGGGCATCAGCATCAACTGCCTGGGCGGATTCTACGGTGGACACTTGAAGGCGTATCCGTGTCTCGGGTTCTCGGAATTGAACAACAGCGGCCTGGTGGGCGGCTGCGAGGCGGACCAGATGTCGGCCCTGACGATGGCAACGATCGGCGCGTTGGTCGGCCGGCCGGGTTTCATCTCCGATCCGGTGATCGACACGTCGAAGCGTCAGATCATCTACGCCCATTGCGTCGCCCCGACCAAAGTGTTCGGGCCCGACGGAGCGACTAACCCCTTCCGCATCCGGACCCATTCTGAGGACCGCAAGGGCGCGGCCGTCCAGTCGCTTCTGCCGGAAGGCTACATGACGACGACCCTCGAGATCGACCCGGTTGGGCGCAAAGTGATCCTGCACCAAGCCAAGTCGGCTGGCAACAACCCAAGCGAAATGGCCTGCCGCACGAAACTCGAAGGTGTTGTCCAAGGAGACATCGAGAAGCTGACCGAAGGCTGGAGCATGGGCTGGCACCGCGTCACGTTCTTTGGCGACCTGAAACCCCACGTCACCGAACTCTGCGAACGGCTCAAATTGAAGCTCGTTGAAGAAGCCTGACCGGCGGACCGTGCAATATCGGGCAGACAGAACATCTTCGGGCATTCCGACAGGCGCGATCATCGCGGAGAGGTGGCCTTCGAAACGAAGAGCGTTAGGAAACACGGGCTTTTTTGCACTCGTCGAGCTGCCCGTACGTGTTGCACAAGCCACCGTCCGTTGGTAATACGTTGCATTTAATCCGACAAACCGGTAGGATGAACTGCGGCGTTGCCGGTCTCGATTTTTAGCTGGGCAACGTCCCACCCCAACATCCTCCCAACATTGCTCCCTGCAGCAGGAGTCCCCCCTATGTCCCGTTCGATTTGTGCCGGCAATCTCGACCGACGGAAGTTCCTCTCTGGATGCGCGTGTGCCTGTGCGGGCTGCGCGGCCGGGGGATTCTTGAATCCCAAGATGCTTCGGGCCGGTGAGTCCACAAGTGGCAAACCGAAGGTCAGGTTGGTCTTCTGTGAAGTGCGCAACGACCGGCCTATCTGGCCGCACATCGGCTACGACTTCGACGCCCGGCGCAAACAGCTTACGCAAATCCTGAAGCAGGGTTGTCCCGAGATCGATTTCGTCGTGACCCAGCTCGCGGACGATCGGAAGCAGGCCGAGGCGATCCTCAAGGCCGACGGACAGGTCGACGGCCACATCGTCTTCCTGCTGAGCATGCCCCGCAATGTCGACACCGTGAAACTCTGCACGACCGGCAAGCCGACGCTGTTTGTCGACAATCTGTTCGGCGGCTCGGGTCAGTTCCTGGGCCGAATGCAGAAGATCATGGGATCGGGCAAGCCGGTCGATTGGGTCAGTTCGGCCAACGACCAGGATATCGTTACCTCGGCTAAGCATTTTGCCTCGCTCGCCCAGGGTAAGACGCCGGCTGACGTGGCGAAAGCCTTCCGCGCGACCCGACATGGACGGACGCCGAAAGACGCTCTTGGCGCGGTCCAGGAAGACGTCCTTTCCACGCCCGACTTCGACGCCACGTTGAAGAAGCTCCAACAAACCAAGATCGTCGTGGTCGGCGGGGGTAGAGGTGGAAAACGCATGAGCGACGCAGCCCGGGACGTGGTCGGCGTGACGTTCGTGCCGATCAAGTTCGAGGAACTGGCCGCCGCCTACGACGCGGCCGATCGCGAGGCCGGCCGAAAGATAGCCGAGCAGTGGATGGCCGCCGCCAAGGAAATCGTCGAACCCAAACCGTCGGAAATCGAAAAGTCGGGCGCGATGTACGTCGCCATGCGAGACGTGATGAAGAAGCACGGGGCCCAGGGCATCAGCATCAACTGTCTCGGCGGCTTCTACGGCGGGCACTTGAAGGCCTACCCGTGCCTCGGGTTCTCGCAATTGAACAACGACGGCCTGGTCGGCGGCTGCGAGGCGGACCAGATGTCAGCCCTGACGATGATGACGATGGGCACGCTGATCGGCCGGCCCGGATTCATCTCCGACCCGGTGATCGACACGTCGACCAACCAGATCGTCTACGCTCACTGTGTCGCGCCGACCAAGGTGTTCGGTCCCGACGGGCCGACCAATCCGTTCCGCATCCGCACCCACGCTGAAGACAAGCACGGCGCGGCCGTCCAGTCGCTTCTTCCCTCGGGCTACATGACGTCGACGCTCGAAATCAACCCGGTCGACCGCAAGGTCCTCTTCCACCAGGCCAAGGCCGCCGGCAACAACCCGAGCGAACTGGCCTGCCGCACCAAACTCAACGGCGTCGTCCGAGGTGACCTCGAGAAGCTCGCCGAAGGTTGGAGCATGGGCTGGCACCGTGTCACCTTCTTCGGCGATCTAAAATCCCACGTCATCGAACTCTGCGATCGGCTGAAGCTGGAACTCGTCGAAGAAGCATGATGCTCGATCAGACGATTTGTTTCGGATAGATCTGCAGGCCGGGACGCGACTCGGCCTGCATTAATTATCTGATTGAAGCTACTCCAACTCTTCCAAGCGTTTGGCGGCTTCGCGTTTGCCGATGCCGCGGATGGCGACGAGGGCTTCGAGTTGGGCCTTGCGGGGGCGGGAGGCGCCCTTTTCCCAATTATAGACGGTCAAGCCTGACACGCCGACCAGCTTGCCGTAGTCGGCGGCCGACAGGCCCAGGCGCTTGCGTTGGGCCTTGACCGATCGGGTCGAGAATCGCACGCCATCCAGCGGCCCTTCCTCGGCCGGGGCCTCGCCTTGCTTCTGAAGCTGCTTGGTCAAGCGCTTGATCTCGCGCTCTTGCTGGCCGAGTGCTTGTTTCAGATTGGCCATCTCGCCGCGCGATTTGGCCAACGCCTGTTTCACGGCACTCATCTCGGCCTTGACTTCCTTCTTCGCCAAACGACGGATCTCTTCTTTTAATACGGCAGCGATGTTGGGCATCGGTTTGGCCTCTTCTTGCATAGAAAGAACGGAACGGTCAACGGCCCCTCATTCTACCGAAACAGGCCACGAAGAAAACGCCCCCGGACGAGGCGTGGGGGGACGCTAGATCGGCTGGGTGTCGCTAATTTAGTGTCTTACCTGATAATCTTCCAGCGTTTGGGTGGCCAATAGATATGCGTGACAACCCCCTGCAGGTGCGAAGCGGGCACCGCACCCTGTTTCCAAAAACGCGAGTCGTTCGAGCATTCCGAGAAGTCGCCGAGCATGAAATACTCGTCCTCACCCAGCGTGGCCGGGCGGTCCTTGGTGCCCCATGGCTTTGCCGTCGGATCTCCCGGGAGCCAGGGCATGATCGAATCGCCAGGCACGTATTTCAGCCCACAGAGTGAATCCGGCGGCGTCAACTTTTCGCCGTTGACCCAAATGGCTCCGTCGTCGATATAAACTGTCTCGCCGGGCAGACCGATCACACGTTTCACATACGGTGTCGAGGGATTATGAGGAGGTCGGAACGTGACAAGGTCCCACCGCCGGGGCGTGAGAAACTTGGCCACCAGGAAACGGTCTGAAGGCAAAATGGTCTTGTCGGCCACCGGAGTTTGGCAGGTGTGGAACTGTTCGCAGATCATGGTCGGGTCGTCGTGGTAGCCGAAATCGTCTTCGACGGGCGAACCGTAATTGGGCGCTCCGCACACGGGGCACACACCCTCCCAGTGGGCGCCGAGAAGTGTGGGAGCCATTGAATTCGCCCCAGGTGTATAGGCCTCGCAAACAAATGGAATAAGTACAAGGAAGAGAAATAGATTCATCCCAATCGAAGGAATCAGGGTCACTGACCACGCCTGCAACGATCGAAGAAAACGCACCTTGAAGACTCGCATGATCACGACACATGTGATCGACACCATCAAGACGACCCCGATGCCCCAAAGGGCTGTTTCTTGTGCTTCACTAGCCAGCGAGGCAAACCGACAGGGAATGTAAACGATGGGTTGTAAAATGGAGACCAAGATCGTTGCCCAGGCCAACCGCCGGCCTGTTATGCCTTCGGCCTTGGCCCAACGAAGCCCGAGGCGGAGAAACACGACCCAAAGAGCGATCGACACGACCAACAGGCCGAGAAAGAGCGCCGCGAAGATTAGCGTCGTCGACATGGACGTCCCTGTGCGTGTAATGCAGCGGGGCTCCGGCCGATTCGCCAGAGCCCCGCATGGTCTTTCTGTTTTAGATCCGACAGATCATTTACTCATCATACAAAATCCGGCGGAAGTTGATAATCATCGTCGTCGGGCTCATTGGCCGGAGCGGGCCGGTTGGGAACCTTCGGCTTCACGGCGGGCTTGGCGGACGGTGCGGCGGCTTCGGACGGTTTGTCCTTCCCGCCGGCCAGGCTGGCCAGGGTCTCGGGGATTTCGACGCCGCCGATGTCTTTCATGACTTGCATCATGGGCGGCAACGTGTGGGCCATGTTATGCAGCCAGTTGGCCGTGCTGCTGGTGCCGTTCTGGCCGCCGCCTTCCCAGACGACCACCTTGTCGAACTTGATGTTCGAGATAGCCCGGGCCGAGGCGTCGACCAGGTTGTCGAAGTGCTCGAGCATGAGCATCTGGAACGCTTGTTCCGAGCCGCCGCAGGCGTCGATGATCCGTTGGAGGCCTTCGCCCTTCTTGGCGAGGATTTCGTACTGACCCCGGGCTTCGGCTTCGAGCCGGGCGTAGATGGCGGCCGCGTCGCCTTCGGCCTCGATTCGCCGGCGGGCGGCCTCGGCCTCGGCTTCGACCTGGATCTTAGCCTTTTCGGCTTTGGCGGGCGCTTCGAGTTCGGCGCGGCGTTTGGCCTCAACCCGCGTGGCCTCGGCCAGGGCGGCCTTGGCTTGGGCCAAGTGGCCGGCCTCGATCACGGCCGCTTCGGCCTCGACCTTTTTGGTTTCCCCTAACTTGTAGGCCTCGGCCTTTTTCACCTGCAGCTCGGCCAACGAGATGGCCACGTCGGCCTTGGCCGTATTTTCGCCCTCGATCGCCCGGGCGTCGGCGTCGGCCAGCCGGACACGCATGTCGCGCTCCGATTCCTTGACCTGCGACTCGCGTTCGAACCCGGCCGCTTGCTCGGCCACCTTTTGTTCCTTGTCCAACTCGGCGATCCGCACGGCCTGGTCGCGCATCGCCTCGCGGGTGCCGATCTCGCGGAGCTTCTGGGCGTCGGCCACGCGGATGGCCTGTTCACGCTGGGCGTCGGCCACGCGGATTTCGCCCATCTTCTCGTTGTCGGCCACGTCGCCTCGGGCCTTCTGGATGGCCTCGGAGGCCGCCTTGCGCCCGATGGCCTCGATATAGCCCGACTCGTCGGTGATGTCGGTGATGTTGACGTTGATCAGCACCAGGCCGATTTTTCGCAGTTCCGGTTCGAGCGAATTCTGGATATTCGAGAGGAACATGTCCCGGTCGCGGTTAATGTCCTCGATCTGCATCGAGGCGATCACCTGGCGGAGCTGACCGAAGATGATGTCGGCCGCCTGCTTCTCGATCTCATTGACCGACAGGCCCAACAAGCGGATGGCCGCGTTCTGCATCAGCTCGGGCGTGGTACCGATCGCGACGGTGAACACGCTCGGCACGTTCACCCGAATGTTTTCGATCGACAGCGCGTCGCGCAGCGGGATCGAGATCTGCATCGGTTCGAGGGTGAGCCAGGCGTAGTCCTGGATCAAGGGGATCACGAATCGGGCCCCGCCGTGCACACAGCTTGCCGCCTCGTTGCCCTTGCCGGCCTTTCCATAAACCACGAGGACCTTGTTGCTAGGGCATCGTTTATAAAACGCCCTCACAAGCAGAACCATGCTCGTTAAAAGCAGCACGGTGAGGACGACAATCCCAGCGACTATCATCACGGTCGTATCATTTGCCCCTGTCGCGCGGGGAGGCGCGGCCAACAACATGGAGAGATTCATCGGGAGTTCCTCATTCAAAGAAGCCTGTGTGTTATGTATTCTTTCAGTCGTCGTCTTCCAGCACCGGCTCGACGGCGACCGTGTCGGATGTGATAACGTCGCAGATGACGACCTTGGTGCCTGGCTTGAGCAGGTGGCCGGTGGTTAGGGCTTGGTATTCGACGGTGCGGCCTTGCAGGTTGAGTTGGATCTTGCCGGCGCCCGACTCCTCGGCCGGGACGGTGACGTAGACGGTGCCATGCTGGCCTATCGCCCGCTCGATCCGCGCGGTCCCGTCGGCCCTAAGCGAGTGCAACGCCCGCATCATCCAGTAGACGGCCACCATGGCCGCCGCGCCGGCGGCCACGCCCACGCCCAGCGAGATCGGGTTGCCGGCGCCGCTCGACTGGGTCGCCAGTCCGGCCAGTCCGAAGAAGGCCAACGCGGCCACGACCGTCCGGAACGAAATGATGCTGAACATCCAAGACGAATCCGTGTGGTGATCGGCGGCTCCGACGTCGTGAGAATCAAAGCCGTCGTGCGTGTCGAAACCACCGTGGGTGTCGAAGCCCGCGTGCCCAGTGTCGAAACCGGCGTGCCCATCGAGTCCCCCAGGCACGTCGATATGAAACGCCTCGCCGCCGAGCCCGATCAGCGTCATCACGACCTGAAACACCAGGACGGTGCTTCCCACGGCCGCGCAGATCAAGAAAAGCATCTCCATGAGCAGAGTCCTCCCCCAGAGGCGACCATCGGGCGGCCGGTTGTCCTGCCGGACCAGCCCGAACTCGGGCGTGCCGCCTGCCACGCCCACCACGATCTCATTCGCTCCACGCGCTCAGTTCTTTTAGCCCGGCCTTCCACGGGCTAAAGCGCTACCCGCCATTGTAGTCACGCGGGGGGGAGGGTGCAATTAGTTTAGCTTCCCCGGTTGGGGGAACTCAGCAAGGCTGGCAGCCATGATCCAGGACGGTAGAATAGGCCCGGTGAAGGCGTTTTTCTCTTTTCCTTTCTTTCTCCGCATCGCCTATCCCGGGCATAGGGCCCTATGCAATTCACCCTGACCAGCCTGTTGGCGTTGTGCGTCTATGCGATGACGTCCTTGGCCCTATTTGGCCCGGCGGTTGGGGTGTGGGCAATTCTCAGCACATTGGGTTTGTTGGTCATTCTTGGAAGCGACACCGGAAGCTGCTTGGAATTTGTGGTCGTGTTTGCCGTCATCCTCATATTGGTCGCGATGATGCAGCCAGCGATTGTTTCACAGGGACACGAGCGAGGTCGATTGTCCTGTGCTTTCCAGTTGCAGAAGATCGCCGAGGCGTTGCGCGCCTATCATGCCGACCATGGTTGTTTTCCGCCGGCGTGCGTTCGGGATGCCAATGGCAAGCCAATGCACAGTTGGCGGGTACTCATTCTGCCTTATCTGGACCATGAAGACTTACGGAAGGCCTATCGTATGGACGAGCCGTGGGACAGCCCGCACAATCAGACGTTGATCCCATCGATACCGGAGGAATACGAGTGCTGGAGGGAGTGTCTCGAATCCAACAGCAAACCGGGTGTCGCGACGTATGTTGCGGTGATGGGAGATGAGACGGTTTGGCCCAAGGATAGGCGTGTGCGCATGGACGACGTTGTCGATGGGCTGGACAAGACGATCCTCCTTGTCGAAGCGTCGGCCGATCTGGCAATCCCATGGACCGAACCGCGAGACATCTCGTTGGATGACGTCGTTGCCGGAACCAGCTCTCGCCCGGATTCAGGGCCCCCGCCTGGCCTGGACGGCCCGCACTCGCTCCTTCTCGGTGTTACCGCGGACGGGGCCGCGCGGGGATTTCCACGCGATACTTCGGCCGAGAAACTTCGGGCACTGCTGACCGTCGCTGGCGGCGAGCCGATCGAGGTCCCACGATCCGCGTTCGGAGATCCTAGTTCGGACAAACGGCCGCCCTCGGAAACGGGCATCTCTTCGATCTCGCGGTTTTTTCTCGTTATCCTCTGGATTGCCTCTTTGTCGATCATGATTACCTCCGTCCTCGGTTGTCGCAACGCGAGGCTGGCGGCGGCCCAGGCATCCGCTGAACAGACCGAGAAGCCACAGGAAGGGTAAACACTGTGCAATTCACGCTGACTACCCTGCTGGTGCTCTGCGTCTACGTGATGACGTCCTTAGCTCTATTTGGCCCGGCAGGCGGAGTGGCGGCGGTTGTGCTTCTGTCGTTGTTCCTTTTCTTGATCAGAAAGGGGAGCTTCACTCTTGTCGAACTAATGGTGTTCGTCGCTATTGTGATGATGATCATGACCCTATTAACGCCACCCGATGGCAGCTTTGAGCCCGAACGACGAGCGAAGTGTGCCGCCAATCTGGCAGCGATTGTCAACGCGTTGCACGCGTATCATGATGACTATGGTTGCTTTCCGCCGTCGTGTGTACGAGATGAGAGCGGCAAGCCGATGCACAGTTGGCGGGTGCTCATCCTGCCATACTTGGGCTATGACGACCTTTGGAAGACGTACCGGATGGATGAACCATGGGATAGTGAACACAATCGAACCATCGTCGAGACGATACCGGCGGAGTACGAATGCCCTGGAGCATGTGCCGATCCGGGTGTCACGTCGTATGCGGCCATCGTTGGGCCTGAGACGATTTGGCCGAAAGACGGACAGGTCTGCAAGGATGACGTCAGCGATGGGCTTGATCAGACCATGGCTCTCGGTGAGGTGCCTGATGACCTGGGAATTATCTGAACGCAACCACGAGACATCTCCTTCGACGATGCGGTGGCCAGTCTTCCGCCCCCGGATTCCCCAACCCAATCGTCTGGCTTAGGGTCGACCCACTACAATGCCGTCATGGTTGCCTCGGCGGACGGTATTGTGCGCATCTTGCCGGGCGATACCACGCCCGACAAGCTCCGCGCGCTGCTGACCATCGCCGGTGGAGAACAGGTAAATATCCGCGAACTGGCCGGCAAACGGCTCTATCCGCCAACAGCCCTTTCGAAGAACACCAGAATTGGCCTCGCCATCGTTTGGTTCGGGTCATTGCTGACGATAATTGCCTCTATCGGCCGATGTCGCCTGGCGCAACTGGCAGCGGCGAAAGCTAGCACTGGCGAGACGCCAGTGCCACCCAACGCCGTTCACTAGGTGTTGAGGTTTATGGGCGTTAGTTGTTTGGCGAGAAGGCGTTGCTT
>JAFGFF010000278.1 GCA_016931075.1 Pirellulales bacterium | reverse complement strand
CGCTGGGTAATGATCCGTTGCCCGCAGTTCCTCCCCCGGCGTTGAATCGATCGATGTCGCCCCCGACGGCGATGCCCGAGTTGGCCCCTCCGGCGTCCGTCCCGCCGTTTGGGAACCTCGCCACGCCGGTTGCCGAGGCCAACGGAACCGGCCAGCCCGCCTCGGACAGACGGCTCGACGGGCTGCAGACGTCCCGGCTGACCATCCAAAAGTCGGCCCCGAAGGAGATTCAGGTGGGCAAGCCGGCCATCTTCCGGACCACGGTTCGCAACGTCGGCCACGTGACGGCCCTGGGTGTCCAGATTCGTGACCGGGTGCCCAAGGGCACGCGTCTGATCAAGACCCTGCCCGAAGCCTCCCCCGGCACGCAAGGCGACCTGGTCTGGTCGCTGGACGACATGCAGCCCGAGAGCGAGACGACGGTCGAAATGCACGTCATGCCGATGGCCGAAGGCGAGATCGGCAGCGTGGCGACGCTTTCGTTCCAGACCGACGCGTCGGTTCGGACGTTTGCCACCCGGCCCGAGCTGTCGGTCGAAGTGGCCTGCCCTCGCGAAGTGCTCATCGACGAAGAGGTCGAGATGGTCATCACCATCTCGAACACGGGCACGGGCGTGGCCACGGGCGTAGTGCTCGAAGAGCGCGTTCCGACGGGCCTGCAACACCCGGCCGGCGCCGAGTTGGAATACACGGTCGGCAAGCTGGGGCCCAAGCAAAGCCAGACGCTCAAACTGAAGCTGTCGGCCGTTCGGGCCGGCGCGATGGAAAACGTGCTGATCGCCCGGGGTGACGGACTGCCCACCGTGAAGAAGCAAATGCCCATGGCTGTGGTCGCGCCGACGCTGAAGGTCGCGATGGACGGCCCGCAAAGCCGCTATCTCGAGCGCCAGGCGACGTATCGCCTTTCCGTCTCCAACCCGGGCAGCGCCCCGGCGAAGAACGTCCGGCTCGAAGCCCAATTGCCTCGCGGGCTGAAGTTCGTCGAGGCGGATAAAAACGGCCACTACGATCCCCAGTCACGGACCATCCGTTGGGCGTTGGCCGAATTGCCGGTGAACGAGACGGGCACGGTCGAGCTGACCGCGCTGCCGGTCGAGATCGGTACGCAGAAGCTCACGTTCCGCAGCGTGGCCGAAAAGGCCCTGGCCGTCGAGCAGGAACGTCAGATCAAGGTCGACGGCCTGGCCGCCATCCGGTTCCAGGTGGTCGACGTCGACGACCCGATCGAGGTGGGCGGCAAGACAACCTATGAGATCCGCGTGCTCAACCAGGGCTCGAAGGACGCCACCGGCGTGCAGGTCGTCGTCGAGTTGCCGGCCGGGCTGAGCCCCGTCGCCGCCGAAGGCCCCGACTCGATCCGCCACGCCATCCAAGGCAACCAGGTCGTCTTCGCCCCGTTGGCTCGACTCTCCCCCAAGGTCGACACGACCTACCGCATCCGCGTCGAAGGCCGCCAGACAGGCGACCACCGCGTCCGCGTCCACCTCCAAACGGCCGAGATGGACAAGCCCGTCGTCAAGGAAGAAAGCACCCGCGTCTTTTCCGACAAGTAAAACGCGGGCTGTTTCCGTCAGGCAGAATCGCTTCTTCTACGGCTGACATAGCGGATCTGTTTGGTTTCTCCTTCCTTGCGCGGTGCGTGGCTCTATCCCAACAGGAGGCCCACGACACCCAGGAGGATGACGAAAATCAAAAGGCCCAAAACGATCCAGACAATGATCGAGGTGCGGTATCTGATGTGCGGTGTCTGGTCGATAATTTGCTTGTACTCGGCCGAAAAGACCGTCGAACCCTTCGGGCTGAAGAGCAAATACAGGATGTAGATGTTCAGCAGCAGACCTATAAGGATGAAGATAGGATTGCCTGCTGCTCGAGGTCCTCTGAAATCGGGGTTAACGGCCTGGACAATGTTGATGAGCAAACCCAAGACGCTAAGCGACGCCAGGATTCCAGTCAGAATCCGTGCCCAGGGCCTCAGTCGTCGCAAGCCATACCCAGAAAACGCGGAAGCCACCGCCATGACGCCGTAGATGGCAATCATGATGAGGAGAAATTCCATGGGGAGTGGAACTCTATCTATCAATGAGATCATCGCGATCAGCCCAAACACCAGGAGAACCGCGCCCAGGTAGAAGAGCCAGCCGACCGACCGGACCGAGGCTTCGTGGTTGAGATTCTCTCTTCGGATGAGTTCGGCGTCGCGGAGGTCGGGCGAGCTGGGTTGCCAGCCCATGGTATCCACGTCAGGCGGAGCCTGGTACGGGTTCGTCGGATCGTAGGCCGGCGCGGTCATTGCCGGCTGCGTAGGATACCCACCGACCGGCGGCCTCCCGGCCGGGATTTGCACGGCCGAGTGGCACAAAGGGCATTGCGTCATCTGGCCTGCCGTGCCGTCGGGCGTTTGCAACATCTCTTTACACTGCGGACAAGCGAATTCAATCGGCATGGCTGGCTCGTGAGGCTAGAGGAGAAGGAAAACGTATTAGATCAACAAGACCGAGGAGGCCGGGGGGCCAAAATCCACTCCTCGTAGAATACGCGCACTACGGAGGGCCTGTCAATCGGTGGGGCGAGGTCCAAAGAGACCTTGGTCGTTTGCACCAATATTCTCTCAGGCCGTCGGATCCCTGATTGCGGCGCCTCGCTCCAGAACACCCGCTGAATCACAAGAGTCCCAGGGCATGCCTGGCGAGTTGCCCTACCAGAAAAAGGCCGCCAACATGCACAGGATATAGCTGCCCAGCGCAAAAACCGATAAGCCGAAGAAGACCCACACAACGGGCGAGGTGCGGCACTGCATGTGCGAAGTCATGCCGATGATGACTTGGTACTCTGACGAGAAGACCATTGAGCCCTTGGGACTGAAAAGCAGACACGGAGTGTAGCCGCTAATCAGCGTAGTGATAAGCACGAATACTGTGACGGCAATCATTATCGTATTACGCGTCCGGGGCTCCGAAAGAAGCGTGTAGCCACTGCTTAGTGTGATGGCGAGCCCGATTGCCGCTAAGACGAACGCTATAATCCCGACGAGTGTCCGTGTCCGGGGATCCAGACGTCGCAAACTATACCCACAGAACACTGAAAACGCAGCGATAACAATGAAGAGGAGGTTAAAAGCCGTCATCGGGGGATTCGACTTAATGAGACTCAGCATGGTAAAAGGAATCCCGATGATTGCTAAGAGAGTCGCAATCAGGTAGTAGAGCACGCCGACCAACCGGGCCGATGCCTCGTGGTTGAAATGCTCCTTTCGAATATCCTCGGCCGTGCGGAAGTCGTATGAGTCGGACAGCCTTTCCGTGGGTGAGTCGGGCTGCCTTTCCGCGGGACTGTCGTCGGGCGGGGCCTGGTAGGGGTTCGTCGAACCGGAAACCGCTGCGGGCCTTGCCGGTCTGGAAGGGACCAGATTGTCGGGTTCGCCCGGCGCCACCGGTCCCGTCCCGCTATCCGTCGGGCTCGAACGCAAGGGAGTGCCCGACGACGCCGTCCGAGTCGGGCCCGGGGGCCGAACCGGCGCCGGCGTCTGGCCCGCCTGGCTCGCCGCCGGGACCGTCACGACCGCCTTGCACGAAGCGCATTTTGTCCTCTGACCCGCCGTACTGTCGGGCGTCCGCACCATCTGATTGCACTGTGGGCAAGGAAACTCAATCGACATGGCAGGCTCGTGGACTAGACCGAAAAGACAGATTCATAAACACGGCGGAATCGACGGACACAATACCAATTCTTATAAAAAGATGGATCAAGGCTGTTTGCCCGTCAATTGGCATTACACAGGCAACAAAAGGCTGCTCCGGACTGGCCCACCATCCTCTCGTGCTTTTGGTCCCCCGATTACAAAGCATCCGTCATCCTATCCCATGAAGCCCAGCACGACAAAGGCAACGATCGAGAAGACAATAAGTGTTACGAGAAGTCCGAAAAGGATCCAAATGATGGGCGAGACGCGGTACCTGATGTGCGGAGTCCGAGCGATGATGTCTTGATATTCCGATGAAAAAACCATCGAGCCTTTACTGCTGAAGAGCAGGTACAAGATGTAGGCGTTGATCAGCAGGCCCAGAAAGACACTCGACAATCGGCCTGCTGCTTGAGTCACGTCAGGGTGATGAACGAGTAGTGTGGAGCCGTTGATCAGCATGAGCAAGAGTCCAATCGCCGATAGGATTCCGACAGCAATCCGTGTCGAGGGCTTAAGATGTCGCAAGCCATGCCCGAGGAGTCCGAAGGCCACCGCCAAGGCCAGGAAGAAAGAACCGACGAGAATTCCCCCGGGCTCCATTTCGATGGGACCCAACACGACCATAGACGTCCCGCTCAGCCCCAGGAAACCCGCACCCAGGTAGTAGAGCCAACCAATCGACCGGACCGAGGCTTCGTGATTGAGATATTCATATCGAATCCTCTCAGCCGAATCCTCGTCCTGCGAGTGGAATTGCCCGCCGGGATAATCGACGTCAGGCGGGGCCTGGTACGGGTTCGTCAGATCGGAGACCACCGCGGCCGTTGCCGGCTCAGAAGACGTCAAACCGACCGGATTGCCCGACGAAACCGGCACTACCTGCCTTGGTTGGTTCGGGACCGGAATCTGAACTGCTTCACCGCACGCAGGACATTGCGCCGTCTGGCCCGCCGTACTGTCGGGCGTCCGCACCATCTG
>JAFGFF010000277.1 GCA_016931075.1 Pirellulales bacterium | reverse complement strand
CGGGCAACGTGTAGAACTTGGCCCGGTGATCGTTCCAGCCCAGTCCGCTGGCATCGGGATCCAGCAACGGGGCCTGCTTGCGGAACCATTGGCGGTAGTCGCTCACAAAGCCTTTTGATTGGACCCGGCCCGACTCGTCGAGGATCGTTTTATGATAGCCGTGCGTGTTCCGCTGCGGGTGGAAGTGCATCTTGCCGATGCCCAGCGTGTAGTAGCCGGCCGCGCGGACCATCCGGGGCATTTCGTGCTTGTATCGTCGGGCAACCCGGCCGTAGCCGATCTGGCCGTGACGCCACGGGGCCAGGCCGGTGAGGATGCCGGCCCGGGCGGGCGTGCAGGAGGGGACCGACGTGTAGGCGCACGAGAACCGGGCCCCTTCTGCGGCGATCCGATCCATGTTGGGCGTCGAGATCGCGAGATTGCCGTCGGCGCCGACGCAATCGCCCCGGTGCTGATCGCTCATCAGGAAGAGGATGTTCGGCCGCCGGCTCTTCGTTTCACCAGCCACGCCCGTGTGAACCATCCGCGACAGGACCACGGCCCCCAGGCCGGCCTTCAGAGCGCATCGGCGCGTGATCTTCTTTGCATTGCTCATGGCGCGTTTCGCCTCATGCAGCAGTTTTTGAACTTCTTGCCCGAGCCGCAAGGGCACGGCGAGTTTCGGCGGGGAGCGGTTTCGGTGGGTGGTGAAGTTGAGGACGCTTGAAGGCGTTGCATGACTCCAGCGGCGGGGCGTCCGGTGCGGACTTCGGCGGCCATCGCTCGCATGGGCGCGTCCACGTGCTCAAAGAACATCTTAAACCCCTCGCAGAGGTAATTCAACCTAGACTCGCCGTCCCCCGCCGGAGTGAGCCGATCCTTGGGACAACCTCCATGGCAGGCGAACAGGACCCCACAGTCGCGGCAGCACTTGGGCAATTGGGCCGATTTGTCGCGCCCGAACCGCTCCTGCTGGGCCAGATTGGCCAACTCGGCAAGTGGTCGCTCGTTCAGGTTGCCCAACCGGTGCTCCCGATCGACGAAATGGTCGCAGGCGTAGACGTCGCCGTTGTGTTCCAGGGCGACCGCCCGACCGCACTCGGGCGCATAGACGCACAGGCTCGCGCCGGCCCCGACCCAGGCCGCCAGAGCGTGGTCGAAATCGCGGACGAACACCCGACCCACATCGTGCGCGAACCACTCGTCGAACACGCCGATCAGGAACTGACCGAACTGCCGCGGCCGGACGCTCCGAGGGCTGACTGCCGGATGATCGGGCGTTGACTCGTCCGCCGGTTCGACGATCGGGATGAATTGGACGAACCGGACGCCCCGGTCGCGGAGAAACCGATAGACGTCCAGCGGTCGGTCAGCGTTGTGGCGGTTGACACAGGTCAAGACGTTGAACTCGACCTCGTGGCGTTGGAGTCGCCGCAGGGTCTCGAGCACGCGCGAGCAGGTTCCCTTGCCCGACGGATCGACGCGGTACTTGTCGTGCAGCTCGGGCGGACCGTCCAGCGAGAGGCCCACCAGGAAATCACGTTCCTTGAGGAACCGGCACCAGTCGTCGTCCAACAGGATGCCGTTGGTCTGCAGCGAGTTGAAGATCCGCAGCCCAGGCCGGGCGTGGCGTTGCTGCAACTCGACCAGCCGGTGGAAGAAATCCAATCCGGCCAGCGTCGGCTCGCCGCCCTGGAAGGCAAAATCGATCTGGTCGATCCCTTCCGGCTGGGCGTCGAGGTACTGCCGGACGAACACTTCGAGGGTCTGGTCGGTCATCCGCCAGGCCGTCTCCTCGGGATAGAGCGAGGCCTTGTCGAGATAGAAGCAGTACTCGCACCGCAGGTTGCACGTCGCGCCGACCGGCTTGACGATCACGTGCAGCCCGCGTCGAGCCCAGGGAATGTTGCTCATCGTCGATTCGCCTCGGTGGGCGGTCTATGTCCCGGCGTCCCCGGCGGACGCTTGAATTGGAATCCGATGTTCACTCGAACGCCGGCCTGGGAGAACTGTATCCAACCCCTTGCCAGCTCGGGCATTACGACCACCTTTGGACCAGCGGGCCGCCTCGGCGTCGGCGAGCCGCCCTCACTTTTTTCATCCTACTCTGGGCAATCCGGGTTGGACACCACCCGGGAGCATTGTTGAAAAGAGGGGCCGGACACGGCACAATAGAGGTCACTTGTCCGGAACTATTGAGGTCTGCATTGCCAATGAACGTTTCCCACTAACCGGGGGAGCCGATCAGGTCGCGAAGCGGCCCATCGGCGGTGAAGTACGAACATTGACTCTGCAGGAATCAATAAAAGGAGCCGTCTTCCCCCTTTGCCGAGTGGGTTTAAGGAGTTTGGATGCAGACTCTTGCCGGTCTTGGAATCCAGTCCGGAGTCAATACGAGCCGCCGTCCGGGCCGCTTCTTCCTGCAAAACCTCTCCCGGTCGGTCAAGAGGCCGTGTCGGTCGTTTAAGCAACTTTGAGTAACGGGATAACGATCGTGACGCACAGAGAAGGGAATACGCTTGAACGACGCTTCGCGTAACGCGACTGGCGATGACGCCCGATTTCGCGCTGTTTTCGACGGGGCGGCCTTGGGGGTCGTCTTGGTCGACCTGGCCGGCCGGCTCGTCGACTGCAACGCCACGTTCGCCCGATTCATCGGCTCGACCGTCGAAGAATTGACCGGCAAGTCGGTCTCCGACCTGACGCCTCCCGAGGATTGGCCCTTCGAACAACGGCGCATTCGCGAGTACGTTCGTAGCGGGACCGAGACGCTCCAATTCGAGAAACGCTATGTTCACCGCGACGGCGGAATCGCCTGGGCCCGGGTGAACCTCTCGTTCCTGCCCGACGAGGACGGCACTCGCCGGGTGCTGATCGGGATCGTCGAGGACATCACCGACGGCAAGCTGGCCCAACAGGCCTTGAAAGAATCGGAGAAGACGCTTCGTGGGCTGATCGAAAATATCCCGGACAACGTCCTGATGATCGATCGGCAACTGAACATCCAATACGCCAATCGCGGCACCGCTCAGTTTTCGCTCAAGGAGATGATCGGCAACCACATGCCGGACTTCGTTTCCACGGAGGATCGCCAGACGCTCGTTGCGGCTCTTGAGGGCACGTTCACGACAGGCCGAGTCCACTGCCTGGGAATACAGGACGCACGCGGAGAGTGGTGGGCCGCCCGATTCGTCCCGGTTGCCGATGAAGGCGTGATTCACCACGTCATGGTGATCGGCACCAACATAACCGAGCAGCGCAAAGCCGAACAAGCTGTCTGCGAGGAGCAAGAACTTTTGCGCAAAATGCTCGACCTGTTCGAGCGCGACCGGGAGCTGGTCGCTTTCGAGATCCATGACGGCTTTTCCCAGCAGCTTTCCGGCGCGGCGCTGAACTTCGAGGCCGCCCAGGAACTGTGCACCGACACGCCCGAGCAGGCCAAGAGCTTCTTTGCCGAGGGGCTGCGATTGTTGCGCCAAAGCCTCGACGAGTCGCGCCGCCTGGTACGGGGCCTGAGGCCGCCCGTGCTCGATCAGTTCGGCATCGTCCCGGCCATCGAGCACCTTATCGCCGACCATCTGGCCGGTGGGGGCGTAAAGGTCGACTTCACCTCGGGCATCAATGCCCGGCGTCTAGCAAGGCCGCTGGAGAATGCCCTTTTCCGGATCGTTCAAGAGGCGCTGAACAACATCCGGCAGCATAGCCAGAGCGAGCACGTCCGGATCGAGCTGGCCGAGCGCAACGGGTCGGTCCACTTGACGGTCGAGGACCAGGGCGTCGGTTTCGACCCGTGTCATGTCGGGGCCGATCACTTCGGGCTGCGCGGCATACGCGAACGGGCACGTCTGCTGGGTGGCAAAGCCCAAATCAATTCCTCGCCCGGCCAGGGGACTCGGATCCGCGTCCAACTCCCCTCCGTCCGCCGCGCGGCGTCGACCGACGGGGATAGCTGATCCCTCAGATCCGGCCGCGGAGCTTGTACCAGAGAAAGCCGACCCACTCGTGCGCGACGCAGTCCATCACTTCGGCTGCCGCGCCCGAAGGAATGAAAATACTGGCGCTCCAACTCAACCTCGATCCGCGGTACTGGCTTCCCGCGGGAATGACTTCCTGGCCTTGCGTCTCGAAACACCGCTTCGAGCGGAGCATGTGCGTCGCGTCGGTCACCAGAACGACCTGATCGCCCGGGATCTTGCGGAGCATTTCGATCGAGTAAATCGCGTTCTCGTAAGTGTCACGCGCCTTCTCCTCCGTGAGGACGTCTTCCGGCTTGACGCCCACGCTGATCAAGAAGTCGCGCATCACCTGTGACGTCGACGGCGTGGACTCCGCCGTGTTCGACTTGCCGCCGCTAACAATAATCGGGCAAGGGCCCACCTCGCGGTACACCTGCACGGCACGCATACAGCGGAACGCCGAGTTTGCGTCCAAGTCGGTGTCCTTGCACTCCTTATCGAAAAACCGAACCCCGCACCCCAGTACGACGATCGCGTCGACCTTGGCCGGGATCGACTGATCGCGAGGGAAGTGACACTCCAACGTTCGAGCCGCCAAATTGGCCGCTATCGGCGTGCAACACGCCCCGATCAGCAATACAATCACGCCCAACACAGTCAGCCCTCGCCGCTGTTTTGGATGACGTCTCCATAGCAGTATGATGACCAACAGCGCGGCCAGAAGGCCCAACGGCAACGGGTCCATGAACGCACGAAGGAGAAGATACACGTTTCGGCTCCTAATGCATGTTGTGTTTTGCAATGGAGGGACACCAAGTCCAGAAACTGAATCTGGAGGACCACGCTCGGAGCGTGGCCGGGCATTCCGGATGACGCGGCCACGCTCCGAGCGTGGCCCTCCATTTGCAGGTTCCACTACTTCGGCGAAGCTTGGTAAACCGAGAAAACACTGACGACGAGCAAGACCACGACCGCAACCGATCGTGACAACAGGTTTATCCCTGCACTGATTATCGCTCAAGAGGCCCCGCGGCACCAGGGGGCCAGAGACTCACCCCAAAACAGCGAAAACTACGCCAGCCGGCCGGCTCAGGGCATGACCCGGCCGAACTCTTCGTTCGAGTTTTCGAAGCACGTGTTGGTCGCTTCGCCGAAGAGCGTGATGCTCGTGACGGCGACGAGCAAGATCAGGGCCAACAGGAATGCGTATTCCACGGCCGTTGGACCGTCTTCGTTACGCAGGAATCGGACCAGCTTCTGTGTGAGGTTGCTCGTCATTGGGTTGTCGTCCGTCGGCCTGACCGGTGAGCCGTTTCGGCCACCGGCGATTGGAGGTGTAAAACGGTCCGTGTCACGCGTTATCGCGCTGCTTTGAGGTGCAAAAAACGGTCCGCATTTGGCGGCATCGCGCCGCCCGGGCCCGACGTTTCTTCACGTCGCGCCCCGCAAAACCCTACCTCGCCCAACCCGCCCCGGCAACCTCCCCCTCCCCCGGGCCCGAGACTTCCCGCGTTCTCTCCCGCCCATCCACTACGGCCGGCACAACCGGTCTTGAACTCGGACACCCATCCCATCGGACAACCTGGCGTCTCGGACCCGAACCACCATGTGTCAAGACGACGGCGGTGGTCCCATTCCCACGGCTCCTCCGGATGCCGGAAGTACGGGAAGTGCTGGAGCTGTATCAAAAAAGATATCGTCTGCTTCCGATGGATACTTTTCCTCACACTCACCCTTGTCATCAACACCGTTTCTACCAACGCTGTAGAGTCGGTATCCTTTCTCTGTCAACCGATACACGAGCGGCCCTTGTGAGAACGGATCTCGAGGCGCTTCATCCAAGAAATCGGGCGTCAGTTTTTCGAGTTCCGCGGGATAAGCACCGTGTTTTGCGTAATACTCGACCAAGGCCAATTCGGTGATCAGGATCGAATACCATGCGGCCTCCTTTTTATCGTAGGCGTGCGTGGTTTCTCGCCACTCCTGATCGCCGCCACCGCACTCCTCATCGATAAGCCAAAGGGAAGCCTTCCAGCCCAACGCATTACACTGCCATGCTTTTTCGCGATCAAGGCACTGGTCAATCGAGTCTTTACTCCTGGCAAGAACGATAAGTCTTTCAATCAGATGGCGTCGAACACTGCTGGGCAACTCGTCCCTGTCATGGCATAGACGCGCCATCGCCGAATATTCGATACCCGATCCGACATGGCGGTCCCAGTACGTACCTCCCCGGGCAAGCATGGCGCCCATTTCGAGTGTTGCCAGATACCAATCCGCGGCCGCGGCCGGGTCTTCCTCGATCATTTTTGCGCGGCCCATCATTTCCATCGCCCTTGCCAGGCGCCGCAGTTTCTGACTCGGCGAGTGCTGCGCTATTGCCCAATACTCAGGCGTACACACCACGACCACTTGGCATTCCGTTTCCAGCGCGGCCTTGGCCTTACGCAACGGATCGGCATACTTCGAGGAAAACGCCTGGATCTCCCTGGGATTCGCGTTATCCCTCGGTATGGTGCATCCTTCGAGGTCTTCCGCGACACGCAGAAGCACGTCGTATCCGTTCGGCTCCGGCAAATCGACCTCCTCCATCGGAGCCGGCGCGGCCATCGTCCACAGCAAACCGGCCGGCGGAACAACCAGAACGGCGGTCAGCACGGCCAGGGCAACGCTCACGAAGTGACGCAGCCTTCGCGCATCGCCGCGCGGCGTTTCGGATAAACGTCTCCGCCCGGCGAGCAGCCCGAGCCAACCCATGATCAGCACGGCCGTCACGAGGTAGACTCCCGTCCACCATACGAACTCCATGGCCGCCTCCAGGCCCGCACCGCAGCCATAACGCTTGCCATAGAATAGCCAGGCAGTGGCCGCCACGACGCCCGGGTACGCCAACAGCAGAAAGAGAAGCGACAGCACGACCCGCTTCCAACGTTTCGCCTTCCCCAACACGGCCCAAGTCGCGATCAACACGACCGCCGCGCCGAGAACGCCTTGCGCTAAACACACACACCATGGAGAGACACTCGGCTTATCGCTTCCTTGATGCAGCGCGTACACCCACCCCCAAGTCGTCCATACCGTTCGCGGCGCGCCGGCAAGCGAGAAGAAGATCGCCGCCATCACCGTGAAAAACAACAAGTCCTTCAGCGAAAACCGCACAAACGGCTCGCCCACCGGCCGGGCGCGACGGTGAACAAGGGTTGTAACACCGACGACGATCACCGACTCGACCACCATCACCGCGACCAACTCATACGCCGGCACGACCAGCCAAGCGGCCAGCCAGCCGGCCAGGGCGGCCGTTCGGGCGAACCAGTGCCCTCGGCCCAGGCCGACCCAGATAGCCAATAGGCCCGTGACGCTCATCGTCGTCACGCTCAGGACGGCGAAGATGGGGAGGCTGAAGATCATGGACGAAATGTCAGGCAATCGGCGATAGGAATCGCCTCCTACAGGCGCAGGCCGGATCGAGACCCGGCGGGTCAGGGAACCGAATGGATTCGCGCCGGGGCACGACCCGGCCTACGGTGTCGTTGGCATCGCCACACGGCCTCACGACCGGATCATCGTCAGCAGCATCCGGAAGGGCTCGGGCGCGCGGACGGAGTGGGGCCGACCGGCCGGCATGACGAGAAGCTCGCCGGCGGCGACCTGGTGGACGCGGCCGTCGATGGTGAACTCGCCCTGCCCGTCGAGCACCTGGACCAGGGCGTCGAACGGAGCCGTGTGCTCGCTCAGGGCCTGACCCTGGGCAAACGCGAACAGGGTCACCGTGCCGGTCGGTTTTTCGACGAGCGTGCGGCTGACGATCGCTCCGTCCTGATATGCGGCCAGGTCGGCCAGCGTCAGGACGGGCCCCTCCAACGTCTCACTGCCCGAACATCCACAATGCTCACACATGATTTCCTCCCGCCGGTTTAGAAGCCGACCATTAAAGTCAGTTTATCGCGACTTGGCCTGTGTGGCATTATTCTCCCCAACCCGCCGGTTTGGCAAGGGCGATTCGCCGATTCCCGCCGGGGACTGTCCTCTTGGGTGGCGCAAGAACCCAAAGGGCTCACACATATCAGCCCAGGGCAACGCCCTGGGGATTGAAAATTCCGTCAGGCACGGCCTGATCTACTTCTTCGCCCCGTCCTTCTTCGGTTCGGCGTCGCCCAGTTCCTTGCGGACGTCGGCGGCCAGGGCGAGGAGTTGCTGGACGACCTCCGGGTGCTCGGCGGCTACGTTGTGCTTCTCGCCAATGTCCAATTCCATGTCATACAACTTGGGCGACGTGACGGGCACTTTGTCACGCGCGTAGCCGTAGAACTCCGTCCGGTCGGGCAGGGCCAGCTTCCACTTGCCGCGCCGGACCGCCTGAAGGTCGTCCTTGACGTAGTAATAAAACGTCTCCCGGGCACTCTGGTCGGTCTGGCCGGTGATCAGGCGGCTCTGGTTGCGGCCGTCCAGCACGCGGTCTTGCGGCGCCTTTGCTCCGGCCAGGGCGGCGAACGTGGGCAGGAGGTCCAGCGTGGAGGTCAGGGCGTTGGACGTTTTGCCCGACGGCACGCGGCCGGGGCCCCAGACGATCGCAGGCACGCGATTGCCGCCCTCCCACGACGAGCCCTTTCCGGCCCGAAGCGGCCCGGCGCTTCCGCCCCGTTCGCCCTTCGAGAGCCAAGGGCCGTTGTCGGTGGTGAACCAGACGATGGTGTTCTTTTCCAGCCCGAGCCGGGTAATTGTGTCGAGTACGCGGCCGATGTTGTAGTCGAGTTCCTCGATCACGTCGCCGTACAGCCCACCTTTCGACTTGCCGCGGAACTTTTCCGACACACCCAACTTCGTGTGCGGCATCGTATGGGCCAAATAGAGCAGGAAAGGGCCGTCTTTGTACTTTTCGATGAACCGGATCGCTTCGTCGGTGTAAAGGCCGGTCAGCTCGCCCATGTCCTCGGTCGTGCGGAGCTTCTTGCGATTGTGCCGCAGCGTGACCCGACCGCGGTCGTTGGCCCCGAGGGTGCCGAAGAAGTAATCAAAACCCTGGTCGTTGGGCACCATGCCTTTGACGTTGCGCCGGCCCGACACGTCCCATTTGCCGATGCAGCCGGTCGTGTAGCCGACCGTTTTGAGCACCTCGGCCAGCGTGATTTCGTCGCCCGGCACCTTCCAACCGCCCTGGCCGATCCGTTTCGGGTATCGCGCGGTCAGAAGCGCGCTTCGCGACGGCCCACAGACGGGCTGGGCGTAGAAGCTGGTCAGCTTCAGACCTTCTTGGGCCAGCCGGTCCAGGCGCGGCGTGGCGATCGTCGTCGAGCCGAAGCATCCGACGTCGCCGTAGCCCTGGTCGTCGGTGAAGATGATCACGAAGTTAGGCCGTTTGGCCGGCTCCTCGGCCCGGGCCAACTCGGACCAGGCAAGAAAGGCCAAGACGGCCACGACCGAGCCGGACAGGATTTTCAAGTGTCGATTCATGGTGTTTTCTGCTTTCTCTACGAGTAAGCGAGTAACCCGAGCAACCTCCGCCGACGATTGCCAGCCGGTTTCTGCCTGAGTCATGATAGCCGTTTCGCGCCGGGATGAGCAAGCATGGCAGCCATCTGCCCTGCCCAAATCGGTCTTTTTGCGCTGGACACCACTCACTCAGGTTATTGAAGCTCCTTGACTCCTCCTATAATTGTGGGCAGGACCTGTTGGCGGGCGCGTCGGCCAAAGCACAGAGTCAACCCTGAGTGAGATGCCGTCCGTTCAGCACCGGCAGTATCCCTTCGTAATCCAGCCTTTCAAATAGCCCTCCAAAGATAACCGTGAGGATTGTCGTCCTCCGTCACGATTAACAAGAAGAAGGAGAAGCGTCATGCGAGTATCACAGTCCGCCCTATTGCTGGGCCTTGTGTTGGCAGCCGGGTGTTTCACGGACGAACTGGTCGTCTTCAACAAGGGTTTGTTGTCCAGCGACGAGATGAAACCCGTCTTGGGCCAATACGACCTCACGGCGAGAAAGGACTTCCAGGGGAAAGACTCGCCGTTTGACAAAGGGACGCTTGTTTTGGAGAAAAGCGGTCCCCGCTACCAGTTCTCGCTGAAGATGGTCTACCAAGGCGACAAGAAGCGGGATTCCTACTCAGGCCATTTTTTGCTCTCCCGGATTCCGGGTTCCAAGTCCGGGCTGCTGCTGTTCTCGGCCCCGCAGATTACGATCAACGAGAAAAAGAAAAACAATTTCTACGGCATCCTGAAGCAAGAGAAGGGGACGCTCAATTTCTGGGTCGTCACGCCGGATCATTCGCTCGTGAAAGAACATCTGGCCTTCGAACACGGCGTGTCCCGTGCCGCCGAGGTGAAGTCCTTCCTGGAAAAGTACGCGGACGCCTTTGTCCTGGCAAACGCCCCAATACTTACGTTTAAGAAGAAATAGTCGTATTTCTGACGATGAGATAATTTGGATCCCCGGTAATGTCCTTCCCTCCCTGCCCGCCAGGTCCAGTCCCATCGCTGGTCACCGCGGGCTGCGTTTGTTAGATTGAGAAGTAGACGGGCGGCGGCGCGAACGGTTTCGTGCATGGAGCGGCCGCCGCCTCCTGCCTTGCATTCCTTCCTACTGGATGCTTACCATGCGTTCCTTCTTGCGGCTTGTGTTTCTTGTCGTGCTCTTGCTTCCCGCTTTCGTTTTGTTCGCCCGGGCCGGCGACACCAAGGACACGGAGGTTTACGCCCGAATCAAGGCCTACCTCGACACGGTCCGGGGCATCGACACGCACACCCATTTGATCGACCCCCATACGGCGGAACGGGTTCGCCAGCAGTACGACATGGAGAACCCGCCGACGTGTGCCTTGGAGCGCACTTGGAGGGTCAGCTATCTCACCTGGGCTCACCCGCTGGCCCCGTGGTCGAAAGACAGGAAGTTCGACACCTGGTGGAAGGTGGCCGAGCCCCAACTTAGAAATTATCGCGCCCGATCCGCCTATCGGTCCATGCTGCCGCTGTACACCGATCTCTACGGCGTCGATTTTGACACGCTCACGCTCGACCAGGCCCGGGCGCTGAACGAGCGGATGGAGAAGAACTACAAACGCCCCGACTGGCCCGAGGAGGTGCTCCTACGCCGGGCGAACACCGAGCTGTTCGTGGTTGACGCCTTTTCGCTCATGCCACGGCCCAAGGACAACACGTTCCCCTTCCAAACATATGTCTGCAACGTCCAACGCGTGATCAACGGCTTCCATCCGTCGGAAACCAAGCGGTTTCCCCTGGCCGATCCGTATGCCTTCGCGGCCGAGCGCAAGATTCCGGTCAAGACGCTGGACGATTACGTCGCCCTGCTCGATCGGATTCTCGCCGAGGCGAAAAAGGCCGGCGCGGTCGGCCTGAAGAGCCCCAACGCCTACGAGCGGACGCTGAAGTACGTTTGGACGCCCAAGCACCTGGCCGAACAGGCCTTCGGCAAGCCGCGCAAGGAACTGACTCCCGCGCAGATCAAGGCGTTCCAGGACTACGTCTTCTGGCGCCTGGCCGAGCTGTCGGCCAAGCACGAGCTGCCGTTCCAGATCCACACGGGCCACGCCAAGATCCCCGACTCGAACCCGATGAACCTGGTGCCGGTGATTCAGGCCAATCCCAAGACCCGGTTCATCCTGTTCCACGGCGGATTTCCCTGGGTCAGCGAGGTCGGCATGGTCGCGCTGAAGTACCCGAACGTCTATCTCGATTCGGTCTGGATGCCCACGCTCAGCTACACCCTGGGCAAGCGCGGCTACAAAGAGTGGCTCGACATGATCTCGTCGAACCGGATCATGTGGGGTAGCGACCTTTTCACCATCGAAGGCACCTACGGCGCGACCCGCTACGCCCGCCAGTGCATCGCCGAAGCCCTGGCCGAAAAGGTCCTCGACAAGGAACTCCGCGAAGAAGACGCCCGGCGCATCGGCCGGCAGATCCTCCGCGAGAACGCCCTGGAGGCCTTGCCGCTTCTGAAAAAACACCTGAAGTCTCCGGCCGAGACGCCAAAGCCGTCCACCTAGTCGAGTGTCACAGGCTGATAGGATCTTATTCCATATGTGCCACTTCTGGCTCTGCCAGTGCTGGAATTCTCGCGATCGCTCCTCCGTCACTGTCACTTCGGTGACCTGCGCTTCTATGCGCCTCCCCCGAACTTCTTGGATTTGGCGATCCCACAAGAGCCAAGCCGCCCACAGGCCTCTCCCTATTGGAGGGGCTTCCGCCTGAAAATACGGGCAATTTGGCGGAAAATCCAAAAAAGACCGCCTTTCTCTTCGTAATCTTGCGGGGGGTATCCTTGTTATACCTGTAGCCGCCGCGAGGATTCCGATCGTGCCTTGCCGAGCATGAACGCTCGCACGTTGTATTGCGTCGATCAAGCGGTCGGCCCCCGTTTCCGGGAGGTCCCGTGGACGCACGAACGGGAAATGCACGAGAGACACGACAGCGCGAAGCCGAGTTCATCAAGCTCTGGCAGACGCATCGGGCGAGGCTGCGCGGCTATGTTCGCGCTTCCGTGCATCACCCGGCCGACGTCGACGAAATTCTCCAGGAAACCAGCATTGTCTTGTGGGAAAAGCTTTCCGAGTTCACCCCGGGCACGAGTTTTTTCGCCTGGGCCGTTTCGGTCGCGCGATTCGAAATCCTCCGTTTTCGGCAGAAGAGCGGGAATCGCACGTTGATGTTCGGCGAACCGGCCATCGAGGCGCTCGCCGCCCGGTCGGCCGCCCGGGCGCCGCGATACGACGACTTCTGGGAAATGCTAGGGCAATGCATGAAGGGAATGACGGATCGGCAGCGCGACTTCTTCCACCGGCGTTTCATCCTGAACGAAACGCCCCGGGAAATCGCCAAGCAAATGGAGCGGCCGCCTACGACCATCTATAGCGCCCTGCAGAAACTGCGGCGCCAGTTGGCCGAGTGTTTGTCCCGTCGGTTTGGATGGGAGACGATGCCATGAACGAGCGACCGGAGGCGTTCGACCGCGACATGCCCGAGAACGAGAAACGGCACAACGAGCTGTATGCGCTCGCCGCCGGATACGCCGACGGGCAACTCAGCCGCGAGGAAACACAACGTCTCGAGTCGCTTCTCGTTGATCATCCGGCGCTGTGCGACCGTTTTCTAGACTACATGCAGATGATCTCGGCCCTGGAGAGCGAGCCGACCCGATTGCGGGAATCACTGGCGCAGAGCACGGAGCTTCCGGACGGCGAGGCGGCCGCCGCGCGGTCGAACGACGGCGCTGGTTCGGCCAATGCCGCCGCGACCGAGGGTTCTCCCGTGCTTGGATTCCTGGCGGACTGCTTCAAGCAGGGCATTGGGTTCTTCTCTAGATCGTATGTATTTTCACTTTTAGTGGCGATCGGTTTCCCGGCCCTGGTGCTGTTCGTGTTGGTCCTGGGTGTCGTCTGGCAGGCCCCGTCCAAGGCATCCGTGGCCACGATCACGCAGACCAGCGATTGCGTCGCCCACGTCGACGACGCCCGGACGGCCGTGTTCGCGGGGATGAAGCTCGCGGCGGGCCAAGAGATCACGCTTGAGAACGGATTGATCGAGATCGCGTTTGCCGACGGCGCCCGGGCCGTGCTCGAAGCGCCCACTACGTTCCAGATACGCGACGGCAACGCGGGATTCCTCCAGATGGGGCGCCTGGCGGCCGACGTGCCCAAGAGCGCGCACGGCTTTTCCATCGAAACCCCCACGGCAACGGTAATCGACTTGGGCACAGAGTTCGGCGTCCATGTGTCGCCGGAGGGAACGGCCGAAGCCCACGTTTTCAACGGCGAAATCGAAGTTGCCGTCCCGTCGACAACCGGCGCCGTCGCGTCGTTGAAGGAGCGATTCCTTGCGGGCGAAGCGGTTCGGATCGAGCCTGTCACTGCCGGTCAGGCCCCGCGCCTCGATCGAACGATCGCATCGAGCGACGAGTTCGTGCAATACTTTCCGTCCGCGGTCAACCAGCCGGCGCCAGAAGCGAAGGCCGCCACAAACCGCCTGATCGCCACGGTCGATCGGCGCGGCGGCTACACGGGCAACCGGGTCCCCGTAGGTCCGTTCGACGGAGAGACCGATCCGTTGGGCTCGGCCGATTCGGGACTTCAATTGGGCGCGCCCCTTTTCTCCGACCGCGTGTACGTCATTGACGACATGAGCCGGGAATTGGCCGGCGCCGACTATGTGCGGACTTTCCTTAGCGACAAGACGGATTCTGAAACCGACTATGCCTACGAAGTAACGCTCACGCCCGAGCGCGACAAGGTCTTTCTCCTGGTCCTGGTCGACGACCGGTTCAATCGAAAGAACACCAATCAGAAAGCGGCCGTCGATCGGATCGTGTCGGCGTTTGCCCGGCCGGGAGAGTTCATCGACACGGGATTCGACGTCGAAGCCACGGACGCCCGGAAGCCTCATCCCCTGAGCGCGTTCGGAAAATGGATGCCGACCAAGGACGCCTCAGGCAAACCAATCAAGTACCGCTTCCTCGCTCCGCCGAAGGGCGAGTCGACCTTCGTGATCGCGGCCATGACCGAGGATCCGACGACACCCAACAAGCACAGTAGCCCTGGAAAGAAGTCGGAGGGCAAGAAATAGAATCACAAGGCGTCTGCACGACACTCTGCTGACATCCACATCGAACCTACTTCGTGTTTCTGATCCGTATTGAGCTGAAGGAGACATCTTATGAGTAAGCACCTGTTATTTCCGCTAATGCTTGTCGCTTTTGTCATGGGCATGGCCACAACAGCGCAGGCCACGACCATGGCGTCCGACTTGTGGCTGTTCGATTGGGAAATCGGTTACGTGGATCTCGATTCGAGCAATGCAAACACGAGCGGTTGGAGCTTCCCCGATACGTCGTCAAACAGCATTACCGTCGGGGGGAACTGCGCGGATTCCGGGAATAACTCTGGCGCCAACGGGGAACTCAGCATGACCCTCAGCGGCCTTACCCCGGGCACGTCCTACAGCATCGACGCCGTCGTGGCTTCCGACGACAACGACGACGTGGGGGACTACAGCGTTCTGGCTGGTTTCACTTCAGGCGCGGCCAACCAGACGGCCTACAACAACTACCAACTCAACGGCGTCAACAAGGGACGCGACGTCGCTTATGCCAACAGGGCCGAGACCGGCTACTATCTTGTCCGCCTTCCGCTGGGCAGCCAGGAAGCGGACGCAAACGGCCAGATCACGGTCTATTTCAACGAAGACGTGTCTCACACAAATCCCTGGCAGAGCGCCGGCGGACGAGCCATGATCGACGGTCTCGTCTACGCCGAGACCGCCGCGATTCCCACGATTCCCGGCAAACTCATTCTCTCGGCGGACCGTTCGGGAGGAACCACCTACGACAATGACGACTCGCCAGGCGGACGCCCGTTCATCGGAATCCACGACGGCGAGACGGATCCGCTCGAAGCATCGTTCTACGGACTTCGGCTCGGCGCCACGACCTTCTCGGACCGCACGTTCTGCGTCGACGGGCTCAGCGACGAACTGGTCGGCGCCGACTACGTCCGAACGTTCCTCGGCGACAAGGGCGACTCGGAAGCCGACTTCTCCTACGACATCACGCTCTCGCAGGACGTGGAACGCGTTTTCCTCATGGTCCTGGTCGACGACCGCCTTGTCTCGGACGACGGCTACGTTCTACAGGAGATTGTCGACGGCGTCGTGGCCGATTTCGCCGCCGCGGGCGAGTTCGTCGACACGGGCTGGGACATCGACGCCAACGACTCCGGCACGGCCCACCCTCTCAGCGCGTTCGGGGCATGGGTGCCGACGAAGGACGTGCTGGGCGACCCGATTACCTATGCGATGGGCGCGACGCCCAGCGGAGCAACGTCGACTTACATGATCGCCGCGATGGTGCCCGAGCCGTCGACGTACGTCTTGTTGATTGGCGCAGCGATGCTCTTGTTGCCGTGGCGTCGCCGGTCATAGGAAACGTGTCCTCGAACCGGCCGTGTTGAAAAGGAGCCCTTTCGCTCTCGGGCTCGCATACGAACAACGGAAAGGCAACCGGATGGCGCGGACAGGAAGTCCCGCCATCCGTTACCGATCCGGTGAAACCATTGGAACGCTCCAGGGGGAAAACAGAGAAGAGGCCTTTCGTTTCGCGTAAATGCGTTTGTTCTCGATTCAACCAAAGGACAATCCAAAAGAAACGTCGCGGCGGGTAGCTGACGACGTGTGTCCCCGACCATCAACCGTGTTTTTCTTTCGACTTCTTGGAGGATTCTCATGACTAAGGCTGCTTGTTCAACGGCAGGTCTGATTGTCTTGGCGGCGGTGATGTCCCTGCTGCCGACCGACGCCGCGCGGGGGGCGTTCACGCCCAGCGACGTGTGGACTTACGACTGGGAAACCTACGTGGATCTCCAGCCGGACAACTCGAACGTCTTGTCGACCAACTGGGATTTCACCACCCACAAATGGGAAGAAGTCTACGTCGATGGAGACGGGATCGACAATGTGATCAAGGATCCGCCGGAACAGAACCAAGGCGAAGCCGCGGAGAGTTGGGGAGACAATCCCCGTTGGGACCTGAACGATCTCGTCATGACACTCTCCAACCTGGAGCCGAACACCGCCTACTCGGTGGACGCGGTGGTCATGTGCGAGTCCGGCAACAATGCGAACGAGTGGGGCGTTTACGCACAACTCGGAGGAGGCTATGGCGGGGGCAACTACGATTGCGTTAATCGAATCGCAGCCCACGTCGACCGAAACCTCAACGACGAATGGCTGGCCCGAATCCCGCTGGGAATAGCCCAATCGGACGGCAACGGGCAGATCAGCGTCACGTTCAACGAGAATCTCGATCTGGTTTGGGACGACGACAGCACCGCCGGGGCCGTTGTCGACGGCCTCATCTATGCCAAACAATCCGACATCGCCCCCGTGCCGACGCGACTGGTCACGTTGGCCGATCGCACCCAGGGAGCGACGGATGGCGACCTGCCTATCGGATCGCATGACAGCGAAACGGATCCGCTGGCGTCCGATGACTACGGGCTGCGACTGGGAGCGCGCACGTTCTCGGACCGCATGTTCTGCGTCGACGGCATCAGCGACGGTCTGATCGGCGCCGACTATGTGCGGACGTTTTTGAATGACAAGTCAGACGGGGAAGGAGATTTCTCGTACAGCGTGACGCTCACGGGCAGTCTCGATGAGGTCTTTCTGATGGTCCTGGTCGACGACCGGTTTGAGCTGGGCGGAGGAGAACAGCAGGCCATGGTGGACACGATCGTCGCCGCCTTTGCCGACCCGGGCGATTTCGTCGATACGGGCCTCGACGTCGATTTCAGCGACAGCAGCACGTCACACCCGCTCAGCGCGTTCGGCATGATGGTGCCTACGAAAGACAACATCGGTTTTGCTCTGACGTATACATTCGGGGCCACGCCGACCGGCGCCACGTCCACCTATTTGATTGCGGCGCTCGAAGAAGCGCCGCCGGCGCCGAACCCGGTCCCCGGCGACACCAACAACGACGGCGAAGTGAACGCCGAGGACGCCAGAAAACTGGCCTTGAATTGGCTGGCCTACAATGTGAACTTCGACGAAACGGACGGCGACTTCAACGGAGACGGCTGGGTTAACGACTTGGATGCCTCGATCCTGGCCGCGAATTGGGGGTATTCGGCAACCGAAAACGCCGTGCCCGAGCCGGGCGTCACGGTCCTGTTGTTGACCGCGGCGGCCGCGTTGCTGGCCTTTCGCCGTCGACGTGCATGAGGGACGTTCCTTTTAACGGTTGCTCGAAAATTACTCCCCTCTCCCTATGGGAGAGGGGCTGGGGGTGAGGGCGGGTTGTGTTTGAGTAACGGGAGGTTGTTCCTGAACGTCCCCCAAGTCCCTGTAATGGTTGATTTCCGCCGGGAGATCCAGAAGGATGATTATGATGATTCGCAAGGGTTCGTCCACCGGAATACGCAAAGGTTTCACGCTCGTTGAACTGCTGGTCGTAATCGCGATCATCGGCATTCTGATCGCATTGCTCTTACCGGCCGTGCAGGCGGCTCGCGAAGCCGCCCGGCGAACGCAGTGCGCCGTCAACATCGGCAACCTGGCGAAAGCGTGGCTCCACCACAACGATTCCTACAAGCGGTTTCCGTCGGGCGGTTGGGGATACATGTGGATCGGGGAGCCCGAAATCGGCACCAATCGGCATCAGCCGGGCGCATGGTGCTTCAATATCCTGGACTACCTCGAACAAGGCGCGATTCGTGACCTGGGCATGGGCTTGACGGGCGAGGATCGCAAACGAGCCATGGCCGATCGATGCGCCAGGGCGCTGCCTGTGTTCACCTGCCCAAGCCGGCGCACGGCCAAGGCCTATCCGGATAACCACGACAACTATCGCACCGGGTTTATCAACGGCTATTTTTCTTGCACCGAGGTCGCTCGAGTCGACTATGCGGCGAACACGGGAATCCCGGCAAGCCCCGAATGGAAGGCCGGACCGTCCACCCTGGCCGAAGGCAACGATCCCCACTATATGTGGCCGAACCCGGATAAGTACGGTTGGGGTGGAATCTGCTACCTCCGCAGCGAAGTCAAAATCGTCGACGTCCAGGACGGATTGAGTCAAACGTATATGCTCGGCGGCAAATTCGTGTTATCCACCGACTACGAGGGATGGGAAGATCCAGGCGATCGAGGGGTCCTCTATTCCGGATTCAATAACGACCAGCACCGCTCAGCACTCTACCTGCCCGAGCGAGACCATCCCCGACGCGACCCCAACAGGAATGAGACCGCCGAGGGTCATGCCTTCGGCAGTGCCCACCCCACGGCTTTCAACATGGCCTTCTGCGACGGCTCGGTCCACGCCCTCCCGTACGACATCGATCTCAAAACTCATCAACAACTCGCCACCATCGACGACGGCATGGCGTTCAATCTCATTGATGTTCTAGGCAACTAACGCGACTGTCGAGAACCCGCGGTGCGATGGCACGGGCACAAACGCCCGTGTTTCGCGAAAAACTTATCCTTCCCCCACCAAGAATCCGCCCTCGGAACCCTCCTGCGGCTCTACTTGCGCCTCTTGCTTGTCGCCCCGGCCCAGAAATCGACCTCCTCCGAGCCTGCGGCGACTCCGGCGAGGTGATCAGGCAAGCCAACCTGGCAGCTTCATGTGCCCCCCCTATACGGGGGACCTCTAATCCGAGATCTGTGCGGATTCTTGAGACGCCAAACCAGATGGGATATATTGCGGTTTGCTCGGCGGTTCCTGGCGATCGGTTGGCTACGCCGGAAAACCCCATCACACTCGGTGCACTTCTCGGCCCCACTTCGGCTTCCGCATCATAGAAATACAGCTTGGCAGACGAGGACACCCCATGAAACGCTGCTTTTCGCGCCGCACGATCCTCCCAGCTTCATCGATGATTTGCTTTCTTCTCTTCTCGCCCATGATGATACAGGCGGGCGAGTATACACATGGCGGTGGCCAATCTGGCTACTGGACCGATTCGTCTGCTTGGATACCCGCGAGCGGAACCCCGGTCGGTGTGCCTGGCCCGGGCGATATCGCCAATGTCCGCTACGGCATCAACCTGCCCTCCTCGCCTGGTAGCGAAATCTCCGTTGGCACGTTGAACATCGATACTTACATCTCCTACGGCCCGCCGGGCGACATTCACCTCTACGGCTACACGCTCGACATCCTCAGCGGCGGTCAATGGATGTGGGGCGGGTTCGACGGCAACGAGAACGCTCTGTCGACGGTTAATGTCTATGGCACGATGACACTTGTCGACGATATCGCCGACCACTACAACAACGGTACTGAAATAGTCGACGCCGTGCCACACGCGATTGGGCGTGGTATGACTCTGAACAACTATGGCACCATGCAACACGATGCGCTGGGCTCGTTCACCCTCGGATCCAGTGCCTGTCAGTACTACAACTACGGCACCCACGACTTCACCAACGACGGCGACATCTTGACCGTCGGACACGGCGGCGAACGGACAACCAATCTGGACACCATCCTCAAGTCGGGCGGCACGGGCACTTCAACCATCAACGGCGAATTGGACAACCAGGGACTCGTCGAGGTCCAGTCGGGCACGATCGTCGTCGGCAACTCGCTCCAATACGAAAGCTATGCAACCCATGAACTCCTCGGCGGCCAGTGGATCGTTCGAGACAACGCTAGCATCGTCATCTGGTCACGCGGTGAACTCACGACGAACTCCGGCTACATCGTGCTCGACGGCCCGGACGCCAATTTCTACACGACTCAAACGTCCGTCTACACACCGCTCGAAGCCAATCTGATGAACAACGCTGGTACACTCGAAATCCACGGCGACAGGATCTTTAGCCAGGCGATCGAGAACTCGGGCACCCTTCTCATAGGTAATGACACAACGTTGACCGTCAACCTGACCAACACTGGTTCGCTCCAGGTTGGCAACTCGCCCGGCCACGCGGTCGTCGACGGAGACATCGCCCAATCGCCGGCCGGTCAGATGCTGGTTGAACTGGGCGGCCTCAATCCAGGCGACGAGTACGACGTGTTGGAGGTCACAGGCGCCGCCACACTCGACGGCACATTAGACCTCTCCTACTTCGGCACGTTCGCGGCCGCCCCGGGAGATGCGTTCGAGATCCTCTCCGCCTCGTCCCTCGACGGGCAATTCTCCGGCGTGGTCTACCCGGACGCCCAGCCCTGGTTCGTCCACTACGACACGCTCGCCGGCACCGTCACCATCGGCGTCGCGCCCGAACCGGCCACCCTCGGCCTCCTCCTCGGACTCCTGGCCTTGCCAGTCTTCTTGCGGCGGCGGGTTTAAGTCGCAAGACAACTCCTCGCAATCTGTCCGAATTGGACAAAGACGGTCGAAATTGCTACCGATCGGGATGCCGAAAATACAAGAGGGCCTTCGAGTGATCGAGCATGGCCTCTTGTAGCTCCTTGCCGACTACCAAGCGTTCGTTGACATCCCGCCCGAGGTCGACCCCCTGGCGCGACGAGGACGCCAGCACCGGGACGACTGTCTACTGACTTCGGAAGCCGATTGTTGACGCCATGAGCGAGCTGGAAGGACTTTCTCCGCCGATCGTGGAACCGCCGGAGTCGACGGGGGCGGCCCTTCCGCCGGGCATGGCACGACGGCTGGGGTGGACGTTGGGCATCTTGTCGGTGTTCGGCCCGCTGGCCGTCGACATGTACCTACCGGCCTTCCCGACCATCGCCGACCACTTGGGCACGACGATCTCGGCCGTCCAGGTCACGCTGGCCGTCTTTCTGCTGGGACTGGCGGTTGGGCAGATCGTCTGGGGGACGCTCAGCGACCACGTCGGGCGACGCGTGCCGCTGCTGGCCGGCTGCCTGCTCTTCGTCGGCACGTCCGCCGTCTGCGCCGCCACGCGCTCGATCGAGGTCCTGATCGCCGCGCGGTTCTTCATGGGCCTGGGCGGATCGGCCGGCGTCGTCGTCTCCCGGGCCATCGTCCGCGACCTGTTCGAGCAGCGCGAGGCCGCGCGGTTCTACTCGTTCATCATGATCATCGGCGGCGTCGGACCGATCGTGTCGCCGCTGTTGGGCGGTCTGCTGCTGACCTGGCTGAACTGGAGGGCCATCTTCTGGACCATTGTCGCGTTCGGTGGATTCTGCTTCGCCGCCGTTGCGAAGAACGTGCCCGAGACGCTGCCTCGCGAGAGCCGGATGCGAGGCCGCGTCGTCGACGTGTTTCGGGGATACGGCCGGATACTCGCCACCCGCGCGTTCCTCGGCCCGGCGCTGGCTGTCGGCTGTGCTTTTGGAATCCTCTTCACCTACATCGCCAACTCGCCGTTCGTCTTCATCGAGCTGTTCGGCGTGCCGGCCGGCATGTTCGGTTTCCTGTTCGCCACCAACGCGATCGGCCTGTACGTCGGCGGCCAGTTGAACCGCCGGCTCTTGCGGCGTTTTACGGCCGAGTATCTCCTGCGCAAAGGCCTGTGGCTGAACCTGACCGCCGCGGCGCTGCTGGTCGTCTCGGCCGCCACCGGGCTGGGCGGGTTCCCGCTCCTGTTCGCGATGCTGTTTCTCTGCCTGTCGACCCTCGGCGTGATCTTCCCCAACGCCACGGCCATCGCCATGCACCCGTTCGCCGCCGAAGCCGGCCGTGCGTCGGCCATGCTGGGCGTCGTCCAGTTCCTCCTCGGCGCAGCCGCCGGCGCCCTGGTCGGCGTCTTCCACGCCGACACGGCCCTGCCCATGGCGCTGCAAATCGCCCTGCTCGGCCTGGCCGCCCGGGCGTTTCTGCTGCTTACGCCGAAAGAAGCGTGAGAAGGAACACACCGGCGGCCATGCGCAGACCGGCGAGCCGTCGGCCCTGCCTCGGCTGCCCGGTGGAGAGACTGGTCATGGAGTGTCCCATGTGGTAATCTGCCGGAGAGGCAATCGCATCGGCACGGCCCAAACCCGCCGGTCGAGATCCTCCGATTTGATTCTTCCAGTCAGAAGGAATACGGCACATGGCTAGAGCCAAGTCGACGTCAAAAAGGCCGAGTATCGGGACGTTGGGGGCGGTTGCTTCGATCCTCGCCATCCCGCTGGCGATTCTTCTCTGGTACGCGAACCGGTCGCCGGAAACCCCGAAGCCGGCGCCGTCGGGCGACACCGTGACACAGGGCGACAACGCCACGGCCTACCACGGGCGCGACATCATCACCGGCAACGACAACATCAACCTGAACGACAACAAGGGCGTCGTCGTCATCCAACAGGAGAAGCCCAAGCCCGACTTCATCGCCGACCACGACGGCGCCGGCGCCCTGCTGATGAAAGAGCCTGACTTCCGTGCGTTCATTGCCGCTTCGATGAGCGGCCAGGGCGAAAAAGTCGTCGGCCGCCTGGTCAACGGCACGGCCCTGGCCAAGCTCGACCAGAAACCGGCCAACCCCCAAGAACCCAGCCCCCCCTGGGCCAAAGTCAAAGTCCTCGACGGCGACCATAAAGACGCCGAAGGCTGGATCCTGATGAACTCGCTACGAAAGCTATAACTCGATTCTGGCTGCGCCCTTCTATTTCCTCCGGCGAAAGCACCTCTCCGTTCCTTGTCATAGGGTGGATTGACAAGCCAACCATGTCACCCGGCGCGTCTCCCTTCTCCCTTTGGGAGAGGGGTCGGGAGTGAGGGCGGTCAGCCTCGCCCTTGCACCGCCTGCCTTGAAAACATGCTCTCGAGATCCTGGGCATAGCGCCCCGTTTTTAGGCCACCTTCCCCAAAAGGTGTGGCCTAAAAAGAAAGCTTGCAATTTGCCAAGCGATTTGCTAGGTTCGAGGACGTTAAGCGGGTATCCGCAGAGCCTGGTTCGCCAGGTATCAAAAAGAGCCCGCCGGTGGAGAGCCTTTCTCCGTCGGCGGGCTCTTTTTTT
>JAFGFF010000034.1 GCA_016931075.1 Pirellulales bacterium | reverse complement strand
GGCGAGGTCAACACGCTCGACCATCACTTCTCGCCGATTCCGCTGGGAGAGGACCTTTTCGCCCAGTTCGGGGACGAGTTTGCCGTGCCGATCGTGGGGAACTTCGACCCGCCGGTGGCCGGCGAAAGCGTGCCCTCCGATCCCGCGGTCCTCAGCCTGCTCGGCACGCCCGGCGACGACCTGCTGGAATTCACGGCCGGCACGACGCCCGGCTCGTGGACCGTGATTCTCAACGGCGTGACGCAAGACGAGGCGTCCGGTAGCGCGATCACCGTGGAATTCGACGGGCTCGAGGGCAAGGACACGGTGATCGTGACGGGCACCAGCGGCGTCGACACGGCCAAGCTATGGCCCCACCACGGGAGCGTGGTCGGCGAAGGCTACACGATCGCGCTGGCCAACGTCGATTCCGTCACGGTCCACGGCGGCGGTGGCGAAGACGTGGCCGACCTGCGGGACGATCCGGCCGGGAAGGACACCTACCACGCCTGGCCCGATCAGGCCAAGCTCTTCGGCGATGGGTTCTTCAACCGGGTGACGTCGTTCCCCTGGGTGCACGCGTTCAGCACGGCCGGCAATGAGGACATGGCGGTGCTCCACGACGACCCGAACGGAACCGACACGTTCAAGTTCTGGCCGGAGGAAGCCAAACTCTACGGCGACGGCTTTTACACCCGGGCCAAGGGGTTCTGGCAGGTGCACGCGTTCAGTAGCCCGGACAACGACGACATGGCCGTGCTCTACGACAACCCCAACGACACGGATACGTTCAAGTTCTACCCCGGCGAGGCCAAGCTCTTCGGCGTCGGGTTCTACAACCGGGCCAAGGGGTTCTCGCAGGTGCACGCGTTCAGTAGCCCCGGCAACGACGACGTGGCCGTGCTCTACGACGACCCCGACGGCGACGAGGTCTTCAAAGCCTGGCCCGAGCAATCGAAGCTCTACGGCGACGGCTTCTTCAACCGGGCGAAGGGTTTCTCGCAGATGCACGCCTACGCCACGGGCGGCGACGACGTGGCCCATTTGTACGGCTCCGCGGCCAAGGACACGCTGGTGGCCACGTCGGCGCAGACCAGGATTTCCGGTCCGGAGTATTTCAACCGGGCGGTGTCGTTCGACCGGGTGTACGCCCACGGCGGCGACGCGCCTGACGTGGCCGTCCTCTACGACGCGGTGCTGGAAAGCGGGCTCACGCCGGCGCCGGCGGGCGTCGAGCGCATCCTCTGGCTCTACGAGTTCGAGGATCTCCAGCAGCGCGACGACGACGGCGACGGCGACTCGGAGACCGAAGCGGTCGACGAACTGTTCACGGCGTACTGGCTCTAGTCGCGCGGCAATGCCCGCTCCCGTCCCGCTTAGGCGGGATAGTCCGGCTCGAACAGGAAGGAGACCCTCGGGTCCCAGGCGTGGACCGGCTCGATGCCGTAGAGCTGGCCGTAGGCACGCAGCTTCGCCACGTGGTCGCCATAGATCTGAAGCACGTGGAAGCCGCCGACCTTGTGGGGATTGTCTTCGGCGCCTTCGACGACCGATCCCACGTTGGTGATACAGGCGGCCGAGGGCGGGCTCTCGTAGTTGCACACCACCCTGGCCCGATCCACGATCAACAGATCCGGCTTCTGAAATCGGGATAGCGTGAATACCTGGCCGATCCGCCAGAGCACCTGCGGCGAGACCCAGTGCCAGTGGCCGTGATGGGCCCGGAGGACGTACGGCTCCCGGGGGCCGTCGAGCCTTGTTGGGAAAGCCCGAGGTCTCGTCGTCAACACCGGGTGGAACGAGGATCCCGTCGTGTCCATCCTCGATGTGGAGCTCGGCATGGGCTGGTCGAGCCCCGGCGGACGGCTCCGCGCCTCGCCCGGCTACATGTTCAGCGGCTGGTTCAACACGGTGATCACCGACGAATTCATCGACTCGGTCCGTGCCAACAACTCCGTCGACGCCGGCGACTCGTTCAGCTTCGACGGGCTGGTGGACCGAGGCGAGGTTCGCTTATAGCCCTTCAGCGTGTGAGATACCCCCCTGCTGGACCATGATGGGTCGCAGGCGACAACTCGAAACACATCCGGGCCGGGCCCGCCATCGCGGGCCCGGCTTTTTTCTTGCGATCAGCTTGCCCACCGGGCCGCAGGCGTGCGGCAGAAAGTCCGAGTCTGGCAGTGTCCAGTCTGCAACCGCCAACGAACCTTCCTTCGTCCGAATCCCCTAACTCCCTCTTCTTGCCTATGCCCCCGCACAGGTGTGCTACGCCCCGTTCTATCCAGTAACTGCTTGTTGTATTTGCTTCTCATACGGTATTGACATCCCATAACCCCCCAATTAACGTGACGCCTGCAATGCCAGCATCGACACCATTCGTCCATCGAGCAGGCACTGAAGATTCTGGCTTCGTCGGGCCCGGTCTGGGCAGTATCGAACGAGCACACACCCCGTCGTCTGACTGGAGAACCGAACCATGAGGTGGCAAATCGCCTTGTACAGTCAAGGTAAGCCCCGGCACGCATCCAACCGTACGCAAGGCAAGTGCCGCGTTTGCCGTCACCGGCGAGCCAGTTTCGAGCCGTTGGAGGAACGCCGGCTCCTCACGGTATCCACCCCAACTGAGCCGGAGGGCCCGATGGTGGCGGCGG
>JAFGFF010000276.1 GCA_016931075.1 Pirellulales bacterium | reverse complement strand
TTCGTGCTTCACCGCCGATGGGCCGCTTCGCGGCCTGATCGGCTCCCCCGGTTAGCGGGAAACGTTCATTGGCAATGCAGACCTCAACAGTCCAGTATCACTATCCAGAAGAAGAGGTATTCCCATGCCCCATGTCCACAAAGGCAAATCGTCCGAACGGGTCTTGGACAAGAATCGGATCCTCGCGGCGCTGGAGGGGGAGATTGTGCCGGGGAGGGTGATTTGGGATGCGGGCTGTGGGAATGGGTACATGGCCAAGGAGTTTGCCGGCCGGATGGACGGACGGGGACGAATCTATGCGATGGACATCGACGAGGAGGCGATCGGCGTGCTGCGGCAAGAGACGCAGGGGACGATCCTCGAGGCGAGCGTCGGCGACGTGACGCGAGAGACGCCGATCGAGGCCGGGTCGGTCGATCTGGTCTATTCGTGTACGGTCTTTCACGGGTTTTCGAAGGAGCAGATCGCCGGGTTTCGCGCCGAGGTGGCCCGTGTGCTCAAGCCGGGCGGCCGGCTGGGCGTCGTCGAGATCCAAAAAGGCGAACTCCGATTCGGCCCTCCAACCGAGATCCGCTTCTCGCCCGAAGAGCTGCAAGCCGCCGTCGGCCTGCCCTGCCTGGCGACGATCGAGATCGGCCCGTCGTTCTACTTGCAGCTCTTTGAACGGGCCTAGTACACGGGCAAGACTTAAACGGGGTGCCACTGGCGTCTCACCAGTGCTTGAAACCACGGGCAAGATGCCCGTGCCACCCACATAATTAAAGATTGCAGGTGTACTAGCGCGCGTTCAGCCAGATCGTGGCAATCTGTAACCGGTCACGGCTTGCGAAAAAAAGGTGCCTGGCGCCTTTTGACGGAACGGCACTTCGGGTACTTCGCACAAATGGTGCCTGGTGCCTTTTGCGCCGTGTTGCCCTAGGGCAGTGTCTCGCGATTGGTGGCGCTCATCATGGTCCATCTTGGCACTCTGTAGGGAACGGCCTCTGTGCCGTTGCCCGGTTGACCGAGCCATCGGAACGCCATGCAGAGTGTTCCCTTCAGGCACGTGTCATCGTGATCCGGTTGAGACACTGCACCAGGGTGTGAACGGTTACGGCAGTCTTCTCCAGGTCGCCTTGGCGGTCCTTTCCCACCGGCCCGCGCTGGCCTGGCCGCACGCTGCACGCCGCGATTTACCCCAACATGTGAGCTACCATACCATATACCCACTTTGCCGAGGGGGCCGGGGGGTGCGATTTCTTGAGGTGGAAAATCCCAAAAAATTTCCGCCTGGCACTTGCGTCGAGGGTGGTTTTCTCAAGTCGATTCGTGGAAGCAGGCTACGTCGATCGTCCGCGACGAAGACTCGAAATTGGCCCGAAAAAATCCCGTTGACGAATCCAGCAAAGTATTTATCTTGGGGATGGCCAGTGGGGATTTGTGGGGATTTGTGGGGATTTGTGGGGATTTGTGGGGATTTTGGGATGCTGACCGGAACCTACCTCAGGACGCTCGACGAAAAGCTGCGGGTGACTGTCCCGAGGGCGTTTCGGGAGGCCATCAAATACCGGCCGGGCGAGTTGCTCTACATCGCCCCGGGCATGGACGGGTCACTCGGGATCTACACCGAGGCGAGCTTCGCCCGGCTGGCCGAACGGTTGTCCGCGACCTCGCCCACGGCCCAGCACGTTCGGGCGTTCTCGCGGCTGTTCTTCGCCCGAGCCCATCGGCAGGAACTGAGTTCGCAAGGGCGTTTCCGGATCGCGCCGGAACTGGCCGAATTGGCCCAAATCAAGCGGGAAGTCGTCCTGCTGGGAGTCCAAGACCACATCGAACTCTGGGCGTCCGATCGGTGGCAGACCTATCTGGACGATCGCCTGGCCCATTACGACGAAATCGCCGAGGCCGCCCTGGGAGGATGAGCCAGGCGCTAAGAACGGAAGCGAAAGCAAAGCACGGCAAGCAGGGTAAAGGAGGACCACGAGGAAGCATCGCAAGATGTCCGTCCGCCACGTGGGGAGATGCGGGACGTCGACCCAGGCCACCGGTCGGCCCCCCTGGCTTCATCTTCGCGGGATGAAGCCCGTCCCCCACGCGCGGGAGACACGAAGTCTTCCGGTAGCGAACCGCGGGCGCGCCACTTCTCATGCGCGGTATGGCGATGCCCGCTGCACTCAACCTCAACTTCAGGGCGCAGGGAAGCGCCCGAGGTTGGCGTGTACCTCGGACGTCACATGCAATGCCAGTATTGGATGCCACCAAAGGGGACAGGTGCATGTTTTCGGCTTGCGCCTCGGATGCAAGTTGCAAGCCAATTGGCCGAAAAATGCACCAGTCCCCGGCCTGTGAACGCTTAGAGCCAGCGGCTCGTGCTTGCCTATACCTTGCTAATTACACCTCTCCCGTGTTGTCTTTGGCCACTGGTTCTGCCTGTGCCCCCTCACACAGGCGGGGCCAGTGGCTCGTTTCTTGGGACCACGGCGGCCCACTTTGTGGCCGGTTTGGTGTGTACGTCGGGTTTGGTTCCTGCTATGGTACCGCCCTGAAATCGCAGGTCCCGTCTTGGCAGGCAACGACTCTTCGGCGGCATCCCGCGCCGCTACGCCTGTCAGCCGGGCTGTTTGACCCACCGAGCCAGCTTCACAATTCCCATTTTTGTCGCTTCCCAGGCTGATCGGGAAGCGGCCTGGATGTGTGCGCCGACCATGTCCGAAGTCTCTTCCGTTCACGTGCCGGTCTTGGCGGAGGAAGTCCTCCAGTGGCTCGAACCACGCCCGGGCAGCGTCGTCGTCGACGGCACGCTCGGCGGCGGCGGGCATACGCGGCTGCTGGCCCAACAAGTCGGCGACGCGGGCAGCGTCATCGCCATCGACCGCGACCCGGCGGCCATCGACCTGGCCGAGCAGCGTCTGGCCGGGCTGCCCGTCCGGCTGGTCCAGGCCAACTACCGCGACCTGCCCGAGGTCCTCAAAGCCCTGGAAATCGAGACCGTCGACGCGATCCTGCTGGACTTGGGTCTGTCGAGCGACCAGTTGGCCGACCCAAAGCGAGGATTCAGCTTTTCGGGCACCGGGACGTTGGACCTGCGGTTCGACCCGACCGCGGGCGAGCCGACGTGGCGGTGGCTCAACCGGCTGGGCCCGACCGACCTGGCCACGATCCTGCGGACCTACGGCGAAGAGCGGTTCAGCCGGCGGATCGCCTCGGCGATTGTCGAGCGTCGCCAGAGCCCCAAAGGCCCCATCCGCACGGCGGCCGAGCTGGCCGAGCTGATCCGACGGTGCGTCCCCTCGGGCGGACACGACCGGATCGATCCGGCCACGCGGACGTTCCAGGCCCTGCGAATCGCCTCGAACGAAGAGCTCAAATCGTTGGAAATCGCCCTGCGGCGGCTGCCCGAGTGCCTCAAACCGGACGGCCGGCTGGCGGTGATCTCGTTCCATTCGCTCGAAGACCGTCGGGCGAAGGCCGCTTTCCGCGACGACCCGCGCTGGGAAACGCTCACAAAGAAACCGATCCGACCGACCGACGCGGAGATCGAATCGAATCCCCGCTCCCGCAGCGCGAAACTGCGGGTTGCCGCCCGGATTCAAACGGCCGTCACAAAGGCCGAACCGATGGAAGAAGAATAAGCCCATTTTCACCAACAAAGGAGTGGAGGTGAAACATGTCCGGTAAGGAAACCAAAATCGGGCTGGCCGTGCTCGGCGCGCTGGCCGTCACGCTGGTTGTCGTGCTGGTGATGCGGATGACCGGCTCGTCCGACGACACGGCGGCCACGAATCCAACCAACAAGAAGTCGACCAAGCAGGTCAACCGTACGACGTACGACCAGGACCGACCGTCCCGAGGGCCGCATCACAAGGCCGAGCCGACGGTCGTTCGGGCAAAGCCGGCGCCGTCGTCCGTGTTGCCTGGCGACGACATGGCCCAATTCCGGATGGCCGCCAAACCGACGTCCCCGACGCCGCCGAGCGTCGAGTTCACACCACCTCCGCTCCCGCCGCCGTTGCCCTCGGGCATGGGAACTCCTCCGCCGGCGCCCAGCCCGGCCGACGCGCCGATCGGCCTGGGCCACGAGCGTCGACACCACGGGTCGAGCGAGCCCGGGCTGGATGGCTCGGTGTTCATCGAGCGGACGCCCGGCGCGGGACGCCACGGCCGGTTCGTGCCCGGCACGGAGAACCAGGTCGCACAGAACGTGCCCGACCAGAATTCGCCCGTCCAGAATTCGCCCGTCCAGGCCTCGCCGGTTCCGCCCTATTCGCCGCCCTCCTATGCACCGCCCTATCCCGGAATGTCGGGCATGCCGGCGCCGCCCAAGACGCCCGAGTTCGTGGCCTCGCCGGCCCCGGTTGTCCCGATGAATCAGGGGGACTGGGTCGGCGACCATGAACAACGTCCGCACCACCGGCGCCGCGATGCCGAGCGGCCGATTCTGCCCGAGGTCGAACAGGCCGCGCCGGTCGATCCCGGTCAGTACGAAGTTGCCGAGGTCTCGCCGAAGCGGGCCCGCATGTTCGAGCCGGCTCCGGACGTCCGATCGCTTCTGGACGACGATCCCGCGCCGGCCCGGTCGCCCGACGGGACCTACCGCGTGCAGCCGAACGACAGCTACTGGATCATTTCCCGGCGGCTGTACGGCACCGAGTCCTATTTCAAGGCCCTGGCCGAGCACAATCGGTCCCGATTCGACGACGACCGGCTCGACGTGGGCGACACGATCCTCGCCCCCGACCAGGCCGAGCTGGAACAAAAGTACCCCGACCTGTGCCCCGACCCGAGCCGCCGCGACACGATCCGCCAACGGTCCACGATCCGCGGCATCGGCCGCCACGGCCGTTTTTCGGACGGCTCGTCCTACGAGGTGCAAGCCGGCGACAACCTGTTCGACATCGCCCGTTTTGAACTGGGCGACGGCGCCCGCTGGCCGGAAATCTACCGCCTCAACAAAGATTCTCTTCAAGGCGACTTCAACTACCTTACCCCCGGCATGAAACTCGTCCTCCCCAACACCGCCACGCCCCCCTCCGAAGACCGCCTCACCCGGCGGCCAGGGCTGCCGATGCCGTAGACGCCCGGGTGTCATTGCGTTCGGGTGCCACTCAACGCCGTCCACGTTTGGAGGGTGTTGGGAGCGGCTAAGGCGTTGGGGTTGGAGAAGTTGAGGCCTCCTGCCACACTT
>JAFGFF010000275.1 GCA_016931075.1 Pirellulales bacterium | reverse complement strand
TTCAACCTGGCCCCGCTCGACTGGAGCTACACCACCGCCACGCTTTGGGTCATCCTCGTCGGCAACGTCTTCACCCGACTTGCCGGACTCACGGCCGACCAGGCGGTTGTCCAGCGCTACCTGACCACGCCCGACGAACGGGCCGCCCGCCGGGCGCTCTGGACCGACGTACTCGTTTCGATCCCCTGGGCCGTGATCATCTTCCTGTTCGGCACGGCGCTCTGGGTCTTCTATCACCTGAATCCCAACATGCTCGACCCTAGCCTCGACACCGACGCGATCGTGCCTCTGTTCATCGTCCAGAAGATCCCCACGGGCGTGGCCGGACTGGTCGTCGCGGCCCTGTTCGCCGCCGCCATGTCGAGCCTGGACAGCTCGATTCACAGTGTGGCCACGATATGGGTGACCGACATCTTGACGCGGTTTCGTCCGGCCACGTCGGACCGCGCGGCCTTGCGTTGGGCCCGCTTGCTGACCCTGGCCCTAGGTGCGTTCGGCACCGGCACGGCCCTGTGGATCGCCACGTTCGAGATCCAGTCGCTTTGGGACCAATTCTGGCGCATTGTCGGCCTGTTCATCGGCGGTCTGTCGGGCCTGTTCCTGTTGGGCATCTTCACCCGACGGACCAGTGCTCAAAGCGCATGGATCGGCGCAATCGGCAGCAGCGCGATTCTCGGCTGGGTAACCTATTGCACCCGCGTCCACTTCTTCCTCTACTCGGCAATCGGCTGCACCGCCTGCTTCGTGATCGGCTACTTCGCTAGTTTCGCTCTTCCCAATCGCAAAACATTGCGGGGGTTAACAGTATTTGACTAGGTTGATTCGGATCACTCAATTATTCAATAGAATATCCGTCTCAATAGAATAACCATCGCCTACTTCCCGCGTGAAACAGGCACTGTCCCAAACCCGGCGTGAACTCCAGTACACCAGGCGTACGAAACCCAAAACAAAGGGTCGTAAGAAAGCACGACAGCCCCTTGCTTCTCCGTGGATTGCAGGGGCTGCTCACGTATACAAGCGTTCCAATGGAGACGATCGGACTCGAACCGACGACCCCCGCCTTGCAAAAGCGGTGCTCTCCCAACTGAGCTACGTCCCCGGGCTGGGCGGCCGGTGGGACCGGAGCCAGCGTGTTCATTTATTGTAGCTTGTGGGGGGCGGGCTGAACAGCCGGGCCGGAGAGTGGCCTAGTCGACTGCTTGATTTCAGGGCGGCCGGGCGGGATGCTTATTTTGTGGGCGGAAGTGGGGCCGGTTCTTTCGCCTGCGGGTGGCGGATCCGATAGAAATCCAGAAGGCTTTTCAGATTGCAGTGGGCGTAGGGCTCGTCGCAGGCCGACCGAGTGCGGCTGGCGTCGGCGAACCACATGTCGAGTGTCTCCGGGGCGAAGACGGCGTTGTGCAGGTTGCTTCGCATGGCCACGGGCTGGCGGATGATCTCGATCAGGCGTTTGGCATCGATCTGGCTAAAGGACTCTTGGATTCGCCGGCTGGCCACTTCGGCCCGATCGAAGCCCGAGACGATGACCGTGTCTTCGGGGATCTTCGGCAGCTTGGCGTGTTGCTGGCCCGGCTTGAGCAGTTCGACCTTCTCGGGCGTGCAGTACAGGCCGACCATCGCCCGGTTCTTGTCCGACAGGACGTAGTAGTATTCGCACGTCCGGGGCGTGCGGCGGATGATTTCGACCGCCTCGTCGACCGTCGAGGCGCGTTCCATGACGTCGCGCAGCAGCAGACTCATGGGCATGCCGTCCCACTGGCCCTCGCCCCCGCCGCCCATCTCGCCGACGGCCAGGTGTTTTTCATTCATGGCGGTGACCGTGCCGATGAACCCGGCGTAGCCTTGGCTCATCCAGGCGTTGCGCCCCTTGGGCATGAAGACGGTGACCACGGCTTCGTCCTGGAGGTTGATTTCGGTGAAATAGTCCAGCACCCGGGCGTGGTAGACGTGTCCGTCCTTGGTCGCCTTGCCGCGGACGGCGATGCCGCTGCAGTGGAACCGCTCGGGGAACAGGTTGGCGTAGCGCCCGTCGCGCCGCGAGACGCCGGCCGCTTTGGCCAGGGCGTCGCACTCGTCGATGAACCGTTTTGGGATGTGCGGTCCGGCGCGGCGCTCGACCTCGGCCATTTGGTCCATGAACCACTTGCCCGAGTAGAGGCTGTCGCCCGCCCCGACGACGTACAACACCCGCTCGGTCAACTTCCGGGCCTTCTCGGCCAAGAGCGTTCCGTGGGCCGTGCCCATCTGGTGGGGCGTGCCTTCGACGAAGAGGAAGAGCTTGCCCTGCGAGGCGGCCAGCAGGCCGTGGTCCGTTTGGTTCACGATAGTCAGCGCCGGCATGTCGTCGGCGCAAAGCACGGGAACGAAACACAACAGGGCGAAAAGAAACGTCAGCGATCGTGCGGCGTGAGTCTTCATCGAATCTTCTCCAATCCGAAGGTCAGCAGGGCGGAGAACATGCGGTGGATGTCGGCTTCGTCCACCGGGGTGACCGGGACGTCGTCGGGCGGGGCGAACAGGCTCGCGTGGGCCACGGCGTCGACCTCCCAGCCTCGGAAAACGACCTCTCCCTTCGTGCCGTCAATGTCGAACGTGAGACGGTCGGGCCGCTGGCCGTCGGGCTTCAGTACGAGCAGGGCCGAGCCACGGGCCCGTTTCTTGACGGTGATGCGAACGGCTGGGCGGTCGTCGTCCGTTTTCTCGCGGGAGAACGAAGCCAGGTCGTCCAAAAGCATCGGGGCCATGGCCACGCCGGCCAGTCCGCCGGCCGCCATCCGTATCTTCATCCGGACGGCCGGATCGAGCAGGGTCTCCGGGTCGACTGGCGGTTTGCCCGAGGGACGGCGGCTGCCGACGAACGCGGCCTTTCCGCCCCGGGCCATCCATGGGGCGTCGCCTTGCCCGAGAGCCACGTCGACCTTCCAGGGCTTCTTGAGATTCAGTTCGAGCCGGAACTTGCTGCCGGCGCCTTGGATGAGACGCAGGTCGGCGTCGATGGTCTTTCCGTCAGGCAACGTGACATCGATTTTCAGATCGGCCAGGTGGCACCGCCCCGGCTTGGGTTTGACGCCCAGCATCGTGCCCAGTTGGCCTAGCAGTCGGGCGACGGTCTGGCTGGGCGTCGCGGCGGCCGGAGCCGGTTTCGGAACCTCGGCGCCGGGCGGAAGGTCCTGGGCGAAGAACGCGGCTGTTTGGTCCATGATCTGAGGCAGCGCGGCCAGGGCCGTGTAGTGACCGAGCCCATGGAGCCAAACAACCTTGTCGGCCGGCATATCCAGTGCGGCGGCCAGCTTTTCGGCACAACTCTTCGGAATAACGCGGTCGTCGGTCGCGCAGAACATGAGCACTCGACCTTGCCTTGCTCGATCACGCAGGGCCGGCGCGTGTGAAAGCGGGTCGACCTCGCGGATGGCCTTTTCGGCTTCGGCCCGCTGGTCGGCCGGCAGTTCGGCCATGAACCGGCGGATGTCCGTGGCTTCGCGGGCGGTAGCAATGATGTGGGGCAGGTCGCCGCCGGCCAAAATCAGGGCGACCCGATTGATCCGCTTCTCTTGTGCCGAGGCCGACGCGGCCACCAATCCTCCGAGACTAATGCCGGTGATGCCGATTTGCTTCGAGTCGATCTCGGGCCGCGAGGCCAGCCAGTCGACCGTCCGTCGGACGTCGGCCATTCCTTGGGTCAGAGCACCGAGAAACAACTTCGGATCGTCCAGCATGGCCCGAGGGCCTTCGTCCGGACCGCGCTCGCCGTAGTAGGGCAGCTTGAACATCACCGCCGGCACGCCGTGCGAGGCCAGCGTCGAGCAGACCATCCGGACCAACTCGAAATTGCCGTCGAGGATGTGCAGGCAGATGACGGCCGGCCGTTTTGGTTCTGGTCCGCCCGGCTCAACACCCCGGGGAAGATAATAGTCGGCCGGGATCGTGTTGTTTCGTTCAAAGGGCGTCTTGACCGGCGAAGGGTATGTAACTCGATAGACCCGATACTGGTCCGTCTCGAACGCCCATTTCATCTTGTAGTCGAACGCCTGGCCGTCGTACGACCGGGTGACATGGCCGGTCGTCTCCTCCTGGGCCGCCGCCACGGGCAAATCCCAACCGAGCAGAACGCCGCTGACCAACACGCCGGCCAACAGCCATCCGGCCCGATCGCGCCGTGTGAGCCTCCGTTGCATCACGGTAACACCTCCGGTCGTCTGTTATCGGTCCGATCCGAAAACCGAGCCTGGGTAGTATAGGAGTCCCTCTCCTGGGCAGCAATATGGAAGAAGGGATTAGGGATTGGGATCCCGAGTGGGCGTCGTGAGACGCCTGTTCCGTCTTCGCTCGGGACGATATGGGGGGCAGGTTCATGTCCATTCGTACGCATTTAGCCGATCTTGGGTTCGCCAATGGGATTTCTTGCCGACGACAGTGAATCGGCACCGCAACAGACCACCTGGGCAATTTGGGCGATCGCTAATAGTAGAAGCGGCGTCCCGCCGCTTTAGAGAACGTTGAAAACTATACAGTCTTGTAGGCCGGGTCGTGACCCGGCGATTACATCCTTGCCGGGTCACGACCCGGCCTACGGATTTGACTGAAATTAATTGATAGATAGACCAGCAGGTCAGACTGTTAACCGAGTATCTCGCGCAGATATCGGCCCGTGTGGCTTTCGGGCACGGCGGCGACGTCCTCGGGCGTGCCGGAGGCGACGAGTTGGCCGCCGGCGTCGCCGCCTTCGGGACCCAGGTCGAGGATCCAGTCGGCCGTTTTGATGACGTCGAGGTTGTGCTCGATGACGATGACCGTATTGCCCAGGTCGACCAGTCGGGCCAGGACGGCCAGGAGCTTGCGGGTGTCGTCGAAGTGCAGGCCGGTGGTCGGCTCGTCGAGCAGGTAGAGGGTTTTGGTCGAGTTGCCCCGGCCCAGTTCGGTGGCCAGCTTGACGCGTTGGGCCTCGCCGCCAGAAAGGGTCGTCGAGGCCTGGCCCAGGGTGAGGTAGCCCAGGCCGACCTCGTGCAGGTTGTCCAAGATCCGGGCGAGGTTCGGGAAGTTCTCGAAGAACCCGACCGCTTCGTCCACCCGCATGTCCAACACGTCAGCGATCGACCGGTCGCGGTAGCGGACCTGGAGCGTCTGGTGGTTGAACCGTTTGCCGTTGCATTCGGGGCAGGTGACGTATAGGTCGGGCAAGAAATTCATTTCGATTTTCGTTTGCCCTTGGCCCTCGCACTCGGGACATCGACCGCCCTTGACGTTGAAGCTGAACCGGCCGACCTTGTAGCCGCGTTGCCGGGCTGCCCGGGTGCCGGCGAACACCTTGCGAATCTCGTCGAACGCGCCGGTGTAGGTGGCTGGGTTGCTCTGGGGCGTGCGGCCGATCGGGGCCTGGTCGATCTGGACCACTCGATCGATCTGACTACCGCCGCGAAGGCTCTCGTGCGGTCCGGGCTTCGGACAGATGCCGCCCAGCCGGTGGATCAGCGCCCGAGCGAGCGTCTCCTCGACCAGCGAACTCTTACCCGATCCGCTCACGCCCGTCACGCAAACCAGGGCTCCCAGCGGGAACGAGACGGTGACGTTCTTCAGGTTGTTCGTCGTGACGCCTTGGAGCGTGATCGAACGGGTCTTGGCCAGACGTCGGCGTCGGCTCGGCACCTCGATCTGGTCGTGGCCGGCCAGGTAGCGGCCCGTGGGCGAGGCGGGACACGCAGCCACCCGCTCGGGCGAGCCCTCGGCGACGATCCGCCCGCCGTGCTCCCCGGCCCCGGGCCCCAGGTCGACCAGCCAATCGGCCTGACGGATGATTGTCTCGTCGTGTTCGACCACGAGCACCGTGTTGCCTTGGGTCTGCAAGTCGCGCAGGGCGTCGATCAGCCGTTGGTTATCGCGAGGATGCAGTCCAATCGACGGTTCGTCGAGCACGTAGCAGACGCCGACCAGACCCGAACCCAGGCCCGTGGCCAGGCGGACCCGCTGCAACTCGCCGCCGCTGAGGCTGTCGGCCGGGCGGTCGAGCGTGAGGTAGCCAAGGCCGACCTTGTCGAGGAACGCGAGCCGGGCGTGGATCTGCTGCAAAATCGGTTGGGCGATCGGCGCGTGGTCTTCGTCGAAATGCAACGCGTCGAAAAACGTCCGGGCGTCTGCCACGGTCAGCGCGGTCATCTCATGGATGGCCTTGCCCTCGACGCGGACGCTTCGCGCCTCGGGCCGGAGCCTCGCCCCGCCGCAATCAGGACACGCCACCGCGCCGCGAAACGCCGTCAGCCGTTTCTGGTTCGCCTCGCTGGTCGTCGTGGCCAGTTCCTTCTCCAGCAGGGTCAACACGCCAAGGAACTTGCGGCCATTGCCGTGGAGAAGCTTCTGGCGCGTTTCGTCCGAGAGCTTGTCCAACGGCGTGTTCCAGCGGAACTCGGCTGCCGTCATGAAGTCGCGCAAGGCCATCTTGTGTTTGCGCACGGCCGCCGCCGTGGCGTCCTTCCAGGGCACGATGGCCCCGCCGGCCAGGGATAGCTTCGTCGAAGGCAGGACTAGTTCGGGGTCGAACTGTTCGCGAACGCCCAGGCCCTCGCACGTCGGACACGCGCCATAGGGGCTATTGAAGCTAAACGTGCGGGGTTCGATCTCCTCGTAGCTGATCTTGCAGAATGGGCAGGCGTAGAGCGTGCTGAAGAGGACGTCGCGCCAGACGCCGTCGGGATTCAACTTCTTTTTTGAACCGTTGTCACCTTTCTTTTTTCCGTTGGCGCCGTTGCCGTTTTCAGCTCGTTTTTCTTCGTAGGTGGCCAGCACCAGCCCGTCGCCTTGACGGATGGCCAGATTGATCGACTCGGCCAATCGGGTACGGATACCCTCGCGGATCACGACCCGATCGACCACCGCTTCGATGTCGTGCGCCTTGCTCCGAGCCAGCTCGGGCGGATCGTGGACGTCGACCACCTCGCCGTCGACTCGGGCGCGGATCAGGCCCGCCCTGCGGATCGCCTCGAAGACATCCTTGTGCTGGCCTTTGCGTCCCCGGACCATCGGGGCCAAGATCATCGTCCGCGTCCCGTCGCGAAGCGCCAGCAGGTCTTCGAGGATCTGCTCGGGCGTCTGCTGCCGGATCGGCTGGCCGCACCGATAACAGGCCGGCTCGCCCAGCCGGGCCATTAACAGCCGCAGGTAGTCGTAGATCTCGGTCAGCGTGGCAACCGTGCTGCGAGGGCTTTGGCTGCCAGCCCGTTGGTCGATCGAAATGGTCGGCTGCAGGCCGTCGATGTGGTCGACGTCGGGCCGCTGAAGCTGATGGAGGAACTGCCGGGCGTAGACCGACAGGCTCTCGATGTACTGGCGTTGGCCCTCGGCATAGAGCGTGTCGTAGGCCAGCGAACTCTTGCCTGAGCCGCTCGGGCCGGTCACGACCACGAGCCGGTCGCGTGGCAGATCCACATCGACATTCTGGAGATTGTGCGCCCGGGCCCCACGGACCTGGATGCACTGGAGCGGATCGGCGATAACGTTTGGGGGGAGATCGGGCACGTTGTAACACAGCATGGCCACGAAGCGGAGTCCCAAACCACCCAATTTACCACGATCTCCCGCCCCAAGCAAGGTTAGGAATAAAAGGTGCCAGGCACCAAATATGGGTAAAGCAGATAAAAGTCTTTCGGCCGCTTTCGCTATCTTCGCCATATTTGGTGCCTGGCACCTTTTTAGATTGGCCTTGCCACCCCCCGAGGGTTCGACTACCATCCGGCCCGCATTCTGCGACCCGTCTGCCGCGGGGACCCGACGTGTCGGGAGCGGACGGACGCATCGGGTTCCTTATCTCTCTCGGGAGAACCTCATCATGCGACGGTTCGGCCGCGTGCCCGGGTTGCCGCTTCTTGCACTCGGATCGAGAACCGGATCGGTCTGCGCCTGGGGGCTGGCTGTCGTTCTGCTGATCGGCGTCAGTGGGTGTAGCAAGAACGCGATGTTCACCCAAGATCAAGTGAAGAAGGCCCAAGCCCAGTACGCGACGCTCAACAACCAGTACGAACAGGCCCGCGGCCGCGTGGCCACGTTGGATCGCGACAATCAAGAGTTGCAAACGCTCTGGGCCCAGTCGGAAGCCCAGAACAAACTGCTCAAGGACCAGATGGCCGCGTTGCAGAAGCAGTTGGGTGATACAGCCGAGAAGCTGAAGATCGCTCAGGCAGGGCGGGCCGAGAGCGACGACCGCGTCGAAGCGATGACCGCCTCGCTCAAACGTCGCGGTAGCGTGACGATCGAGCCTAACAGCAGCGTGCAGCGGTCGCTGCCGACCATCTCCCTGCCGGGCATCGAGTCGCGACGCGACGGCCAGGTGATCCGGATCGTCCTGCCGGCCGACCGTTTGTTCCAGCCGGGCACGGCCCAACTCCGGCCCGGGGCCGACAAGCTCATCGCCCAAGTCGGCAACGAGCTGCTCCGCGTCTATCCCAACCAGATGATCGCCGCCGAAGGCCACACCGACAGCGCCTCGCCCACCGGCCAGTTCCACTCGCACCACGAACTCTCGGCGGCCTGGGCCCTGGCCGTCCAACAAATCCTCGCCACCCAAACAGGCCTTCGCCCCCGCCAACTCCTCGTCACCGGCCACGGCGCCAACCACCCCCGCTACTCCAACGGCCCCCGCGGCGGGCAACAATATAACCGCCGCGTCGAACTGGTTGTGTATCCGGATCAGGTGGGGAGCTAGGGACTCGGGGTAGCAAAGAATGTGTGCCACTGGCTCTGCCAGTGCTCTTTGGGCCGGGATGCATGAAGCGCTGGCAGAGCCAGTGGCGCCCTTTCAGTCACCCGTGTTTGCCCGGCTACTGATCCGACCAGACGGCCAGTTCGTTGCCCGAGGGATCTTGGAAGTGGAAGCGGCGGCCGCCGGGGAAGGCGAAGAGGTCGCGGGTGATCTGGCCGCCGTGGTCAACGACTTTCGAGCGGGCGTCTTCCAGGTTCGTGGCGTAGACGACGACCAGCGGCCCGGGCGGGCGGTGGCTCGCGTCGGCGTTCAGACCGCTGCCCACGCCGCTGTCTTTCGTGTCGGCATAGTCGTCGCCCCAATCGGCATACGACCAGCCGAAGACGTTTTCATAAAAGGCCTTCGCCCGAGGCAGGTCCCCGGTCTTGGCGATGGGCAACTCGACATAGTCGATCTGGTTCGGCTGACGACGTTCGGACATGGCGACCTCCCGTGAATGGTGTTTGCCCTCGGGTCGCTGGGCATTATCGGCAGGATTCTCGCGATTGACAAGAGGTCCCTTTCCTACGCCTTGCGAATAACGCCCGGATAGACGTCCAAGTCGAGCGGCTCGAAGCAGCCGGCCTGAAAGCGTTCCGCGGCGATCGCACCCATGGCGGCGTTGTCGGTACACAGGGCCAGCGGGGCGATGTGTAGGGTGATTCCGGCCCGGGCCGATTCTTCTTCGAGCCGCTGGCGGAGCCGGGCGTTGGCCGCGACGCCGCCGCCGACGCACAGGGTGTCGAGGCCCGTTTTACGGAGGCAGAGCATGGCCTTGCCCACCAGGCAGTCGACCACCGCCTCCTGGAAACTGGCGGCCAGGTTGGACACGAGCGTCGGGTCGAGTTTCAAGCTGCCGAAGTCGGGTTTGCCCGGGCCGACCAGTGTGTAGCGGACGGCCGTCTTCAGGCCGCTGAAGCTGAAGTCGAGCCGGTCCTCGTCCTTGAGCAACGAGCGTGGGAAGTTGAAGGCTGTCGGGTTGCCCCGCTCGGCCGCCTTTTGAATCGACGGTCCGCCGGGGTAAGACAGGCCCAACATGCTGGCCACCTTGTCGAACGCCTCGCCGGCCGCGTCGTCGATCGTCGCCCCGAGCAATTCGAAGTCCAACGGCCCGGCGCATCGGTAGAGGCTCGAATGCCCGCCGCTGACGATCAGGCCGACGCACGGAAAGACGTCCCGCCCGGCGGCCAGCCGGCACGCGTAGATGTGGGCCTGCAAATGATCCACCGCGATCAGCGGCACGTCAATCGCGACGCACAGCGCCTTGGCCGCGACCAATCCAACCAACAGCGACCCGGCCAGCCCCGGCGTATTGGCCACAGCCACCGCGTCGATCTGTCCGAGCGTCAACCCGGCCCGACGGAGTGTCTCGTCGATCACCGGCAAAATCCGCTCGACATGCGCCCGCGATGCGATCTCCGGCACCACGCCCCCGAACCGCCGGTGCAACTCATCCTGCGAGGCCACCACCGAGGCCACCACCTGGCGCTCCTCAGTGACCACAGCCGCCGCCGTCTCGTCGCACGAGGTCTCGATCGTTAGGATGTACTTGGGCAAGAGGATACCTGGGGCAAATGGAGGAAGGCTTGTGTGTTGCCTTTAGCAGGAGTTCCGGACTATTGGCGACTATGTAAACCGTCTATCATACCAGACAACATGCCACCATCCAACGAGACCGGCCCTCAGGGGGTAGAAGCTACCAGCTCGTGGTCATGCGGATCGAGTCCCCAGATTTCGGCGGTCAGGGTGTCAATTTCACGTTGGAGCTGGGTTGTGTCTATACCCTGAGCTGTCTGCCGGTGGACTTGTGTGCCGAGCTGTGAAAGGGATGCGTGGCGTGAATCGGCCGGGTTGAAGCGGGGGAGGTTCAGGTGGTCGAGCATCCCGGGCGTGCCAAAACCCTTGCCGCCGTCGACGCTGTGGGCGGTGGCTAGGAAGTTGACTACCGTGCTGTTCAGCGCGGCGCACAGATAGTGGGCCTCCTCCAGAGTGTCGACCTCGACCTGGACGCACGTCTCTTGCGGCACAACCGGCCGGACGCCAAGCCAGGGGTGGTCGATCGGCTCGACCACGGCCGCGTTGATTCGCCGGTCCATCCGTCGCCAGACGACTTTGATCGGGGCGAGCGTGTACGACCCGACGTTGTACATCGCGTAGAACGGCCCGCCCTCCTGATAACGCCGGTAGGCGGCCCGGCGTTCGAGCATTGACTTGAATTGGGCCAAGTAGTCCAACGTCTTCGGGTATTGTTCTCGCATCAACGTTTCGTCCAGTCCACGGCGACGCTGAGGATCTTGGACCAGCAGGAGACAGACGGTCGGTTCGGCCCGATAGCGGGCGACGTCGCCCCAGCGGAGCAACGGGTAGAGAAGCTCGGTCTCGACGACCGCTTCGACTTGCGGCACGTGACGCTTTGCCTGGCCGACCAGATTTCGGATCTTCACGCCGCTGTCGGCCGGCCCGAGTAGTTCGACCCAATAGACGGCGTTGGCCCCGCCGCTGTTGGCGCCCAGGTGGGCCGTGTAGTCCGACGGCCCGGTGAGCCGGTCGAACGGAGTCTTCATGCCCGAGGGGAGAAGCAGCCATGGAGAGCGTTCCCGATCCGAGTCGATTGGCCGAGCATCGAAAGCATGCTGAGTATAGCCATTGCCCTCAGCCTCACTCCATTTGAAATAAGGCACCGGATACTCAGTCGGGCGTCCCTTTTCCAGCAGGACGGTAGCCGTCCAGTTGGCCGCGCCGGGGAACGGCTTGAGGCGGACCAGGTCGTCGGCGCGCAGCACGGCCAGCGGCGGACCGTCTGGGCCGAGCCGGAACCGCCGGAAGCCGTCGCCGGCCCCTTTGCTCTGGAAGAGCGTCTGTGTGACGACCATGCCCAGCCGCCCGCCCGGCCGAAGGTAGCGGTCGGCCGCCGCGTAAAGCAGCAGCATGGCCAGGTCCTTCTTGCCCCCGCCGTGCCGGGCCGCGTTGCCCGACAGGGAGAAGAGGCCGTATTCCCGCCAGAGCGGTTTCGTCCGATCACGATATTCGTCCGGCAGATTGTCCCACGCGATCCACGGCGGATTGCCCACGATCACGTCGAACGACTCGTCCGGCCCGGGCGGATCGAGAATCGTGTCTCGCAAATGCACCGGCAGCTCGATCGGCGCCTCGGGCGAGAGCAGATCGGCCACCGCCAACAGACAGTTCGCCCGAGCGGTCATCACGGCCAGCGGGTTGATGTCAAAACCAGCGACGCTGTGGAGAAGGGTTTGGGATGTCTCCCCTGCATGCAATTCGTGGGTGCCACTGGCTCTGCCAGTGCTTTTTGGGGGATGTGTTTGTGTGGCGTATACTGCATGATCGATCCCGTATCCTGTCACGGCACTGGCAGAGCCAGTGGCGCCCGAGGACGGTCCATTCTCACACTGACTTGTCGTTGTGTTGCCCAAAACACCCTCTCCCCCAGCCCCTCTCCCTTTGGGAGAGAGGAGGAGTTGAGTACGACGGCGGGCCAGGGCGGTGACCAGAAACGCACCGGAACCGCAGGAGGGGTCGAGCAGGCGTTGGGTCGGGTCGTCTGCCCGCTGGGTCTGGTCCAAGACGTGCTCGACGAGCCAGTCGGGCGTGTAGTATTCGCCCAAAGCGTGGCGGAGCTTCCGCGGGAGCAACTCCTGATAGAGCCGACCGAAGACATCGCCCTGCGGTCCAGCCGGTAGTTGCGTGTCGAATTGGCTCAGGCAATCGGCCAACTGGGCAATTGCACTAGCCAGCGTGTCGGTCCACGCATCGAGATACCACGCCAGCGGATCGGCCGCCCGATCGACCACAGCCTGCACCGGCGCGAAAAGCTGCCCCGATTCAAGCGAGGCCATTTCTTCTTGAAGCGTTCCTTCCTTCGACGCCCGGGCGATCCGACGACACGGTCCATCCGCACCCTGAACTCCCGCCACCACCTGCCCGGCCAGCAGCTTCACGACCAACGCATAATACGTCTGAATTGCCAGCAGCCCGGCGGCTGCCAACACACTCCCCTCTCCCTTTGGGAGAGGGGCCGGGAGTGAGGGCGGTCCACTAGTGGCTAGTGGTTGGTGGCTAGTGGCTGGAACAAGCATCGGAAGGGCGCCATCGGCCTTGGTGCCACCCACCCTCACCCGGCGGCTTCGCCGCCACCCTCTCCCAAAGGGAGAGGGAAGTACTCGCTCGACCAACGCCTCAAGCTGCCGGACAACCTCCTCCCTCGCCCCCAACGGCGGCCCCAACAAAAACGTCTCCTCCCAACACCGCAACACACGGTCTAACCACGAACGCTCGGCGCCGACCAACGCATCGACCATCGCCGCGACGGTCCGCCTGGCCGTCGGCGAGCCCAGTCCAAACGCCTGGGCCAAACGCCCGGCGTCTAGAGGAACCGTCTGGGTGTTCGATTGTTTTGTATCAACCGCATTCATATCGGTCCCAATAGAGCCCGAGGGACGAAACGCGTCAATCGCGCTGCATTCGGCGACAGGAGTCGCCTCCTACAATCTCTTGTAAGAACCCCCGACGTCGAGAGTCCCCTTCCCACCTCGCACCGACAAACACGCATTTCTACAGGCTTTCGCCCCGGAACAATCCCGGGGGGAACGTGCCCCCTTGCGTCGAGCGGGTGGGCTCACTAGGATAGAGTCTTATTCGGGCCAGAATGCAGCAAAGGCAACAAGGCGGACAACCGCGCGGCGGTAGACCATGCGTGTGGATATCCAGATCCTCTCCGGCGCGAGGCAGGGCGAACACGTCGTGCTGGACGTGGACCGGTTCCGCGTCGGCGACCAGCGTGACTGCGAGGTCCGGTTCGACCCGGCACGGGACGCGGCCGCCCGAGGGCATGCGGCCACGATCCAACGCGACGACGACGGCTGGCGGATCCGCAACACGGGCACAGGCGACGTGCTGGTCAACCACGAGCCGGTCTTCGGCAACACGCGGCTCCGCTCGGGCGACGTGGTCCGTATGTCGGAGAACGGGCCCGACTTCTCGTTCACCATCGGCGCGAGCGAAACGGACGCCGCCTCGCCCCAACCCAACACGGCCCGATTCCGCCCGTTGCCTTCGCCCCTGGAATTGAACGAACTGACAACCGGCGCCGATCTGCGTCGCTCGCCCCGCACGGTCAAGTTGCCGCGAGGACTGCTGCTGGGAATCAGCGCGGCCGTGGTACTGGCGTTGCTCCTGGGTTTGTTGTTGGCCTTGCACAACTGATCGGCCAAAACGCCAGCACAACCGTAATATGGTTGCAGATCAAGGAGCCCTTTGGGCTCCTGTTATTGCGTGATCAGAAGACAGTTTTTTTCGTTGGCACCGTAACCAACTCATCAGATCTTGGATGGCAGGATGCTGGCCAACAAGGTTGCCTGTCATTGAACAATAGACGTTTCACTGCGAAACTGACCACTAGACACCAACAACTGGCCACTATTCCCCCCGCCCTCACCTGGCGGCTGCGCCGCCACCCTCTCCCAAAGGGAGAGGGTAGATTATGAGAAGGAACCCCATGATCCACGTCATTGCCACAATCGAGCTGGCCGAGGGCCGTCGCGAGGATTTTTTGAACGAGTTCGCCCAGCTCGCGCCGAAGGTTCGGGCGGAGGAAGGGTGCATCGACTACGGCCCGACGGTCGACGTCGAGACGAATATCCCGGCCCAGGGGCCCGCGCGGGCGGACGTCGTGACCATCGTCGAGCGGTGGGAAAGCCTCGACGCCTTGGAGGCCCACCTGATGGCCCCTCACATGCTGGAATACCGCAAAGCGGTCAAAGACATGGTGCGCGGCACGACCCTGCAGATTCTCGAACCGACCTGATCGCAGCAGGGTGGCACTGGCGTCTCGCCAGTGTTGGTGACAAAGCACTGGCGAGACGCCAGTGCCACCCACCGTGAACGGTTATGAAAAGTCCTCGCGGACCAGGCGGCGGACTTCGTCGAGCCACTGCCGCCGTTGTTCGGGCGTGCTCATGACGATCGACTCGAAGTTGTGGCGGCGAAATCGCTCAAGGCCGCAGAAGCCCAGCACGCACGTCTTCCAGAAGTTCTCCAGCGGGTCGCCGTAGAGTTTCAGTTCCATGTCGCGAGGCGTGTTCGAGGTGGTCAGGACCAGGGCCCTCTTGTCGCCGAGCTGGCCGAGCACGACGCCCCCTTCGCCGAACCGGTAGACGGGCCCGTTGCGAATGACCCGATCGATCCAACCTTTGAGCATGGCCGGAGGGCCTGCCCACCAGTTCGGATGCACGATCACCAGCCCGTCGGCCGAGAGCAACTCGCTGATGTGCTGCTTCACGACAGGGCAGGCCGGCTCTTCTGCTCGAAGTTCTTCCTCGGTCAACACAGGATTAAAGCCATCGACATACAGATCGTGGAACACGACCTCATGCCCGGCCGCTTCGAGTTCCTCCCGAGCCGTCTGGGCAATTGCATGGCAGAAGCTGCTTGGATTCTGATGACCGATGATAAGAAGCATTTTCATGGCTGGACTCGACCTCTCTCTTGCTGAATATTCCACGTCACTTCACACGCCGGCGACACCAGGCCGCCAACGAAGCACACCAGTCGTGCGCCACGACGACAACACACATCATACCATGGAGAAGTGGAAAGAAAACGAGGGGGCGCTGCGCAAATGGCGAGCTTGAGTCGTCGTTTTTCCGAGTCGCCAGTTGGCACTGCTCTTCGCCGTCAGGCCGTGCCCAGCTCGGAGGTGCAGTTCGGGCAGCGGGTTGCCTGGAGCGGGATGGTCGAGCAGCACCTCGGGCAGTCCTTGGTCGCCGGCTCGACCGGTGCTTCTTCCTCGCCGCGCTTCAGGCGGTTCATCGCCTTGATGACGAGGAAGATGCAAAACGCCACGATCAGGAAGTCAAGCACCGTGTTGATGAATTGGCCGTATTGGATCGTGACGGTGTCGGCGGCCGTGGCTCCCTTGTGCAACGTGTATACCAGTTGTGAGAAGGGCGCGTTGCCCAACAGCATTCCGACAGGCGGCATGATGACGTCGTTCACCAGCGACGTGACGATCTTGCCGAACGCCCCGCCGATGATGATGCCCACCGCCATGTCGACGACGTTGCCCCGCATGGCGAACTCTTTGAATTCCTTGATCATGCCCATCGCGTGAACCCCCTTTTGTTGACGAGTGACTGGATTGAAAGGGCGATTCCCGACAGTCGGGAATCCGCTACTCCTCGAATTATCGCAAGCTGTCGGCCACCGGCAAGCACTGCAGGGGACCCAACGGCAGGTTCCCGCCGGCGGAATGGGGCAAACCGGGGAATCGGGGCCGTGCTGGCCTTCGCAGAAGTAGTGACTTCAGATCAACAAAACTGATTTGGAGGGCCACGCTCCGTCGTGGCCAGGTGCATCGGATGACGTGGCCACGACGGAGCGTGGCCCTCCAATCCTGTCGTCGATTGCGTCATCTGCCTTGCCTTGGTCTAATGTGGTGACAAGAGCAGTGTGACTTGTCCGTGACACAGGTGAAGTACCATGAAAAAGACTCAGATCATGTGGATCGAAAACAAGGGCGATGACGGCATCGTCGGGCCTGCTCGGATTGGACGGGTTACGTTCTCCAAATCGGGTAAGTCAGTGTACTATCAAGGACGGCGGTTTGAGTCCCTCAACGGGCGTGGATTCAAATCCAACTACTATGACGCCGAAACGGGCGAACACTATTGGATCTCCGGTTGTCGCAAGGACGGGCGGGACGCGCTGTACGGAACAAGCGTGGTCATTGATGAGGACGTACGCGAAGAATATTGGACGCAGATTCGAGGCCAACCAGGGAACGTCCAACTTTCGTCCTTCAAGACAGATGGAAAATACTGACGGCCGTCTGGGCATCGACAAACAACTTTGAAGTAGAATGTGAACATACCCCGGTTTGTCTGACACAGCTACACGGGAGATTCAAATCATGATGCGGACGATTCAACCTGTCCTGTTTGTCTTGCTGGCCGCCGGGCTCTGCCTGGCCGGGGAGAAGACGGAGGAGCGACCGGCCAAGTGGGCCAAGTCGGTCGAGTTGGAAGGCGTGCCCAACTTGCATAAGGTCTCGCCGACGCTCTATCGCAGCGCCCAGCCGACCGCCCTGGGGATGAAGAATCTCAAGAAGTTGGGTGTCAAGACGATCGTCAATCTCCGCTCGTTCCATTCCGATCGGGACGAGATCGGCGAGACGGGCTTGGCCTACGAGCACATCTATATGAAGGCCTGGCACCCGGAGGAGAAGGAAATCGTCCGGTTCCTCCAGATCGTCACCGATCCGAAGCGTCAGCCCGTGCTGGTTCACTGCCAACACGGCGCCGACCGGACCGGCACCATGTGCGCCCTCTATCGCGTGGCCGTCCAGGGCTGGACCAAGGACGAGGCGATCCGCGAGATGACCAAAGGCGGATACGGCTTCCACTCGGTTTGGACGAACCTGATCAAATGGGTCCGCGAGTTGAACATCGACCAGATCAAGAAACGCGCCGGGCTCGAAACCGACACGGCGAAGAACTGATCGAGCCGTCTATTTTACCTGAGAGTGTCCGGAAATTCGGGTGCCCTGCTCCACGCTTGCGAGGGCATGTTTTCAGGACTTCCGTAGTTTCCGCATGTCCACGCAAGCGTGGACATGGGACCCATGCTTGAAACCGATGTGGTGAAGAAGATGTAATCCGGCTGTCTATTGGCCCTTTTGCTCAAGAGCTACTTCAGCCTGCGACGCCCAAGCAACAAGACCGGCAGGGCCGAGATCAGAAGGAACAGAACGGACGGTTCCGGAACGATCTGGATGGCCACGATGAATTGGCATTCGCGGTCGTCATCTTCGCCCTGATTGGCCATCACGAGGACGTCGCCCGAGAGGCTTAATTGGCCCTCGACAGGACTTCCACCCTCCAGGCTTTGGGCCAGGACGCGGCCTGTGTCGTCCATGGTCCAGGTTCCGTCGTCGGTCCATCCGTCCGGTCGCCCGATCGCGGCGTTTGGCTCGAACTCGACATGAAACGTGCCGTCGGCGTTGATCGAGAGAATGCCCCTGGAGGTGAACCAATGGGAAAGCTCCTCGTCGGTTGACAGGAACTGCAGGGCGTAGCGCCCCACCACTTCTTCCGCGACGCGGCCCGTGTTCGTTTTGAGAAACAGCTCCAGGGCCAGGTCACGGGGATCGGATTCGTCCGTTCGAATCTGTGGGCCGGCGCGAAACATCATGCCTTCGCGGCCGACCCCGATTTCGAATTCATCGGTCCCCAGCGTGACGGTGAACGTGGCCGACGCGGTATCGACTGACCAGTCGAACGGATCGGCCGGCTCACCCGGATACTGATGGGTGCCCTCGCCGGTCGCGGCGTTCAGCTCGATATTGGCGATGCTCGACCAGGCGTAGGGCTGCTCGTTATCGTCGATGCCGGATTCCAGGCAGAAGTGTTTCCAATGGCCGTCGAAATCGTCCGTGACGGGAGCGGTCGCCTTGGGAAGACCGAGGGTCATGCCTGTCTCATTTTCGTAGAGGGGCGGCGTCTCGCAGAAGAGCGTCGGCACGGCAGCGACCGTCACGTCGAAATCCTCGCTGACGTCTCTCGTGCCCAGGACGTGGTAGTAGCCGTTGGCCACCGGCGTGATCGAGTCGATCGAAAGGCCGATCGTATAGGGATCGTCTCCCGGAAACCGCATGCCCGCGGCGTCCCACGTGTTGCCGACGATGTTCAGCGTTCCGAACTCGATCACCGGCTCGGGGTCCACCAGTTCCCCCCGGTAACTGCCGATCCAGTACTCCCCGTTCTCGAACACACCCGCCGAGGCCGACGTTTGGTCCGAACCAAGCCAGGCGACCAGCCCGACGGCCAGCGTTGCCATCGTGATGAAACGTCGAATTCGATGAGTCGTTCTGCGATCCGTCTGCATCTTGGGCCTCCTGCTTGGTCGTGTACCGCGTCGCTTATTGAGGTCTTCATTGCCAATGAGAGTATTCTATGGCATGGGGAGGCCGATCAGGTCACGGAGCGATTCATCGACAGTGAAGTACGCACATTGACTATACAGCCATTAATAATATTGGGGGCAAGTATAGGACAATGTGTCAATACGGTCAAGTTGACTCGGGCGACTGAGTCGGGCGTTAAGGATGCCCGATACTATAGCGATACCCTACGTCCGCTCCCCACGTCACTTCCGCTCTGCCCAGACGACTCGCGGGTGTCGTGCCAAGTCCTTGACAGTCTGCGCTTCAGCGAGGCGTTGGTCGGCGGCAAAGAGTCCGAGGACGGGCTGGTGGATCATGGGGCTGATTTCGAGCAATAAGTATCCGCCGGGGTGGAGGTGTTCGGCGGCTTGGGGGATGAGGCGTTCGATGATGTCCAGGCCGTCGGGCCCGGCCAGCAGGGCCGCGCGGGGTTCGTGGTCGCGGACCTCTGGAGCCAACGATTCGTACTCCGACTGACTCACGTAAGGCGGGTTGCTGGCAATCAGGTCGAAGTGCGGGCCTGGCGGGAGGGCCTTCAGTAGGTCGCTCTCCAAAAAGGCAATCCGGTCGTCAACGCCGTGCCGTCGAGCATTCTCGCGAGCGACGGCCAAGGCGGCGGGGCTCGTGTCGACGGCCGTGAGTTCAGCCGAGGG
>JAFGFF010000274.1 GCA_016931075.1 Pirellulales bacterium | reverse complement strand
GGGCCGCCGTTCCCTTCGCCGCCGAAGATCGCGTCCTTGGCCAGCATGGTCTCGGCCACGTTGGCCTCGCCCACCGCCGAGCGGAAGAACCGCTGGCCGTGCCGAGCGGCGATGTCTTCGGTCATCCGGCTCGTCGCGCAGTTGGTCACCAGCGAGCCCTTGCGATGGCGGAGGACGTGCTCGGCGATCATGGCCACCGTGTATTCCTCGCCGACATACCGGCCCGACTCGTCGATCACAGCTAAGCGGTCGGCGTCGGGGTCCTGGCAGAAACCGATCTGGGCGGCGTGCTCGGGCACGGCCGAGAGGATGTCGACCAGGTTCTCGGCCGTCGGTTCGGCCGGATGGGCGAACTGCCCGTCAGGCTCCTCGCCCAGGATCGTCACCTTGCAGCCCAGGGCCTCCAACAGCGATCGTCCCAGGGCCCCGCCGGCTCCGTGATTGGAGTCCAACAGAACGCGGAACGCCTTGGCGCGGATCGCCTCGACGTCGACCGTGGCCAGCACGGCGTCGCGGTGGGCGGTGAGCGTGTCCTCATGGCGCTCGGTGGGGCCGAGCCGATCGTGCCGTGCCCAGGCGAGTGAACCTTGGCGATAGGCGTCCAAGACTTTTTGCCCGGCGGCGGCCGTCACGAGGCGGCTTTCGTTCGAGAAGAGCTTGATGCCGTTGTACGGCGGCGGGTTGTGGCTGGCCGTGATCTGGATCGCGCCGGCCGCCTGGAGCCGTCGGACCAGGACGCCCACGGTTGGTGTCGCACAGATTCCCAGGTCGATCGTCTTCCGTCCAGCCGCGCGGAGGCCCGCATGAACGGCCTGAGCCAGGACGGCCCCCGACGGCCGGCTGTCGCGACCCACGAGGATTGGGCCCATCGGCGAGGAGCCGGCAAACGCAACCACGTAGCGGATGGCCACGTCGGGCGTGAGTGTTTGGCCGACGATCCCCCGCAGTCCGGAAACGCTAATGATCGGCTCGGCCATGGCAGGGCCCCCCTCGGATTGAAATCTTCCCCTACCGGGCAGACGCCGCCGGCTTGGGCCCCATGGATCGAGGCCCCGGCCTGCAAGCCGTTGCCCCGGGATAAGCCAATGAACCGACCCGCTCCCCACCCAGAAATAGGCGTATTTATCGCACCGAAGCGTTAGTATAGAGAGAAGCCCTGACTAACGGAAGCCGGGCCATTTGAACACCCGACGGGCAGGGGGGAGGGCATGCTGGCCGGTCGATCAGATCCGATCTGGCAAGGCGGCGGTTGTCGAGGGGGCATGGCCCCGGGCACGGCCTGACGAGTCGGAGGCTCGCTCGGACCGCTGGCCATCGCCCTGGAGCTGCCCTCGGTTCTCGAAGACCTTGTTGACGGCCGTCACGATGTCGTCCATGTCGCGTTGGGTTCCCAGCAAGGCGCGATGTTCGATCCAGATGCCCTGCTCGGTCGAAAGAATTTCGCACCGGGGGCAATCGGTCTTCACGTAGTCCAACTCCGGTCGCACGTCGCGGTAGCCGGTGTAGGGCCCAAAGGCCGTTTTCAGGAAGGCTGGCTGGCGGTAGAGCGGGATTGGATAGCCGGCCAAGGCGGGAATGCCCTCGGCGCGAATGGCCTCGACTATCACATCACGGGGCACGTCGCGGGGCAGCCCCCACCGGGCCGGATCGATCCGCAGCGAGTAGATGTGGTAACCGTGCCGCGTGCAAGCGTTGGTTCGGCGCTGCGGTGTGACGGCGTCCATCTCGGCAAATCGCTGGTCGAGATAGAGACCATTTTGCTCGCGCGTGGCGATTTGCTCTTCGAGACGCTCCCACTGGGCCAGGAGCAGAGCGCCCTGCAACTCGCCAAGCCGGCAGTTGGTGCCCAACATGTGGTGTTCGTACCACTTTCCGTCGGGCACGCGGCCGCAGTTGTGCAGCGACCAGCACCGTTCGGCCAGGTGCTTGTGGTTGGTCAGGACGATGCCCCCCTCGCCGCAGGGCAGGTTCTTGCTGGATTGAAAAGAAAAACAGCCCAAGTGGCCGATCGCGCCGACCCGACGGCCTTTGTACTCGGCCCCCACGGCGTGGCAGGCGTCTTCGATCACGGTCAGGTTGTGTCGTTGGGCAATCTCGAGAATGGCGTCCATGTCGCAGGGGAGCCCGCCCAGGTGGACCACGATGATGGCGGCCGTCCGGGGCGTGATCGCCTCTTCGATGGACGCCGGGTCGATGTTGGAGGTCTCCAGCTCGATGTCGGCAAACACGGGTGTGGCGTTGGCCTCGACGACAGCCGACGCCGTGGCGAAGAAGGAATAGGGGGTGATGATGACTTCGTCCCCGGCCTGAATGCCGGCGGCCAGAAGCGCGATTTTCAGTGCCGCGGTTCCATTGACCACTGCGAATCCGTACCACGCCTCGTGGTATTCGGCGAACTGCCGCTCGAACTGGGCGACGTGCGTGCCCTGGAGCTTGCCCCAGGCCCCGCTTCGCAGCGCGGCCAGCAGCCGTTGCTCCTCGGGTTCTCCAAAACAGGGCCAGGCCGGGAACCCGTCAGTTCGCACCGGCGTCCCCCCCACGATTGCCAACTTCTCCGTCATGAGGCTCCCTTCTAAAATGCCCTTCATAGCCCGTGGAAAAGGTGCCAGGCACCTTTTGTGCGAAGCACCCAAAGGGCCGTTCCGGCAAAAGGTGCCTGGCACCTTTTCCACCACCAACGCGGCTTGCTCCATGTCGCGTTGCGACACGCGTTTGGTGCTTTCACGCACCTTGGTACGCCCGGCCGGAAGACGGGCAGACGGAGCCGCTTGGGATACCCTGCTCTGGCAATCCACGTTGCGTTGCGTCTATTATTGGGCCCGACATGCCCGTCTTCCGGTTTTCCACCCCATGCAATCGGCTTCTGGTTTTAGGGTGTTTTAGGCACGGCCGCGATCTTTTCGGCCGGTGAGTCGGGGGGACTTCGAGCAAGGCAGGTACGCCTGCCGGGCCAGCCCCACGTGTCTACAGCCTAACCGCCGACGTTCTAGTGAACAATGGTCTATTGCGTCAGCATAATTGGCGTTTTTCGTCTGGGAAATGAGCCGGCCTATTGATACGATGAGACAGGGCTTCTCTGTCACCCGACCACGCACTTCCCGATGACCAATCGACTCCGAATCGCCCTGTTGATCGGCGCGTCGCGCCAGTACCGACGCGACCTGCTCTGCGGGATTGCTGAATATTCCCGGGTTCACGGTCCGTGGACGTTCTACCACGAAGAACAGATCGGCGATGACGTCCCGGCCTGGCTGCCGAGCTGGCGAGGCGACGGGATTCTGGCTCGGATCGAATCGCCGCGACAGGTCGAGGCCATTCGGGCGAAAGGATTCCCGACCGTCGACCTGCTCGGACGCCACGAGTTGGAGGGCATACCCGCGTTCGACAACGACACCAAGGTCGTCGCTCGGCTCGGGGCCGAGCATCTGATCGAGCGAGGATTTCAGCACTTCGCCTTCTGCGGCCTGGAAGGGATCCACTATTCCGAACGGTCCGGGGCCGACTTCGTCGAGTACCTGCACGGACGGGGCTTCGAGGTGAGCGTCTACGGAGACGGTCGGCCGATTGAACCGGTGGCTGCCGCGACGGCTGAAAACCGCGAGATGATGCGCGAGGACGCCCTGGCCGACTGGATCGAGGATTTGCCCAAACCGCTGGGCTTGATGGCCTGCAACGACTTGCGGGCCCAACAGGTCCTCAACGCCTGTGGCAAGCGGGGAATCCTCGTGCCCGACGACGTCGCCGTGCTCGGGGCCGACAACGACGAAGTCCTTTGTGGGCTGAGCAACCCGCCGTTGTCGAGCATCGACCCGAACGCCCGGAAGATGGGCTACCAAGCGGCCGCCCTATTGGAACGGATGATTGCGGGCAAGCCGGCGCCGGAGGAAAAAATCCTGATCGAACCGGCCGGTGTGGTCACCCGACGGTCGACCGACGTCCTGGCCATCGCCGACCGACACGTGGCCACCGCGTTGAAATTCATCCGCGAGCACGCCTGCGATAATATTAGCGTCGACGACGTCCTGGCCACAGTTCACCTCTCGCGGAGCACGCTGGAAAGGCGGTTCCTGAAGTACCTGGGCCGTTCGCCCAAGGCCGAGATCCTTCATATCCAGCTTCAACGGATCAAGCAGTTCCTTGCCGAGACCGATTATCCGTTGGCCCGAATCGCCGGGTTGGTCGGATTCAGCCACGTCGAGAACATGTGCAACTTCTTCAAGGCAAAGATGGAAGAAACGCCCGGCCAATACCGCAAACGCATCCGCGTCCCCCGCCAACCCGGCTTGGACTAGACCTGTTCTCACGAACCTGTAGTGGGGTGGCACTGGCGTCTCGCCAGTGTTGATGCCCAAAACACTGGCGAGACGCCAGTGCCACCCATTGGCCCGTTATACATTCGTGGGAAGCAATCTGCCACCCTAGGAATGCGGTTTGGGCCGATACCGCTGGGTGGGCCGTTTTACCTAACCTGCCTGCAAGACGCGGTTTACAAAGGGTCGGAGCCGCCCGATTATCTGGTCTTTACTCGGATCGGGGTTGCGGTCAGAATACCGCCGCTAAGGGTGACGTTTTCCCGCGCCCGGGAAGTTGGGAATCGGCGGGCCGAGTCGGCTCGGACAGCCGGTGCTCCCGGGGGACGGAATCCCGCAAGATCGAAGTCGGCTGGACGTGCCCCTTTCCGCAAGGGTCACCGGGTCAAGGAAGACCGACTGCAACAGCAAGGAGTGCTGAACGTGACCAAGTCTCTACTCTACGCCGCGCTGGCGGCAATCGTTCTGGCCACCGGGGTGGTCGTCTGGAATGCTTCGGCTCAGTTTCCGAGCCAGAATCCGCCCGCCGTCGCGAGCCAGGTCGCCGTCATCGACGTCGACTACATCTTCCAGAACCACAAGCGTTTCAAGGACACGGCCAAGCAGGTCCAGGAGAGTGAGAATGCTCTGCGAAAGAGCTTCCTGGAAGAAGAGAAGGCCATCCGCGGCATGATCCGCGAACTCCAGGATCTCGAGATGGGGACGGCCGATTTCAAACAGCTCGAAGAGCGGATTACTCGCCGCAAGAACGAACTGCAAACCCAGGCTGAACTCAAGAAGCGGGAGTTCGACATCTACAAGGTCCGGGTGCTCCACGGCATCCATACGGAAATCCGCCAAGAGGTCGCTTCGATCGCTGCCGCCCGCCGCATAACGCTTGTCTTGAAGTTCGGCAACAGCGAACCGATCGACCCACAGAAGCCGGACAACCTGGTCCGCGATATCGGAAGCATGGTGATGTACAGCGCCCCAGGCGTCGACATTACCGGCGAAGTGCTCGCCCGACTCAATCAGCGCGCGGGCTACGGGAACAACGCGACCCCGGTCACCCATCGCAACCAGACCGGGGGCATCCCGCGAGGGTAGCACTAGGTGCTCCTCCGGCTCCCGGCGACGGCTGGTAGGGAAGCCAGTCGGTCGGTCCGGGCAGCTTCTCGTCTCTTCATGGATGATGCCTCGTTTGATGGATACGACTTCCAGGCAACGCACGATTGGCGGGCCGGTCGCGGTTGAAGGGGTCGGCTACTGGAGCGGACAGGACGTCCGTGTCGAGTTCCGACCCGCCGAGGCCGGCACGGGCCGCGTCTTCGTGCGAGCGGATCTGCCCGACCGTCCCCGGATTCCGGCGCGGGTCGAGAACCGGATCAACACCCCCTTGCGGAGCAGCCTTCGGTGCCACGGCGCGACCGTCGAGATGGTCGAGCACGTCATGGCGGCGTTGGGCGGTCTGCGGATCGACAACTGTGAGATTTGGGTCGACGCGGCTGAGATGCCCGGCTGCGACGGCTCATGCCTTCCGTTCGTCGAGGCGCTCGATCAGGCCGGCCTGGTGATTCAGGACACACCGCGAGCCCGCATCACCGTGACCGAGCCCTTGTGCGTTTCGCACGGCCCGGCCCGGCTGCACGCCACGCCCACCGGCGACGGCGCGACTCGGCTGACCTATCACCTGGACTACGGCGCCACGGCCATCGGCCGGCAAGCCTTTTCGACGGTCCTCACACCGGAGACGTTCCGCTGTGAGTTGGCCCCCAGCCGCACGTTTCTCCTTCTGG
>JAFGFF010000273.1 GCA_016931075.1 Pirellulales bacterium | reverse complement strand
GGAGGAGAAGAGCGTATGCGTCGTGTTATAGGCGTTGAGCGTCGAGGCCGAATAGCTGGTCGCCGAGACCTCGCCGCCGGAGCCGAACTGCTGTCCGCCGGTGACGGCGAAACGGCTCTGATTGATATTGGTCAGCCCGACGGTCGGATCGACGTTGAAGACCGACGAGGCCCCCAGGCTAACGACGCCGTAGGTCAGGGAGGTCAGCTTCGGCGCGTTCAGCGTGGCTGTGTCGGCCAGGGTCACGTTGACGCTGGACATGGAGAGGAGTTCTCCGGCCTGGACGGTCGCGCCGTTTTGGAGCTGATAGTGTCCCGAATCGTGCGAAACGAGCGACGGCAGGTTGACCGTGGCGTTTTCGTCCAGGTTGAACTGGAGGTGATCGGCCGTGGCCAGCACCGGCAGATTGGTCGTCGTGCCTGATTCGACGCTGAATCGGGTGTAGCCGCTATTGGCCGTGCCGGTGGACTCCAGGCCGGTCAGGTCGATCGTTCCGCCCGACTGGGTCACGACGTCGAACCGGTCTTGTGACAGGTACGGGGCCGTGATGGTCCGCACGCCCGAGAGGTCGATCGACGCGCCGTTTTGGGCAATAGCGCGGTGGACGGTCACGTAGCTGTTCGTATTGTCGTGGAAGCCCGCGTTGATCGACTCGAGGGACGACAGGTCGAGGACCGAGCCGGGACCTTCGGCCAAGAAGAGCGTATGCGTCATGTTGTAGTCGTTCAACGAGGTGGACGTGTAGCTGGTGGCCGTGATTTGGCCCAGGGCCGTGCCAAATTGTCGCCCGCCTGAGACGGCAATTCGAGTGTGATTGAGGTTCGTCAGCCCGGTGGTCGGCGCGACGGTGAAGGTCGTCAGCGGCGTTAGGCTCACGACGCCGTTGGTAAGCGTGTGAAGACTCGGGGCGTCGAACGTCGAGCCGTCGGCCAGCGTGAAGGTGATGCCCGAGAGCGTTTGGAGATCATCGGCATGAACCGCGGCGCCGGCGGCCAGGCTGTAGTAGCCCGCGTTGTGCGAGACGAGCACGGGCAGGTTGACCGCAGCCCCGGCGGCGACGTCAAACTTGAGGTGGTCGGCCCCGGCCAGGGCGGGCAGGTTCGTTGTCGTGGCTGGCTCGACGTCAAAACGGACGTACCCGCTGCCGGACGTGTTGATGGTTTGCAAGCCGGTCAAGTCAATCGTTCCGCCCGACTGGGTCACGACGTCGAGCCGGTCCTGCGACAAATACGGGGCCGTGATCGTCTGAACGCCCGAAAGGTCGATCGCGGCGCCGCTTTGCGCCAGGATGCGATGGACGGTGGTATAGCCGTTCGTGTTGTCGTTGAAACCGGCGTTGAGGGTTTGCAGCGACGAGAGATCGAGGACTGTGCCCTCGCTGTCGGCGGTGAAGATCGCGTGGGTCGTGTTGTAAGCCGTCAATCCGGTCGACGAGTAGGTTGTGGCGGTGATTTCCCCGGCGGCCGTGCCGAACTGCTTCCCGGCCGAGACGGCCAGCCGCGTGTTGTTCAGGTTGGTCAGGCCCGTGGTGGAGGAAACGGTGAACGTCGTCAACGGCGTCAGACTCAACGAGCAATTCGTCAGCGTGCTCAGTTTGCCGCCGTGGAAGGCCGACCCGTCGACCAGGGTAAACGCCACGTTGGAGACGCTTTCGAGGTTGCCGGCGTTGACCGTGGCCCCGGCTTCCAGACGGAACTCGCCGGTCGTGTGCGAAACCAACGACGGTACGTTTAGCGTGGCTGACGTGCCCAGACGGAAGTCGATATGATCGACGGCGGCAAGCGAGGGCAGCGACGTTGTCGTGTCGGCCTCGACCTGGAAATCGGTGTAACCACTCGACGCGCTGGTGATGGTTTGAAGGCTTGAAAGGTCGATCGTGCCGCCCTGGGTGAAGATGTCGAGATGGTCCTCGCCTCGGACGGGCGAGGTGATCGTCTGAACCCCGGACAGGTCGAGATGGCCGCCGGCGGTGGCGTAAAATCGTTGATTAGCCCCGTAAGAATGATTGTCATTGAATCCGGCGTTGATGCTTTGGAGCGAGGAAAGATCGAGAACGGAGCCGGCCCCGTCGACCGTGAAGAGATCGTACGTCGTGCTGTGGGAGTTCAACCCGGTGGCCGAATAGCCGGTGGCGCCGATTTCGCCCCAAGCCGTGCCGAACTGGCGTCCTCCGGAGACGCTCAATCTCGTATTGTCCAGGTTCGTCAGGCCGGTCGTGCCGTCGACCGTGAAGTTGGCCAAGGGCGTCAGGCTTAATGTGCTGTAGGTCAATGACGTGAGGCTCGGGGCCGAGAAGGTCGCCCCGTCGACCAGCGACACGGTCGCGCGTGAGAGCGATTGCAGGCTGGCCGCGTTGATCGTCGCGCCGGTGGCGATAGCCACATCGGTCCGATCGGCCGTCAACAACGAGGGGAGACTCAACGTCGAGCCGGTGTCAAGATCCAGCCGAACATAGCCCTCCGACGCGCTGGTGATCGACTGCAGGGCGGAGAGATCGACCGTACCTCCGGTCCGCAGAATCACGTCGAGGTGATCTTCACCTCGAACCGGGGCCGTGAGGGTCTGGACGCCGGACAGGTTAACATGTCCGGCGGCCGTGGCGAGAATCCGATGGACGGCGACGTAGCCGTGATTGTCGTTGAAGCCGGCGTTGAAGTTTTGGACCGTGGAAAGATTGATCGTCGAATTGGCCCCATCGGCCACGAACAGATCGTACGTCGTGCTGTGGGCGTTCATCCCGGTCGACGAATAGGTCGGGGCCGCGACGGCGATCTGGCCCCCGCCGGAGACGTAAAGCCGCCCAAGGTTATTCGTGAATTGGGCCCCCGGCTGGACGGCCTGAAAGATCCCGCCGGCCGTGGTGATCAGCCCCGCGATTCGGGCGTCGTCGTCCACGTTGAGCTGCTCGCCGGGTGAGATGGTCAACGTGGCGTTGGCCCCCAGGTTCAGGTCGGTCACCGTCGCCGGGCCGTCGACGTCGAATAGCACACTCATCGCATCGGGAATAAAGACATTGTAGGTGGTCCCATTGTTCGTGGGCACCACACCAATATCCCAGTTGGCTGGTGTGTCGTAGCTCGACGTGCCGGCCCCGCCGGTCCAGGTGGCGGCGGTCTGGGCAAACACGCCCGAGGCTGTTATCGCGACCAGCGCGATCGCGGCCAGCGCTCGCCCCAGCCGGGACCATCGAGTCCGAGAATTGTAGTCCGACGCAGTACGCATGATCGTCTCCTGGTGAAGCAGGTTTCGAGGAGTGTCTCGAAGAAAAAAGCACGAGGCGCGCAGTCAACGCCTGCGGCGCACCTCCTTAGCGTCGCTTGGGTCGATGTTTCTCAACGTGGACTCATCACGAAGTGCCCCGCGCGGCGGTCCCCCCGGTTGCGGATGCGGGTCAAGCGGTGAGAGAAAGAGAATGGGCCGGGTTGCTCCCCCCCAGGCCCCACCCAGCGATTGACCCAAAATCGGTGTCCAATGTACCCATTTCTCCCAGGTGATACAACCCCCCCGCTGCAGGACTGCGTTCGGTCCACTGTCGGGCATGTCCGTCGGACGCTCAACACGTGGCGAACTCGGCCAAGAAGTCATCGATGAGTGAGCATTCCGCCCTCTTCGCTGCCCCTCTGCCGTGTGATGTAGCACCAGTCGGGATATTGATCTTCTCGTCACTGCTTGGCATACTGGAACCATGTTCAACTGCATGCAATCCCGTTCTTGACGGTGTTCAGGATCACGCTTTTCCACCACTTGACGAGAGGTTCTCATGAGAACATCTGCTCTGGTTGCCGTTGTTGCGTTCAGTCTTGTCGCCTCGGCGTCGATTACCGTGGCGGAAAACATCACCTATGACTTGGAGTCTTATCCCGATTGGCAGAGTGGATACTCTCTGACGGGAACGATCACCACAAACGGCACGACGGGTACGTTGGGATACACCGATATCGTTTCCGCGTCCATTGTGGTTTCCGACGGGACGACCGTTTATGAGAATCTGAGTCCCAACGAAATCTATGGCGTCCAGAACCTCTCAGCCACGGCGACGGGGCTCTATCTACCGCTATGGACTCTGTCGGCCAGTTTCCCCAGCTTCTCTGTCGGAAGCACTGGGTACGGCCTTCCTCGGCTGCAGTACACCTATTTCGATCACTTTGGCGGGGTGTACTCCGGATATCGATGTGACGTACCGATTTCGACAGGCCTCAACGTCCTCTGGGCCACGCCCAACGGCTACAGCAATCCGCTGCAACTTGATGGTTCACCTTGGCTCATTGCGACCGCCGTCCCCGAACCTTCAAGCTTGTGCCTCTTGGGCATCGGGGCAATCGGCCTGATGATCTTCGTGTGGCGAAAGCGGTAACAATCAGACGTCAGATTAGGACTTCAACGGACGCGAAACCGCGTCGGAAGGCTCTCTTGACGTCTTGCTGCTCCGGTGCGATTGGACAATGGGGGGCTCGGCAGGTTACAATGGAAGTTGCCGGGTATGCACTTGCCGCCCTCGGGTGGCGCGTTCCCGGATCCTGCCTGGCATCGTTTCCCACCCTGCACCCATTGCCGATGCAACGAGAGAACCCACCCATGCGAGCCCATGTCTCCCTTCCTCTTCTGGCCCTCGCATTCCTTCTGCCAGCCGCCTTGTCGGTTGCTGAAGATGCCTCGCTGGCAATCGATCCGTCTCTTTCGCCCGATGGGGCGCAATTGGCGTTCTCCTGGCGAGGCGACGTTTGGATGGTCGACTCCCACGGCGGCAAGGCGCGGCGGCTGACGGCCCATCCGGCGCGGGACATGCGGCCCGTCTTTTCGCCCGACGGCCGGCGGATCGCGCTGGTCAGCGACCGATCCGGCAGACCACAGATCTATCTGATCGACGCCGACGGCGGTTCTCTGCGCCAAGTGACCTTCCACAGCGAAGGCTCGCGGGTCGAGGACTGGTACCCCGACGGCAAGGCCCTGCTGACTTCGGGCTTGCGCGACGCGTTCTACGGCCGGTATCCGGACCGGCTCTTTCGGGTCGAGGTGACACGCCGGGCGGCTGAGCGGCCGTTGTTCGACGGGACCGCCTACCAGGGCAACCTCTCGCCCGACGACCGGCGGCTCCTGTTCGTCCGCGAGG
>JAFGFF010000272.1 GCA_016931075.1 Pirellulales bacterium | reverse complement strand
CAGACCCCGGTACGTCATGCCACGGTCGAACATGGACGGCATGCGAGGTACGGGCGGGCCGGAAAATCCACGGCGCCGCATGTTTCCATCCTGCTTGGGTTTGACCGACTTGTGCAGACCGCCTTCGTACTTGAGCTTCAAGAGTTCACCGACCGACTCGACGTCGTACGAGATAACGCCCTTGAGCGTTTCGGTTTCCCCAGGCAGATCGGCCGTGATCTCGACCTCGTAGGCGTACTTCTGATTCGCCTGAGGACGATAGCTGAGCGTGTTGGCACTTGACATCGAGACGCCGGCGACCAGGAAGGCGACCGCCAGGAAGGCAAGTCGACGGGACCGGGTAGCGACGTGATCGGATTGTTCAACGCGGGTCTTGCCTAGGGTGCGTCTGGCGAAAGACATGGCGAAATACTCCTGCAAGGGATTCTGGAGTCATAAGCGGGCAGAAGGTGGTTCACTCCTTCCCGGGCACCTTTAGTGTGTCGAATGGGCACCGCGTGTCAGCCTACGCGAACGGCACGCTGGCGTCAATCCATCCGGGGGGATAGTGCTTGGCTTCAGGGTGGATTTCCGGCTTTGGCCCAATCGGCCGCGATCCGGGAACGCCGCGGCCTAAATTCTCAATATTCAAGGCGGAAAACGGTCTTTTTCGGCATTCTAAGAAAATCTTCGGACCACCTCTTGACATGCCCGATAACTGTAGTAATACTACTAGTACAGTTGGGACGCAGGGGCGCTATACGTGAGGGCGTCATGGAATTCCGGATCGAGCCAGCCAGTCCACTGCCCATCTACCGGCAGCTTCGAAATCAGTTTCGCCAGGCAGTCGCCCGGGGGGACCTCCGGCCCGGGGAAAGGCTTCCCTCGGTCCGCGAGCTTTCCCGGAAGTTGGTCGTCAATCCGAACACGATCGCCCGGGTGTACACCGAACTGGAACGCGAGGGCCTGCTGAACACGCGGCCGGGACTGGGCGTCTTCGTGGCCGAGCCCAGACACGAGTTGACCAAGGAAGTCCGGACCGAGCGGTTCGTCGAGCTGCTCGACGGTTTTTTGACCGAGGCCGTCCACCTGGGCTTCTCCCAGAACGACGTCCTTTCGGCCATATCCGACCGTGTGGGCCAGTTCGCCTGGCAAGCGTAGATGCCTGGAGGATTATGAAGACGGGATGATTCGAGGAACCTGAGAAAGCGGATCGTGCCATGCCCAATGTGATTGAGACCCATCGGCTGACGAAACACTACGGCCAGATGTGCGTGGTCAACTCGGTCGAGTTGCGCGTCCCGCAGGGATCGGTTTACGGGCTGCTCGGGCGGAACGGGGCCGGCAAGTCGACCATCATCAAGATGCTCTTGGGACTCGTGCAACCGGACTACGGCCGGGCCGAGGTGCTGAGCGAGGACGTCGCCACGCTGCGGCCCGAAACGCGTGCCCGAATCGCCTACCTGGCCGAAGGACACCCGTTGTATCGCTGGATGAAGATCCGGGACACCGTGCGGTTGGTCCAGTCGTTCTATCCGCGGTTCAACGCCCTGTTGATGGAACAGATCCTCGATCATTTCGAGCTTTCGCCCAACAGAAAGATCCGCCGGCTCTCCAACGGCCAGCGGGCCCAGGTTTCGTTGGGTCTGGCGGTTGCTCAAGAGCCAGAATTGCTCATTCTCGACGATCCAACGCTCGGCCTGGACACGGTCGTGCGGCGCGATTTTCTCGAATCGTTGATTCAGATCATCCAGCGGGCAGGGCGGACGATTTTGTTTAGCTCGCACATCCTGGGCGACGTCGAACGGGTGGCCGACCGGATCGGCGTCCTGGTCGACGGCGTGTTGCGGGTCGACTGCCCGACCGAGCACTTCAAGGAGTCGGTCAAGAAGATCATCCTCGAGTTCGACGGCCATCCGGCCGAGTTCCCGGCGTGCCCGGGCCTGGTCAACCAGTGGCAAGTCGGCCCGAACACCGAGATCGTCGTGGTCGGTTTCAACGGCGAGCACCAGGCCCTGATCGAGTCGCTCGGGCCGCGACGGATGGAAGTGATCGAGTTGAACCTGGAAGACGCCTTCATCGAATACACCCGCGGGCCGAAACGCTCGCTGCCGCTTTTCGTGGGAGAGCCTGCGACATGCTAGCCGCGCTGTTGTGGAAGGAATTGCGCGAGATGGCCATTTTTACGGCCACCGCGCTTCTCGTCTATGCTTATTTCCTCACTTCATTGTTGATTCCAGGTTACATGACCAACGCGTTCATGGACACGAGCGCGGTCATCGGCTATTTGTTTCTGAGCGGGGCGATCGCGGCCGGATTTGCTATGCGGCAGACGGTCAACGAGTCGAAGCAAGGAACGTTTCAATTTCTCTTGAACCGGCCGGTCAGCCGGCATTGGTTGATCGGGATGAAGCTCCTGGTCGGCGCCGGGTTGTATCTCGTCGTCGCCGGGCTGCCCGTGATGTATTACGCCTGGCGTCTGGCCACGCCGGGAAACTACCCCGGTCCTTTTGCGTGGTGGATGACCGCGATGGCCTGGAAGGCGTGGGCAGCGGGGACGGTGGTCTATCTGGGCGCGTTCCTGTCCGGGTTGCGGCCCGGGCGGTGGATCGGGACACGACTTCTGCCGTTGGTGGCGACCGGGGGCGCGGCCGTGCTCATCGCGCTGATGCCTTGGTGGTGGGCGACAGGGCTGCCCGCCGTCGTGCTGCTGGATGTCTTGCTGGCGCGAAACATCTTCCATGTGGCGAGAACACGGGATTTCTCCTAGAGGCAAGATGATGATCGAACGAAATCGAATCTGGCAACCCTGGTTCCTGGCAACCGTGCTGGCGGTGGGCTTCGGAATCGTTTGGGCGACGGCGATGGTCTGGTGCTTGTCGATGGTCGCGGAGAGAAGCCATTCACTCCGTTTGATCCGTCGTCCCGTGGTCCGAGCCGACGGGGCCGTCATCTTGGAGTGCTTTATGTCGAACTGCTATATGAACAGGCATTTCGAGACGCTCGACGGAAAACGGGCCGACGTGCATCGACGAGACCCCATGATGGATGGAACCTGGCTGGTTTCGGAAAAAGAGTCGCCTGAAATGCCGTGGTTTTACTTCTGGGATCGTCGCGCGAAACCGGTCTCGGAGCAACGCGCGACGCGCTGGTATATCATCCACGATGGCCAGAAGAACGGGAAAGCCTACTTCGTGGGATATGACCTGAAGGACTGCCAGTGCATCGGCTACCTCGGCCGGAACGGCTTTCAACTCACCGAGCCGGCGCCGGAGGATCAGTTTGCGATACGTCTGCGCGAGGCGGTCTACAGCAGCGTGATATGCTCCGGAGATGAGTTCCGATGGCGGAGGAACGACGACTTCGAAGAAATCCACGACCAGGCGCCGGCCGGCTCGCGGATCCCGCCCTGGATGATCTACCTGATTTCCGGCGACCAACTCGTGACCGTGAATCTGAGAGCGCGAACAGTTAAAGTGGTTCGCGAACTACCCAATATGATCACCGTGGGCGGCGTCGAACCGCTGAAGAAAAAGTCCAAGGAGAAGGGAAAACGATGGACAACGGTGGACAACCGCGATCTGCTGGCCGTGCGGACGGACCAGGCCGTCGTCGTGCTCGATCCCCAGGGTCGCGAGGTCCGCCGGTTTCCCATCCCCAAGAGCCTTCAAACGAGAGATTTTCAGTTCTACCAAGTCGATCCGACCACGGCATTGATACAAACCGCGAGAGCTCTCTATCATCAAGGGGGCGAGAAATATCGCTTCGTGTGGCTGAACAACCAGGGGGATATTCAGCGGGAGGAATTGTGCCGCCTGCCGTCCTATTCATTCATGAACAACGCGAAGGTGGAGCCTTGGATCGCCGGCGCGATGATTCCGGTTCCTATTCTATACACGCCAGGCGTTCTGACGATCCTACCGTCCAGGTATGTTGAATCGGGCGAAGCGGCCGATCCAAGCGGCGCGGTTGGAACCGTGTTGGCCGACTTGTGGCCGCTCTTGCTGCTGATCAACGCCTCGGGCGTGGTGCTGGCCTGGTTGTGCTATCGGCGGCAGAAGCGTTACGCCCAGCCGTGGACGTGGGTGTGGGTCGGGTTCGTGCTGCTGTTTGGTCTGCCGGCCTTTGTGGGCTACCTGTTCCACCGGCGTTGGCCGGCCGAGGCGGCCTGCCCTGCGTGCGAGGCGACGGTCCCTCGCGACCGTGAGGCCTGCTTCGCCTGCGGTGAGGAATTCCCCACCCCGGCGCCGACGGGGGTCGAGATTTTCGCCTAGACGACGAAGAACACACCCAAGGCGGCTCCTGGTGGGGGGGCTGCGAGATTGTTCGCCACAGATTTCCATACCCCGGCGCATAAAAATATCGGAGGGAAGTGACCGAGAGACCGGTTCCCCCCCGGTTGTAAAGAATTTCGCTCTCCTTCGGAGAAAAATGTGGAAGATTCCCCAACCGGCGGCGTCTTGTTCTAGGAACAATTTTGTTTAACAAAACGCATTCCGGTGGAGTAACGTTAAAAAAACGAAAATTACGAGGATCGAATCCAAGAAAACCGAGCAGAGGGAGAACTAATTCTCGGGATGCGTCGTCAGAAGGGAAGGGCAGTGTGTGCATGAACGGGTTCCGCAAGGGCCGCACACGTCGAAAGGGGATGGGAATGCCATCGTGGGCCCCACTTTGATGAAACAACCTCGCAACCAAGGTACAGAGACACGGTCCTAGCAGCCTGTTGAATAGGCGGCTTCGGCCAATATGGGTGCTACTGCTGGCCTGTCCGGCAGTGTCTGGCGGAGAATGAAGGAGAGGTCCAGAGAAGCACTGCCGGACAAGCCACTCCTGGCGCCCAAGCGATCCTAGACCATTCAGAAATCGATAGAAGCATCTAAAGTGGATTCTCTGCGGAGGTGTCGTCGTTCGTAACCCATCCCCACGAACAACGCGATAAAGCCTCCGAACATGCCGGGCGTCGAGGCAGACCCTACCCGGTCACCAAGACGCTCGGCTCTCTTTTTAATGTGATTAATCGTTATAGGATCGATCTGCTGGCGGGGGGTGGGGGGGATACGTCTTCAGTGAATCCCCCCGGCAAATACCGACGACAAACCGGACAGCCGCTAAAGGAACCATGTCAGGTTTTTTGCCGCATTCGTCAGGTTTTTTTGTCCAAGGATCTCGCAACTCCAGGATCAAGATGATAGGATGGTGACTGTTGTGTGGACGCCTTTGCACAGCCGTATCAGGAGGCCATGGGGAGTTCAGAGGAACGGGAAGCAAGCCGGGTTCGAGCATAATACGAGGTGACGAACAGGGGGCCGCAACGCGAGCCAACAACTTGGGAAGACGCACTAGGTGATCGTTGCCTCGGCATGCCGCCTTGTCCCAAGAGCACCATCTCGCGTGCAAAGGCCACATGCGGTCGGGACCATCTATAGAATTGACCGCTCTTTCTCAACCGGTTCGTGCGATTCTTCTATTGGAACAGAGGACCGCACGCACGGGGCTGCGAAACAAATCAAGGAGCACATTCTTCGGAGGCATCGTCGTTCGGAACTACCATCCCTCTGGACGCGGTTCTGCCTTCGATCTTGCTGGGCGTCGAGGTAGCGGACGCGCTGCCTAGGCGCCCGGCTCTTTTTTTGCGCTGCTTCGTATAAGCAATACCGAGCTTCGCAGAAGTAGTGATATTTCCGGAGGCCCATTTCATCTGGAGGGCCACACTCCGTCGTGACCGTTTCATACGATACGCCTGGTCACGACGGAGCGCGGCCCTCCAACGCATCGGGGACTGTCCCCGGCCCGGGATCGTGTTTGGAGGTCAAAAAACGTCCAGACATCCGGCAAAGGTCGCCCATTTCGTCGGCCGGATCCCCGAGACTTGACGCTATCCCTTTTCGGCAGTAGGGTGTCGGAATACTAGAGATTTGGGGGTCCTTGTCCAAAACGCCTGGTTTCTGCCAGTTGGCCAAGATAATCACCCCCCCGGCGAACAACTTGCAGCGTCAATCGAGCGCCCCGGGTTGCCAGGGTGCCACTGCTGGCTTGTCCAGCAGTGAGCTTCTGGTGAGACTCGGTTTGCACCGCTGGACAAGCCAGCAGTGGCACCCTGGCGCGCTGCATTGCTTCCGTGACTGATTGAAAAAGGAGAACCACAATGGCCGTCATGGGTATGCCTAGCTTTATCGAGATGTTCATGATGATGGTCTTCAGCGGGGTGGGACTGCCGTTGGGAATTCCCCCGGCGCCGGAAAATCCCGTGATGAGCAATATCGCGCCGGAGCAGTGCCTTGCCTTCACGACCTGGGCCGCCATGGCCAAGCCGGACGGGGCCAGCGACAACCAGACCGAGCAACTGCTGGCCGAGCCCGAAGTGAAACGGATGGTCGACGCGATCAAGAAGACGATCGACAAGACGGTCGCCGGGCCACCGGGCATGGCAGGGCAGATGAGGCCGTCGATGATGTGGTCGCAAGTAGCCTATCCGTGGTTTGAAACCGTTTTAACCCACTCCGGCACGATCTTCGTCGAAAAGGTCGAATTAGGCGAAATGGGCATCCCGAACATCCAGGGCGGGTGCGTCATCGACGCCGGCGAGGATGCGGCTAAAATCAAGGCCATGTTTGAAAAACTCGAAACCAGAATGCTACAGATGGAGTTTTTCTCGAAGGACGTGCCGGACGGAGTCGTCAAACGGGTTCAAATCGACGGATCGACCTGGTATCGCTCAACGAAGAATCCGATGGGCATGACTCTCACCTTCGGCATGAAGGACAACTTCGTGATTCTCGGTCTGGGCGACGGGGCCGTCGAAGGGATTCTCCAGCGGATGAAAACGCCGCCTCCCGCCTGGCTAACCGAACTGCGAAGCCAGGTCCCGGTCAAGCGGGTCTCGACGATCACCTACATCGACTTCGCGGGCCTGGTCGCCAAGTTCGGCCCCATGGCCCCGACAGAGATCCGCGCCGCGCTGCATGCGATGGGATTCGCGAACGTGACGAAGATCACCTCGGTCACCGGGCTGGACAAGTTGGGTTTCGTCAACCGGACGCTCCTGAGCATCGACGGCAAGCCGCAGGGCCTGCTTGCCCTAACCGATGCGAAGCCGCTTACGACCGACGATCTGGACGCCATCCCGGCCGACGCGACGTTGGCCTTGGTCGTGAGGGCGGACGCCGACGCGGTCCTCGAGGCCATCCTTGGTGTGGTGGCCGCCGTCGAACGCCGCGGGGTCAAGGAGTTTGAAAGAGGAATGGCCGAGATGAAGCAGGCCACGGGCGTCGACCTGCGGGAAGACTTACTCAAACCGCTGGGCGACACGTGGCGGATTTACAACTCGCCGGGCGAGGGCGGGCTGGTCTTCACCGGCCTGACCGCCGTGGTCAGCGTCGACGACATGGAGAAGCTCTCGGCCGCCAACCGGATGATGGTGACGTTCGCCCGAATCGCGATGCAAAACGGGCCTCCGCGTCGCCAGCCACGGATCGAACAGTTCAAGTTCGCCGACCGCGAAGTCTACTACTTTAATGCCCGGGATGACGATTTCCCGTTGGCCCCGGCCTGGTGCCTGACCGACAAGGAACTGATCGTGGCCCCCTTGCCGCAGAACATCAAGGCCTACCTCTCGCGTGACGCGGGCAGCCAGCGGCTCGGCTCCGTGCCCGAGGTGAAGGCGGCGTTGGGCGATTCGGAAGGACCGCTCGTGTTGGGCTACTGCGACACGCCCAAGATTTTCGACCTGGTCTATCCGATCGTGCCGTTTTTCGCCCAGTCGATGTTCAGCGACTTGAGCCGCTACCAGGGGATCGATCTGACGGTCGACATGCTGCCCTCGACGCCGGCCATCCGAAAGCACCTCCGGCCCGCGGTGACGACGATCCGCCGGACCGAGCAAGGTATAGAGTTCATCTCTCGACAGACGTTGCCCAGCGCGGGCGTTGGCATCGTCCCTTGGTTTATGTTCGCGTCCGCTCCTGCGATTCCCGCACGGCGCATATCGGGAATGCGGGACCAGTCTCAAAACAACCTGAAGCAAATCGCGATCGCGATGCATAATTTCCACGACGCGCGTAAGCGTTTTCCCGCCGGCTATACGGTCGACAAGGATAAAAAGCCCTTGCTGAGTTGGCGCGTGGCCATCCTGCCTTATCTCGAAGAAAACGATCTGTACAACCAGTTCCATCTCGACGAACCGTGGGACAGCCCGCACAATAAGCCGCTTATCGCAAAGATGCCCAACGTCTATCGGGCTCCGGGCAGCCAGGCGGCGCAGGGGCGGACGAACTATCTGACCGTCCGCGGCAAGAAAACGGCCTTCCCCGGCAGCGACCGGATCGCGATCCGCAACATCACCGACGGGACGAGCAACACGATCATGACAGTCGAAGTCAGTGACGCAAAGGCCGTCCCCTGGACCAAGCCTGATGACTTCGAATATAAAGAAGACAATCCCGTGGCGGGTCTAGTCGGACTGCGGCCGGGCGGATTCCTGGCCGGGTTCTGCGACGGTTCCGTTCAGTTTCTCCCGGCTGCCCTGCCGAAAGCTTCGCTCAACGCCTATTTCACCCGAAACGGCCGCGAGCCCACGTCGCAATTGGATCATGGTGAGTACGACCAGCCGCGCGCCTACCCCCAGCCGGTTCATCCCGGCGGCATGGGCGGCGGCGTGTTTTAGATAGACCAAGGTCCACAATGGAATCCTATTCGGTTCGGTTGGACGGCGACGACCTGGTCTTCAGCGCGGCCCATTTCATCACGCTGGCCCCGGGCCAGTGCGAGGGATTGCACGGCCATGACATGCGGGTCGGCGCCGAGGTGACCGGTCCGCTCGGCGCGGAGGGCTACGTCGTCGACTTCGTGGCCCTGCGACGCGCGCTCAAGGAGATCCTGGCCGAGTTGGACCATCGGGTGCTCCTGCCTACCGGGCACGAGGCGATCCGTGTCCAGGCCGGAGAGGACGAGGTCGAGGTTGTCTTCCAGCGCCGCCGTTGGGTCTTTCCCCGTGGGGACTGCGTTCTCTTGGACCTGGCCAACACGACGGCCGAACTGCTTGCCCGGTGGCTGGCCCGGCGACTGGCCGCCTCGGTGGCCGAACTGACCGGTGCCCCGCCCGAGCGGATCCGGGTCGAACTGGCCGAGGGGACCGGCCAAGCGGCTTCCTGCGAGTTAACGGGCAGGTAAACCGGAACGCCCACCGGTCATTTTTTCCGGTCCGGGGCTCTCCGCCGGGCAAATCGTCAGATCCGGCAGGACCCGGTGGCCGGAATCTCGCGCCAATTGGCCTCTCAGCGACGGTCGTTTGACCCGGCCGCCAGGGATTCTATGGTTCCTTAGATGCGAGCTGCCCTTCGCGCTCGCCGGACCAAGGGATTCTCGCCGACAACCGTGTCGCCGGGGGCCAGGTGAGGTGGGGCCACCTTGGTTTGCCCGACTTGATACACACGGCTTTCGTCAGGAATGCGCCATGCGAGTTGAGTACATCAATCCCTTTGTCACATCGCTGAAGAACACCTTTCAGACGATGCTCAACTGCGATACAAAGCGAGGGCAGGTCTGTTTACAGGATGGGAGCACCTCGCGGCACCCGGTCAGCGGCGTAATCGGCCTGACAGGCAAAGCGGTCGGCACGGTCGTCCTGAACCTTTCCGAAAACGTTGCCTTGAAAGCGGCTGCGACGCTCCTTCTGACCGAGATGCCCAGCATCAATGATGAAGTGCTCGACGCCGTAGGCGAACTGACGAACATGGTCACTGGCGCGGCCAAGGCGGAGTTGGAGGAGTACGAGCTCAAGGTAAGCCTGCCGAACGTCATCACCGGCGCGAACCACGAGATCCACTTTCCCTCCGACGTAACCCCGGTCTGCGTGCCGTTCGAGACGGAATGGGGCAAGCTCACCCTGGAGGTGGGGTTGGCTCCGGTCGAAGAAGAAGCGATCGTTTGAGCTCAAGTTGACTGGCCGATCTGCCGATAAGGGCCGAGCAACCGGGCTCCGCAGCGCGGCAGCCTCTTTTCTCCGGCAACACGACGGCAATCCCATGGCGCAGTCCGACACCCGCAAGGCCGCGATCCTCCTGATGAGCCTCCCCGAAGCGGAGGCGGCTGCCCTGCTGGGGCGTCTCGACGCGTTCCAGGTCGAGGCCGTCACGATCGAAATCGCCCGACTCGGAGCGATCAGCGGCGACGAACAAGAGAGCGTCATCCGCGACTTCGCCAACTCGAATCCGACCGCGTTGGCGGGCCGGGCCGGCGGCCTGGACGTGGCCCGGGCCCTCGTCGAACAGGCACTGGGCAAGAAGGCCAGCGCCACGCTGGACAACGTCCGCCAGTCGATCGAGGCCCTGCCGTTCGGCTTCCTCCAGAAGGTCGACAGCCAGAACTTGCTGACGTTCGTCATCGACGAGCATCCTCAGACGATCGCCCTGATCCTCTCGCACGTCCCGCCCGCCCAGGCAGCCGACATCATCAGCGGCCTGCCGGTCGAGCGCCAGCTCTCCGTAGTCCGGCGAATCGCCACGATGGGTCAGACCAGCCCGGAGATCATCCACGAGGTCGAACGGGGCCTCGAACACCGCATGGCCGCCGTGATGAGCCAGAGTTTCGAGAACGCCGGCGGCGTGTCGAGTGTGGCCGAGATCCTCAACGTGATCGATCGGGCGACCGAGCGGAGCCTGTTGGAAAACCTCGCCCAGGAAGATCCCGACCTGGTCGAAGAAATCCGGCGTCTGATGTTCGTCTTCGAGGACATCACCAAGTTCTCCGACCGCGACGTCCAGACCGTGCTCAAAAACGTCGAAAGCTCGCAATGGGCCATGGCCCTGAAGGGCGCCAGCGAAGAACTAAAAGAGAAGATCCTCAGCAACATGTCCAAACGCGCGGCCGACCTGCTGCGCGAAGAGATGGATTACCTCGGCCCTGTCCGACTCTCCAACGTCGAGCAAGTCCAACAGCAAATCGTCGACATCATCCGCCGCCTCGAAGACGCCGGCGAATTGACCGTGCACAACGACGAAGCGGAAGAGCAGTTCATTCAGTAGGGATTGGGGATTGGGGGGCTGGGGACTCGGGACTGGGGGCTCGGGACTGGGGGCTCGGGACTGGGGATGCCACTGGCTCTGCCAGTGCTTTGCGAGTCAAGCAATGGAGGGCCACGCTCCGTCGTGGCCGCTGGGGTAATCTCAGGCTCGAAGTCTGCCCGACCCACGGACGCCACAGAGCGTGTCCCTCCCAATTGCCGCGAGCCTCGGCCATTTCTCGCGTGTTCGTAGCGCGCTATCGGAACGATCAGGCCTCATCAGGTTTGGTCACCGTGCCTGTCTAGCCTTTCCTCCTCCGCCGGACCGCGTACCGGATGAATGAAATCACCCCGGAGAACCGGTACTGGTCGTCGACGTACTTCTCGATCACATAGAATAAGAAGTAATAGAACCGGGCTGACGCCCAGACCAGCAGGCCGATCAGAAGGGCCGTCCGCCAGGTGGGCGACGTCAAGAACAGCATCACCGCGCAGCAGACCACGATGGCGGCGAACAGAACGCCCTTGAGATAGATCAGTCCAGCACTCTTCAGATCGGCCATCGTGCTTGCAGTGCAATCCACCTGCTTGCCTGGGAGCCCTTTTATGGTTATCTGATGGAGGTCACCAGGGGCAATTGGGGAATCGTCGGTTGTTTGGGGATGAGACTCGGGATATCGCACTCCGCAATGGCTGCATGAGTCAGCTCATCGACCAATTGCCTGGCATCCGAGGGCTGGCCTTTCGAAACGATAAGGGCCGGCATTCCGGGAAGCGTCGCGGGCTTTCGCCAGAACACATCGCCCGAGTCGCGGGCGGTCAGGCGAAGCTCATAGAGGGTACGCTTTTTGCCAGGCATCCGCGTCACGCTTTTGCCAGGCCGATCTGGGGTGATCAAGAAGCCGCCGCCTTCGATTTCCACCGGATTCGCGTCCAAGGCATACGGCGCGTTCTCCGCAATTTGGTGTCCCGCACGTAGACAGTTCATGTCGAGCAGGGCCTGGGTCCATGCCAGACCTTCTTGGGTTGTTGTCCCGTGAATGTTGCGTTTCACAGCCTGGGCGGGGCGTACAAGAGGATCGGCCCCCGGAGCCAACGCCGCGAGTGATGCTTTGATGGCTTCCCAGGGCACCTTGAGCTGGATCAGTTCCGTTCCACCCGGTACATCCCGAGGTACAATCACTTCGTTACGCCCGACGAACCGAGGGAGATTGGAACCTCGAAGACCAATCCCCATGTGCATACCCCTCATCCCGTGAATCCGCCAGACTGCCATGGCGGGCTCGCGCATCACGAGCGTTCGGCCGGCGACCAGCCAGCCCTGGCCGTCGGGCATCCAGGCAAGCATGGCATTCGAACCTACGTGACTCTCCACGACCAGGTTGAACGTGCGTTTGCCGGTCGAGTCCCAGCTCAAGAGACGGCCGTTCTCCGTGACCACTGCGACCTCTTCTCCCGAGGGAGAAAACGCGATGCACGTATCTTCGGCCAACTTCTCTTCGGCAAGCCCTTCTTGAGCCGAGGGCAGCAACCGGCCCAACATTCGACCGGCGCGGAGGTCGTACCATTCCAACGCACCTTCGTTGATCATGGCGAAATAGTGTCCATCCGCGCTGAAGGCACTTGATACCAGCACACTCGACGTCACCGGGAGCCGCCGCACGACCTTTTTCGAGATCACCTCGATGACAACGACTTCCTCGGACAAGTGGCACGCCAATTCCCGTTTGCCAACGAACGCGAGAGACTGAATGCTCTGTGGGTTGCCGTTTTTCTTATTCGGGTCCAATTCGCGAATGACCTCGCCCTTCCGGACAGCGTAGACATCGATCATGGGCCGGGCGTTTCCCTGGCGATCACGGGCGATCGCCATCGCGCGCCCGTCGGCACTCAACGCCATTGCCCTATTGTGGCCGATCGGGTAGTTCACCGAGCCGATCTTCTCTCCCGTTCGAAGATCGACCACGGACGACTTCCCGTCGAAGAAGCATAGCGACGAGCCCGCGCCGAAAAAGCATGGCGCCGTTACACCCCGTACGCGGTGAGCCACTTGCCTAGAAACGTCCGCATAGCTTGGATTCCGGCAGCCGGGAACCACGTACACGTTTCCCTCTTTGCTCTTGAAGATCTGCTCGTCCGGCGTCATGCCGACCGACTTGCGTTCGGGGCCCCCGTAGCCCTTCTCCAACGCGTCCTTGAGCTCATCCGTGGGCGTCTCGGGCAACTGGGCCAACACCAAACTCCCGTAGGTCGGATCTGTCCAACCAACGGGCTCCGTCGTTCTGTCTACGACGTCCCCGGCCGCCCAGCCATTCATTGCCCAGCATCCGACCAGAAACAACGCCACCAGGGTACGTAACGACGTCAAGATTCGCCGTTGTCGCGATTCAAAGCAATCGAAGAAAGCCATGATTTTCAGATCCCTTTTCTCTGCCAGTCCTCTTGATTCCAATGCGGCAGAGAAGGCCTCTGCCGCCGACGGCCATTGACGCCCAGCGTACCATGGCAAGACTGGTTGGGCAAGCATTTTTGGCGCGGGGGGGGGCCAATAGCTGTGCTATCGGGAACGCGAAGCGACAAGAAGCGGGAGAGGAATTTTTCCCTGTTGGTTAGCCGCGACTGGCAAGAAGAGACTTGATCATCTGTTGCTCTCTGCGTTTGTATCTTCTCGGGAGCCTCTTGGGCCTGACGTCCCCCGGATAGCGGAGCTATCCGGGGCAACCGTGAGTTCGGTTTTCTTTCAGGTCCGTCTACTTCCCATACTCCACGCCCGCCTTGGCGGCCTGCTTCTTGGCCGACTCCATGACCTTAAGGTCGAAGCTGGCGGATGGGCTGGGGCTGGCAGCGGCCTCTTTCTTGAGGTGCTCGTCCCGTTTGGACGAGAGGTCTTTGATCTGGGCGGCCAGCTTCGCGCGGGCAGCCTGTTGGTTGGCAACGTAGGTCTTGCGCTCGGCGGGCGTCATCTTTTGCATGGTCTCGGGCAGTTGGTCGACGGGCACGTTGTCGAGCTTCACCTTGTTGTTGTCCAGGTCGCTGATCAGGTCGTTGCTCGAGGCCTTGCCGGCCTTGAGGCTGAATTCGACCCGATCGGCCGCCTTGCGGAGCTCCCGCTTGCCCTCGGCCGATTCCGGCTCGGCTACGGGCGCCGATGCGTCGGCGTTCAGCTTGGTCTGAGTTTCGCGGGTGGCCTTCTCGCCGTAGACGACGGCCGTTTTGAGCAGCTCGCGGTTCAGTTCGGCCAGCTTGCGGTCGTAGGGCGTGTCGACCGACCGGACGGCCCCGTCCTGAGCGATCTGAAAAAACTCGCCCTCGGCGCGCCGGGCGATTTCCTGCCATACGACGCGAGCCTCGTTGTTGTTGCCGCAGAGGATCGTGTTGACGTAGATGCCCTTCTCGATGGCCGCCTTGGCCAGCTTGTCGTAGGTGGGCACGTCCTTGTACTCGTTGTGCGGCGGGAAGTCGCCGACCAGGTAGATGATCCGCGTGACCTTCTTGCCCTCGGACCACTGGAGCTTGTGGATGGCGTCATAGAGGCCCTGGTTGACGTTCTCCGGCCCGTCGCCGCCGCCTTGGGCCTGAAACTTCATCAAGTCAGTGTGGACCTGGTCCAGATTGCTTGTCAGTTGAAAGACCTTCGTGACGTAGCTGTCGCCCTTGTCGCGGTAGGGGACCAGGGCCATGAAGACGTCGGGCCGGGGCTTGCCCGAGGATATTTGGTTGGCAATCGACCAGATCTTCTCCTTTGCCCCGGCGATCAGCCCACTCATCGAGCCGGTCGTGTCCAGAACGAACGCGATTTCGATTCTCGGCCCCTTCTTCGGGCCTTCCACCTTCTTGGCCGATTCCTCCGCCCTGGCCCCGCTCGTACCCAGCAGCCCCACCGAGACGATCAGCAGGCCGACAACCTGTTTCGCGACATGACGTTTCATGGCTCTCCTCCCAAACAGCGGAAAATGTTGACCAATCCTGATACGTTGGACGGCCAAAACGAGGAAAAGTTCCCCCAACCGCCCGACCCGGTCCAAAGGCTCCCCTCTCCCGTTGGGAGAGGGGTTGGGGTGAGGGGGTTTAGTGGTTTGTGGCTAGTGACTAGTGGCTAGCCTGACCTGCGGAACCTGGAGGGACGCGCTCCGTCGCGTCCGTTCGGCGTGAGGCCCTGGCCACGACGGAGCGTGGCCCTCCAGGCCGGGCCACCGGCAATGTGCACCACCAGGGCAAGAAAATCCGAACAGGAGACCTGGCGTGGCATTCTTGCGGCCTCATTACAAGACCGTTACGATAGGGGGGCGTCATTGGCTTCTGGCAACGTGTCGACCACCTCGAAGGGAAAAGGGGACAGTCCCCATTTGTGCGAAGCACCCGAAGGGCCGTTCCGGCAAATGGGGACTGTCCCCTTTTCCCGATGCTTGGGAGTAAAAAAATGAACCGAGACCGTCTCCTGGAGCGTTTCCTCCGTTACATCGCAATCGACACGATGGCCCAAGGCGATGCCGAGGGCTATCCCAGCTCACCCGGCCAGTTGGAGCTGGGACGGCTGCTGTTGGGCGAGCTTCAGGCCATGGGCCTGGCTGACGCCCAGCAGGACGAGCACGGCATCGTGACGGCCACGCTGCCCGGCCGCAACACGGCTTCCGACACGCCGCCGGTCGTCGCCCTGTGCTCTCACCTCGACACGTCGCCCGAGACGAGCGGGGCCAACATCAAGCCGCAGATCATCGAGAAGTACGCCGGCGGTGACATCGTCCTGCCTGGCGACACGAGTAAAGTGATTACCGTCGACGCCAACCCGGAATTGAAGGAACTCGAAGGACGTACGCTGATCACCACCGACGGCACGACGCTCCTGGGGGCCGACGACAAAGGCGGCGTGGCCATCATCATGGAGACGGTCCAGTCGCTCCTGGAAAATCCCGAGTTGCCGCATTGCCCGTTGCGGATCGTCTTTACCTGCGACGAGGAGATCGGCCACGGCGTCGACAAGCTCAGCCTGGAGAAGATCGGCGCGACGGTCTGCTACACGCTCGACGGCCAGGGCAGCAGCGAGATCGACGTCGAGACGTTCTCGGCCGACCAGGCGGTCGTCACGTTCCACGGCGTGAACATCCACCCGGCGATCGCCAAGGGCCGGATGGTCAATGCCATTCGGGCGGTCGGCGACTTCCTCTGCCGCCTGCCGCGCGACATCCTCTCGCCCGAGTCGACCGACCAGCGCGACGGGTTCCTGCATCCTTACGACCTGGCCGGCAGCGGCGTGGGCCAGATGAAGCTGAAGGTCCTGTTGCGTGATTTCGACGCCGCGCAGCTCGACGGCCTGGCCAAACGGGTCCGCGACGCGGCCGACGCCACGATCAAAGAGTTCCCCGGCCTGAAGATCGACGTCGAAATCCAACGCCAGTACCGCAACATGGCCGAAGGCCTCCTCAACGAGCCCCGGGCCGTGGCCCATGCCGAGGAAGCCCTGAAGCGGCTGGGCCGGTCGGGCAAGCAGACCATCGTCCGCGGCGGCACCGACGGCTCGCGTCTGACCGAGATGGGCCTGCCCACCCCGAACCTCTCCGCCGGCGGCCACACCTTCCACTCCGCCCTGGAATGGGCCTGCCTCGACGAAATGGTCGAGTCGGTCGAGTGGCTCCTCAAACTGGCCGAGGTGTGGGGAGAGGATAAGGGGTAAGAGACGTTTGAACGTGACCCGTCCTGGAGAAAAATGAGGCCCACGTACTGTACCTACACAATGGGTGGCACTGGCGTCTCGCCAGTGTCTTGCTCCAACCAACACTGGCGAGACGCCAGTGCCACCCGGCTGACATCATCGACAAGAATGAAATGGGCGGTGACCTGCCCGTTTATTGATTTAATCGTCCATTTCTCGATCCCCTGACCCCAGCGAACACATCGAAACATGGAAACCGGCAGCCCCAAAAAATCGAGCAAGCTCCTACCCTCCAACGCCTACACCAAACTGGCCCCCGGCGAAGAGTACAAGCCCATCGTCCCGGCCGAAGACCTCCGCGCTGAAGTCACCCCCTGGTCGGTGACTGTCGGATTACTCATGGTGGTCGTCTTCTCGGCGGCGTGCGTTTTCATGGCCCTTCGCGCGGGCAACGCGATCGAGGCTTCTATCCCGATCGCGATCATGGCCATCTTCTTCGGCCGGCGGGGGATCAAGCCCGGCGGCAAGAGCACGATCCTCGAGAACGTCATTGTCCAGTCGATCGGCCAGGCGGCCGGTGTCGTCGCGGCCGGCAGCGCATTCCTCATCCCGGCACTTTATATCAATCAGCTTGAAGCGCAGTGGTGGGAGATCTTTCTCGCTTGCGTGGTCGGCGGTTTCCTCGGAGTCGTGTTGATCATCCCGTTGCGCAAATACTTCGTCAAGGATCTGCACGGCGATCTTCCCTTCCCGGAAGCGACCGCCATCAACGAGATCCTGGTGTCGGGCGAAGGCACCTCCAAAAGCGCGGGCAAAGTGTTGCTGGCCGCGTTCGGGCTGGGGGCCGCTTTTGACTTCCTGGTCGAGGGCGTCCGCGCCTGGAATCCGGGAATCACCAGCAAGACGCTGCTGGGAGGGTTCGGCGAGAAAATGTCGAACTTGCGGATGGATCTATCGGTCGACGGAACGGCCGCTCTCTTCGGCCTGGGCTACATCATCGGCCTTCGCTACGCCGCCGTGATCGCCGCGGGATCGGTCTTCGCCGGTTTCGTGCTGGTGCCGCTGGTCTATGAGTTCGGAACGCACATCCCCGAACTCACCTACGCCGGCAAGACCCACGAAATCGCGATAATGTCGTCCGGGGAGATCTTCAAGGCGTTCGTCCATCCCATCGGTATCGGAGCCATTGCCGTTTCCGGCATCATCGGCATCATCCGGATGGGCAATATCGTCCTTGGCTCCGTGTCATTGGGCTTCAAAGGCCTGAAGAGCGGCAAGGTCGAGGCCGCGCCTCGCACTCAAACCGACATGGCGCCCCGTAATGTGCTGTTCATTCAGTTTGGCTCGACGATCCTCATGGGACTGCTGTTCTTTGTGGTGTGCCGATCCAACCCGAACATGGGCTACTCGGTGTCTGAGAGTCTCGTATTCGCCGCTGTCGGTGCGGTGGTCGGCTTCGCTCTATCGTTCCTCTTTACGCCCGTCGCCGCGCAGGCCATCGCCATCGTCGGCGTGAACCCGGTGTCCGGAATGACCCTGATCACCGTGGTGTTGACGATCCTGGCGTTGGTGGCGACCGGACTGTCGGGCAAGGCCGGCATATTCATCGCCGTGATCGTCGGTTGTGCTGTCTGCACGGCGCTGTCCACGTCCGGCGCGCTCATCTCCGATTTCAAAATCGGCTATTGGATCGGTTCCACGCCGCGCAAGCAGGAGGTCTGGAAATTCCTCGGCATCGTCGTGGCGGCGCTGGTCGTGGCCTTCGTGATCCCGCTGATGGATTCGGCCTACAACTTCCTGATTCCCGGCACCACTACCTCCAATACGGACGTTCTGCCCGCGCCCCAGGCGAACCTGATCGCCGCAGTCGCCAAGGGGCTCTTGGAGGATCGGGCAAACCAACCGTGGCTGCTGTACGGCCTCGGCGGGAGCGTGGCCATCATGCTCTACATGGCCGGCGTTCCCATGTTGGCGTTCTCGCTGGGCATGTATATCTCGATGCCCATCAACATGGCCGTACTCGCCGGAGCGTTCGTTTCCTATCTCATCGGCAAGACGGGCGGCAGCGAGAAGGTTAGGCAAGCCCGGCGAAGTCAGGGTATCCTCATCGCCTCCGGCCTCATGGCAGGTGCTGCCATCTTCGGGGGTATCGTTCCAGCGATACTCCGGCAGCCCGGTCTCAGCGCGCCCATTCAGCACATCTCCGTAGGTGAAGAGTTCAAACTCCTGCAGAGAGGCTCGGAGGAAGAGAAGAAGATGAAGGAGGAAGAGGAAAAAGAGAAGAAAGAAAAGGAGGAAGCCAAAAGAGCAAAGGCCGGGCTCAAGAAAAAGAAGCCAGAGGATGCAAACAAGGCCAAGGCTCCCGACAAGAATAAAGAAGGCGACGACAAGGAGAAGACCGTCGACAAAAAGCCAGAAGCCGCCTCTGGCAAGGAAGGAGGTGTGTCCAAGCAGCCGGATGCCGCCGACAAGAAGGGGAAAGCAGACACCAAAGAAGGAGATGCTGAAGCGAAAGAGGGAGCATGGTATCTCAAAGGCAAGGAGAAGGAATGGTTCGAGGGCGAGCGAGGACAACGCATCGGCCTGGCGATGCTCATCGGCCTTGCGCTAGCCTGCTTCTTGCTGGCGAAAGTCGGCGCCGATTGGGCCCTCCGCGAGGAAGACGAGGCCGAACGGGCCGAGTTGCCGCCCGGATAGGAAGAGCAAGGTGGGATACCACGCGCCTGAGTGACCGGGAACCGTGAGCGTCCCCGGCCACAATGGGGCGTGGCCCTTGTTGTTCTATATATCTCTGCAGGATGAGGCTGCCTTTCGGGCCGTGTCTCGCACGCCCGTTCACGGGTGGTCCGCCGGGGCTAATATGCCCTCCTTCGGCGGGAAAGAGCCGTAAACGGCCCTCTCAATTTCGGGCGTTATATCTGGGGCCGAAAGGTCGCCTGGCAGACTGCTCTTGTTGACGTCCGCAAGAGCAGTGACACCCGAACGCCCCAGGAGAGCCCGATCATGCGACGAACATCAAGATTTCTTGCCCTTGGCTTGCTCTTGTCGGCCGGCGCCGCGCTGGGGGCCGAGCCGGTCCCGGCGGTCGGGCCGGAGCAACTCCAATCGGCCGCCTGGTGGCGGGGGCAGGCCGTCGAACATGCCCAAAAGATCGCCGACGCCGACGCGCGGGGGAGGACGCATTACAACCTGGTCTATTGTCTCGCCCGGGCTGGCGATTTCAAGACGGCCCGTAGCGCGACTGGGCCCATCAATGATCCGCAACTACGAATCTACGCGCTTGACTTTCTGGCAAACGAACTCAGGAAGAACGGTGATAAGAAGGCCGGCCAAGCGGAACTCCGCCAGGCGGCGGAAGTCGCGCTGGGGTGGGACAGTAACTTCGGGTACTCCCATGTGATTCGCACATACCTGGATTGGGGACAGCCGGACGAGGCGATCGCGCTGGCGGAACGACTCCCCAAAGTTTTTTACCGAAACAACGCGTTTCAAGACATCGCCGCGGCACTTGCCGGGCAGGGCAAGTTGGACAGGGCCCACGACGTCGTCAAGAACCGCCTTCCGCCGCAGTGGGAGGAAACGAGTTGGTTGATGATGGCCGAAGCCTGCACCGACAAACTGCGGATCGACGACGCTTCGGCGCTCGCCTCGCGATTGACCAAGAAGGAATACCAAGACCGAGTCTACAACCGTCTTGTCCAAGCACTCGTCAAGGACGGCAAGGCCGCGGAGGCGGGGGCTTTCGCCGACCGCATTTCCGATCCCGTCCTTCGGGCGACCGCCAAGGGGATCATCGCCACGAAGCTGGCCGAGAAGTTGGACGTAAAAACCCTGCGGGCACGCCTCGACCAGGCCGCCACGCGCGAAAAAAAGTTGGCGCTGTATGAAATGCTCTTCAAAAAGCTGATCGAAACGGGCAAGGTGGAGGACGCCGAAGCGGCCATCGAGTCGATGATCAAGACGATCCAGGATACCCCGCGTGAAGCGCAAAGCTCCAAGTTCGGCCTGTTCGACGACGCCGGAGCGATTGCCGCCATGCGGTCGAAATACCTCTCCACCGCCGCTGTGCTGGCGAAACAGGGAGACCAGGAAGGCAGCCGCCGGAGAATCGACCAGGTGCGAGACGTCGCGCTCCATCTGCCCGATTCGGCCGGGCTGGCCAAAATAATGCTCGTTCAGAATCTCGTGATCGCGGAACTCCAAATCGGCGACATCCACGGCGCTAGGATAACCTTGGACCAACTGGAGACGAACTTTCCGAAATCGTCTCTGGAAGGCCGGATTGCCGCCGGTCTGATCAAGTCGGGCGACGTGAAATCGGGTCTGGAGGTCGCCCAACGGATCACGCCGTCGGTCGGTGCCGGCATGGCGCTGGGCGCCGTCGCCTCGGCCCTGCTGGAAGCCGGTGAACTGAAGGCGGCCAAGACACTCTTGCAAAAGGTCGGCGACGGCCGCGACGACGTCGAGGCGTTCGAGGCCGCCGGACAGACCCTGGCCGAGTTGGGCAAAACGGCCGAACTCCATCAGTGGATCGGCGAACTGAAGTCGGAAACCGCCCGAGCCTGCATGTGCATCGGCGCTGCCGAAACGTTGCAGAGCGAGCCCGAGCGCAGATAATCGCCACGGACCGTGAGGGCCCCAGTCGTTGGAGGGACGCGCTCCGTCGCGTCCGCTGGGTACCGCAATGCGTGGTCCGTCGGCGCGAGACCCCGGCCACGACGGAGCGTGGCCCTCCAGGACGTGGCCTAATCTCACGGCGAGGACGAGAAAAGCACGGGCACCCACGCGTAGCGAGCGGGGGCATCGTAGTGATAGGGGCCGTCGGCTCGGAGGCGGCCCAGGCCGGGGAAGGGCAGATGGGCGCCGGCGATGAGCGTGCCGTCGGCGGCCAGCTTCACCAGCAGTTTTTTACGCGAGGCGACGGCCTTGGGCGAGTCGGCGTCGTAGACCACGAACACATCGGGCCGGGCGAGTTGGATGGCCCCGCAGTGCAGCAGGTCGCCCCAGGCGAAGAGCGTCCGGCCGTCGCTCTGGATCTTGTAGGCTAGCTGGCCCGGCGTGTGGCCCGAAGCATCCACCGCGCGGATGCCGGGCGCCGGCTCGTCGCCATCGGCGAGCGTCTTCCACCGGCCCAGGGCCTGGTAGGGCGCGGCGATTCGGTGGAACAGGTCGGGCTTCTTGCCGGCCTTCTCGTTGGACGTTTCTTTCGGCGCAACCCATCGGTCGTGGTCGGCCTTGGGTACGTAGACTGTGGCGTTGGGGAAGGCCGGCTTGCCGTTGGTGCCGAGCAGCCCACCGAAGTGATCGCCGTGCAGGTGCGTGATGAGCACCACGTCAACTTGCCCCGGCTCGTAGCCGGCCGCCTTGAGGTTCCCGACAAGCTGCCCGAGCGTCGGCCCGAACACGCCGGCCGCGCCCGCGTCGATCAGCACAAGTTTCGTGCCCGTGTTGATCAGATAACCGTTGACTGACGTCGGGATCTTGCCTTGTGTCCTGTTGCTGTTGCACTGAGTGCCGCCATTGTGGTATAGGTTCACGGCGGTTGTAAGTAGGTTTCTGTCTGGAGGT
>JAFGFF010000271.1 GCA_016931075.1 Pirellulales bacterium | reverse complement strand
GTACGCCGGGCGGTCCGAGCGGACGCTACTCCGCATCGGCCCCCGGCGGGTTCCCGCCGGCACGCTGTTCAAATTGTCTCTCCACGGCCCGAGGCCGGTTTCTCAGCCCGGCTGCGGTCCCCAAGCGGTGGTTGTCAGTCACCGCCCTCGACCACGGGCAGGCCGTGTCGTCGCAGCGCCCTCTCCTTAAGGCACACGTTCAGTTTGATCGCATTATAGCGAATTCCAAAAAGAGTTCCACCTTCTTTTTGGCCACCCCCTCTTTAGAAAAGAGGAATAAATCGCGCGTGACAAACTGGCCTGAAAAAACGTGCCAGGCCTGTTTTTCTTCTCGCGTTATTATCCTTTGTCAGAAGCGCGCATGAAGAACTGGCCGGAAAATATCGGCCCCTGGCCGATTTTCTTCTCGTGGATTTATTTTTCGCGTTTTTCTATTTTGTTACCGGATATTTTCTTTTTGCCGTCTGCCGACGCGGACGTTTGAGGTCTGTCCATCACGAAACCCCCCAAGTCAGGCCGTGCCTGCCTGACATGAACCACCAACCGATGCTTCTATCAGGCACAGCCTGACCTACGGGGACTAGGGTTGCTCTTTGGCTTCCGGTTCGTACCAGTCGCCGCGGAGCCAGTCGGTCAGGAGTTCGATCTCCTGGGCGGAAAGAACCCGCTTGTTGGGATCGGCTGGGGCGTAGGAGGGCATGCGGTCGTTGCGCTCGCCGTAGAACCGCCCGTGAGCCGGATCGCTGAGGATGGCGATCGTCCACTCGCGGGAACCGTAGCCGGTCAGGTCGGGCGGAGCGCCAAGGCTGCCCTTGTCGTGAAACCGGTGGCAGTCGGTGCACTCATCCAGGATCATCTCCCGACCTTCGGCGATCCGCTCGGCGTCCTTCTTGTCCATGGCTCTCTGGCAAGTCAGCCCCGCTTCGGCCGACAGGGCCATGACGATCGTGTCGCGGTCCTCTTTGTCTTCCTCCTCCAGGTCGGAGTACAGTTCTTTGACGTGCCCAACCATCTTGCCACGAGCGAAGGCCGTCTTGCCGAAATAGTCCGGCCCGGCGATTTGCTTTGGATCGAGCCAACCGGCGACCCATTTCCGTGTGCCATAGCCAAAGAGGTTCGACGCCGAAGGATCCTGCGACGGGATGTCCTGGTCGGTCTGGCCGACGTAGGGGTGGCAACTGGCGCAATGCTGTTTGAAGAGTCGGGCCCCTTGGGTCTTCGGGTCTTCCTTGAGCAACGTCAGCGCCCCGGTGACCGGCATACCGCCGCGTCCCTCGATGAGCGTATGCACTCGGGCCGCGTCGCAACGTCCCTGGGCCAGCGCGGCCTGGTGCTCTTCGTTCGCCCTATCCTCGGCGATCACCCGATAGGTCAACCACGCATCGCCGCCCAACAGGACGATCAGGAGAGCCACGTTGAACACATGCCCGATCATCAACCGGCCGGTGAAGGGCATCAGCAGAAACAAGACGATCAGCCCGGTGGGAACGACGAAGACGGCCACGGCCTGCGACGTGTCGGGCCACACCTCGGCGAAGACCTTGGTGAACCCGTACAGGCCCATGAAGGCCCACTCGGGTCGGGCCGCGTTGTAGAACTCGGTCGCATCGGCCGGCGCGCCCAGTTCCACGCCGACCTCGGGCCCCGTCGTGCCGTGCGACACGGTCAGCAGCCCGACCACGCCCAACAGGATCAAACAGCCGATCACATTCCAAAGCAACTGACCCGGCCAGTAGTACGCACGGGATGGTGATTTGCTGCCGGATGCCGAACCAACCGGGCAGCTTGACGACTTACTTGGCGCGGCTTCACTCATGTTTGCCCTGCGAGCGAACCAGGCCCGAAGCAGCAAAAGAACAAAGAACCCGCCGCCCAGGACGACCGTATGCAGGGCCAGGAACCGCGTGAGCGTCAAATGGCCGAACGCTGGCCCGCCCGCGGCCAGCTTGTACAGCTCGCTGCCCACGCCCGGCAGCATCTTGAGGAATCCGACGCGGACCTGGGTGCTCGATTGGCTGTTGGCGTCCCAGGCCAGCAGATCGCCGGTCAACAGCAGCCCCAACGTGAGCAGGCCCAACAGAAGGACGGTCCAGAAGACGAACTCGCGCGGCGCCCGATAGGCCCGGCTCAGGATCATCCCGATCAGGTACAGCCCGACCAGCACGAGGACTGCCTGGCCCATGTAGTGATGTACGGCCAGAAGCACCCATCCGCCGGGCACGTTGTATTTCAGGTGATAGATGCTCTCCCACGCGCTCTGGGCGCCCGCGCTGTAGTGCATCAGGATGAACAGGCCCGTCACCACTTGGACGAAGAAGGCGAATCCCAGCACGAAGGGCAACGACCGGCACAAGCAGGCCCTGCCCGGCACGGTCGCCTCATGAAAGGCCCTCCATCCTCGCAGCAGGCCCGTCCGGTCATCCAACCATCGGCTTATAGCGTTCATGCTTCCGTAATCCCTTGTTGGCGTCCTGTGCGGGGTGGCAAGGCGTTGTGTATAAATGGTTACTTTCGATTTGTAGGAGGCGACTCCTGTCGCCGAATAGGACCGAACTGGGGGACATTCGGCGACAGGAGTCGCCTCCTACAAATGTGTGGATTATTCAAATGATTTGTACACGAATCTAAATCGTCGATCACACCTCGGCGATCTTGTCGGCCGTGCCGTTCTTGAAATTCTCGAACCGGACCCAGACCTCGTTCCCGTTGCGGATCTCGACGTCGTCGAGCGTGTCCATGTCGCGAGGGCTGTGCGAGTGTTCGTCGGTCCGCCGGCCGTCCAGATCGAAATGAGCGACGTGGCAAGGGCACAGAAAGCCGTTCGCCTTGGCGTCGTAGCCGATAAAGCACCCGGCATGAGGGCAGATCACGTTCAGCGCCTTGACTTCGTCGGGCTTCACGCGCCGAAGGTACACGAACCCGATCGGCTCGTCGGGGAAGAGTGTCCAGGCGTCCCGGCGGTCGGAGATGATCGGGAACCGCTGCGGCGTGCCGTCCTCGGGCAGCACGTCGAGCGTGGTGACGCGGAAGAACTGTCCCCCGGCCCCTTTCTGGCGAAACGGATTCAACGCCGTGATCAGCCCCACCGCTCCCGGCACGGCGATCGCCACCAGCCCGAGCACGACGGCGGCCATCTTGGCCAAAAAACCCCGCCGCGGTTCGTTGGGTTTCGAAGCAGCGGATCCACCGCAACAAGAGGACGAACTCGGTTGGTTTTCCATGACGTTAAAACTCTCCGTCGCGCGATTTCACGGAAATTTAGGTGCCACTGCTGGCTTGTCCAGCAGTGCCCGGGGTGGCTGGGGCATTTGCCCCAGAGATCAGAGATATTCAAACGACCTGGGGCAAATGCCCCAGCCACCCAATAATGTGCGACACACTATGAGGCCAAACAGGCGGGCGCGTCTGGGAGGTGGGCCTTGTGCGGCTATTATCGCATGGCTTGGCGAACCGCGTCAAGCACACGCGAGCGGGCCGTTTCGAGCGGCTCGTGGACCATGGCGCCGGCCGCCGCCTTGTGGCCTCCGCCGCCGAACTGGCTGGCCACCTCGGAACAATCCATCTTGCAGCGGCTGCGGAAGCTGACTTTGAATCCGCCCTCGGGCTGCTCGACGAGAATGACGGCCCCCTCGGTGCCGCTGACCGAATAGGTCATGTTGACCACGTCTTCGCTGTCGGTCGGCGCCGCGCCGGTCGCGTCGAAATCGTCGCGCGTGATCCAGGTGTAGATCAACCGGCTGTCCAGGTCGGTTTCGGCCCGGGCCATCGTTCGACCGATCAGCCGTAGCCGGGCGAGCGTCTCGTTCTCGTACAACTCGGCGTAAATGGCCGGCGGCGACGCGCCGGCGTCGATCAGCCGCCCGGCCAGGCGATAGCAATCGCTGCCAGCCGACGGAAATCGGAACCAGCCCGTGTCGGTTGATATGGCCGCGAACAGTCTGGCGGCCATCTCGGCGGTCAGCTCGACGCCCAGCGCGTCGGCCGCTTCGACCACGAGCCGGCCGGTCGCTTCCGCGCCCCGATCGCGAAACTCCTCGGCCCCCAGTTCGTCGCCGTTGACGTGATGATCCAAAACGATCTTCTGGGCCTTAGTGCGGCGGATGACGTCTTCAAGGTGACTCAACTGGGCCCACGCCGACGTGTCTAGCACCATGAGCACGTCGACCGCGTCGACTTCTTCGTCCGAAATATCTTTGCCCAAGCGAAGGATCTTGCCACCGCGGTCGATCCAACGCAGATTGGCCGGCACGTCGTAGCCGACGACGATCGACACGTCCTTGCCGAGCGATTCGAGAATCGCGCCCATGGCCAGCGTGCTGCCCAGGGCGTCGCAGTCGGGCCGGATGTGCGTCGTCAGAAGAAACCGCCGGTGGGCCTGGACGATCTCGACGAATCGCGGCCAGTCGATCGGCGAGGTGGTCGGGTTGGTCGCGGGCGTGTCCTTGGTCTTGCTCACGGTTGCGGGCTCCGTGCGGGGATGTCCGGCGTCGCGGCGACAATTTGGCGAACGGCCGCCACGTCGTGGTCGATTTGGGCCACCAGCGCCTCGACGCTGTCAAACCGCTTAATGTCCCTGAGCCGGGCTAAAAAGTCAACCTTGATCGGCTTACCGTACAGGCTGCCGGAGAAGTCGAGAATGAACGCCTCGACCTTGATTTCCTCCTCGTCGAACGTCCGATTCGGTCCCAGGCTGACAGCCGCCGCGTGCGGCGTTTGCTCGATCCACGCCCGACCGGCGTAGATTCCCTCGCTGGGCAGCAATGTCCCGATCCGCTCGATGTTGGCCGTTGGATATCCAAGCGTCGCGCCTCGGTGCCGACCTTCGCCGACCGTGCCGGCGATGCGATACGGCGCGGTCAGGAGCCGGTTGGCTTGCTCCAGACGCCCTTGGGCCAACAGCTCGCGGACTCGCGAACTCGAGACGATCAGGCCGTCGACCGAGATCGGATCGACCACCCTCAGGGCAATGCCCGCCTGGTCGCACAATCGGCCGAGCGTCGTCAGGTCGCCCGATCGGTTGTGGCCGAAGAGGAAGTTCGATCCTTCGACCATCGCCCGGGCGTCGAGCCGGTCGCGGACCAGCCGTTGGAAGAATGTGTCGGCGTCCAGGTCCAGAAACGCCCGATCGGTCGGATAGGCGACCACGGCGTCGACACCGAGCTGGGCGAGCAGGTCGGCCTTTCGCTGTGTGCCGGTCAGAAGCGGTGGGGCCGCGTCGGGGCGCAGGATCTGGGCGGGGTGCGGATCGAACGTGAAGGCAACAGCCGGCCCACCGACCCGATCGGCCTCGGCCCGAAGGGTCTCGATCAGACGTGCATGTCCCTGATGCACCCCGTCGAAGTTGCCGATGGCCACCGCGCCCCCGCGCAGCGCCTCGGGCAGATCATCTGGCTGGCGGATTAGTTGCACGGTGATGATGAACCCCACTCAGCGGCGAGACAAACAAACAGTAGGGTGGGGCACACCTGCCCCACCAAGAATCTCTAGCTTGCGAGCTTGGTGGGGCAGGTGTGCCCCACCCTACGCAGTGTACACGCCGCGCCGTGGGGCGGGAAGTGGGCGGCTATTGCTCGGCCATCTCGCGGGTCACCGGCTCCATGACCTTCGTGTTCCGCTCAACGGCCAGGACGACCGTGCGCTGTTCGACGCCGTCGCCGCTGCTGGCCACCACCGGAAGCACCTGGCGGCGGTCGGGCATCGGAAAACGGAGCGTGAACGTGCCGTCGTCGTTCAGTTGGATGGGCCGGCCGCGAAGGGTGACGTGGGCGCCCGGTTCGGTTGCCCCGAAGACGACCATTTCGGCGTCGACCTCCAGGACGAATGCGCCGCGGGCGTGGCTCACCGCTTCGGCGCCCAGGCCGAACCGCGTAGCCATCGGCGTGCCCATCGGACGGCGAAGCTGCTCCTCGAAGACTTCTTTCAACTGCATTTGCGCGGCGTGGTTTTCGTAGCCGCCGCTCATGGCGTAGATCCGGTCGAAGTCCTCGGCCACGCCGGCCCAATTGCCGTCGACCCCGTTGGGTTTCTTCGGCGCGACCGTGCTGACCACGTTGCTTCGGGCAAGAGAAAGGAACCGGCCGCCGGCCGCCACGTAGCCGATGTCGAGCTGGAAGCTCTTCGGCGGGTCCTGCACGTCCAGATACCAGTTGTTCACGCCGCCGTGGATCTCGATGTCGCGGACGACGGTTCGGGCCGCCTCGGTGGTGCCGCGCTGGGCCAGTTCGTAGAGCCGCAAGACGGGCCGCGCTTCGTGCCAATGCCGACCCATCGCCACCTGGGCCCGCTCGATGCTCTGAGGCGTCAATTCCCAGTAGGCGTGCAGCCAGTAGGGGTCGCGGACCATGACGACCAGCCGGTCGGTCGTCGGGGTCTTGCGTTCGGGCGTGGATTGGTGAGCAAGGTCCTTGGCCTGGGCCAGCTTGGCGCGGATCTGGACAAGACGCTGGCGGTCGCGCTGCGACGCCTTGCGCTTCGACTCGAACCGCCCGTCGACCGATCGAGCCGGCCCTTCCGAGGCGGACGTACCGTTCGTCCCGCGACCACGTTTGCTCTCCCGTCGCCGGTTCGACTCGTCCTTGGCGCACTTGAGCAGGGCTTTGATCAACTGCTCCTTGCGCATCGAGTGCCAGCCGGCGACGCCTTCGCGTTTGGCCATGGCGGCCAGGTCTTTGACCGTTTGTGCTCTGAGTTTTGCGGCAGTAATCACAGAACCTTCCTCCGATGGTCCGATCCACGCTCGGGAGCGTGGGAAAGACGCCAATCTGGTCCGCGCGGCTGTCCGTGCCTCGAATGGGCCGCCTCGTCGAGGCAAGCCCTTGCATCGGTGCGTTCATGGGGTGGGTGCCAGACATCGGTTGGGCGGTTGTTTGCCCGTCCGGCGCTGGCCCCATCCGGCGCTCGACGCTCCCTGCGTCGCGCCTTGTCCGGACCGAGCTATCGCCATCCCCCGATGTCTGTTGCCGCGTGGCCGCCGTAGGTAGGTTCCCAGCCATTGAAGGTCCGGGCGGGAGCGACCATCGCCAGCGACTCCATCCTATCCAAAATCCGGCCGAAATGCAACGATTTTACCACAGATAGGGGCCCTTCCTGGTGGGGGTTTTTGCTTTAACTCTTGGAGTGACCTAAATATAGAGAGTGACCGGGTGGGGCCGGGTCGGGCCGGTTGACTTCCGGACGACCGACCGATAGACTCACTCGCTTTGCCTGTGGGACCGTCTTTAGCGGGGTCCGTGCCGGCGGCTTGTCGTCCGTTGCACCAAACCCGCGGGGGCCGTTGCCAATGGAGAGGCAGCCTGACGACCGTTCAGCCATGGCCCAAGCGATGGGCTGGGTCTCCCAGGTCACGACGATCGGCCTCGAGATGGCCCTGCCTGCGTTGGCGGGCCATTGGCTCGACCAGCGGCTGGGGACCAAACTGGTCTTCCTGCTGCTGGGCACGGTCCTCGGGTTCGCCACCGGGATGTGGCACCTGTTGAAACTGGCCGACGCGAACAAGAAGAGCACACCCTCCAAACCTTTCACGCCCGATCGGGCCGACACGCCCAGCGGACCGGAATCCGCGGCACGGCCCCGTGGTCCTAGCGAGTCTGATGGAAGTGTGGCTGACAGACCTTAGACGGCGAAGCCTGGCGGCGCGCGGCGGCGTGCTGGTCGCGGCACTGGCGGCGCCCTGCGTCTTGCTGGCCGCGCCGATCGGCTATTTCCACTCGGGCATGACAGGCATCCTGGCCGCCGTCACGGCCGCAGCGCTCTGTCTGGCGGGCGCCGGGGCCGCCCTGGTGGTCAATGAACCCTTCCGAGGCACCGACCGTGCCCTGAAGGGATTACTGTGGGGAATGATTTTCCGGATGGGAATCCCTCTCGGACTCGGCCTGGCCGTCCAACTCACCGGCACCGCCCTGGCTGGGGCCGGTTTCCTGTTGTATCTTTTGGTGTTCTTCGAGCTTGCGCTGGCGGTCGAGGTGTATCTCTCGCTCCCGGCGCCGAAGTCGGAACAAGGCGAGACGAAATGACTGCGCGCTCGCCCGCGAACTGAGAATGGGCTAACGGATAAATGTCAGATACGTCTCACATGATGGCTCACGTGAAGGACGTGGACACGTTCCACTTCCCCTTCGGGCTTGAATGGAAGATCCCAGAGCCGCTCCAGGCGATCGGGCTGACGAAGTTCTCCATATTGGAGGTCGTCGCCGCGATTCTGTTGATCGCGATCTTCGTTCCGTTGGCCCGTCGCATTGCCACGGGCCAGCGTCCTCAGGGTCGCTTCTGGAACTTCTTCGAAGCGATGCTCCTGTTCATGCGAGACGAGGTCGCCCGGCCCGCCATCGGCAAGAAGGACGCCGACCGCTTCCTGCCGTTCATCTGGACGATATTCTTCTTCATCCTGGCGTGCAACCTGCTGGGCATGCTCCCTTGGGCAGGCTCACCGACGGGAGCCATTGCCTGCACGGGCATGTTGGCGATCATCACGTTCGTGACCGTGATCGGAGCGGGAATACGGAAGTATGGGCCGATCCGGTTCTGGACTGGACAAGTGCCTCGAATGGAGTTGCCATTCGTCATGGCCATCTTCATCAAGCCGATGATTTTCTTTATTGAAGTCATCGGGATGGTGATCAAGCATTTTGTCCTTTCCGTGCGTCTAATGGCCAACATGTTCGCCGGCCACCTGGTCTTGGCCGTGATCATCGGCTTTATCGCTCTGACGGCCGATCGACACATTGCGTTATGGTCGACGGTAATGCTCAGCAGCATTTTCGGGGCGGTCGCCATCAGTCTTCTGGAATTGTTCGTTGCGTTTTTGCAAGCGTATATATTCGCGTTTCTATCAGCACTCTTCATCGGCATGGCGGTCCACCAGCACTAATGCGACGGCCCCGCCCGCCGAGCGGACCACGTTAGTAAGAAGGAGACAGTAGAAGTGAGAAAATTGACCCACCTGGCAGCCTTGTGTGTCGTGTTGCTGCTGATGGCCTCGCCGGTGCTGGCTCAGCACAATGGGGAAGGCGAGCCCGAGACGACTCCGGCTACAACACCGGCTCCGGCGACCACGCCGGCTCCGACTCCCGTCAGCCCGCTGATCGCGTTCAGCGCCGCATTTGGCGCGGGCCTGATCATCATCGGCGCGGGCTACGGCATCGGCAAGATCGGCTCGTGTGCCGTCGAGAGCATGGCCCGCCAGCCCGAGGTGGCCGGCAACATCCAAACGGCCATGATCATTTCGGCCGCGCTGATCGAAGGAGCGACGTTCTTCGCTCTGATCGTCTGCTTGGCCAAATAGCCGCGGTTCCCAGCGGGTGAGGCATAACGATGACCGCAAGACGGATTGCAATCGGCGCGATGCTCGGCACGGTGCTGGCGCTTCTTGCAGGCACGGCGTGGGCGGAAGACGGGCCTTCGGACCCGAAGACGCTCTCGGGCGCCCTCAAGCAGGAGGCGGGCGGCACGATCGAGAAGGATATTGACCAGGCCGAAGGCAAAGCGCCCCATCCGCCCGCCGAGGGCGAGCACGACGCCGGACCGCTCGAGTGGAAGAAGGACCTGGCCCTATGGACAGGCGTCATCTTCCTCGTCCTCCTGGCGGTTCTTTGGAAATTCGCCTGGGGGCCGATCATGGACGGGTTGGCCAAGCGGGAGAAGGGCATCGCCGACCATATCGCCGGGGCGGAAGCGAGCAACGCGGAGGCGAAGCGGTTGCTGGCCGAGTACGAGCAGAAGCTCGAAGCGGCCGGCGACGAGGTCCGCCAGATGCTCAAGCATGCCCGGGACGACGCCGAGAAGAACGCCCGGGCGATCGTCGACGCCGCGCGGGACGAGGCCAAGGCCGAGCACCAGCGGGCGTTGGCCGAGATCGACAACGCGACGGTCGGCGCCTTGAAGGAGTTGGCCGAACGGAGCGCCGACCTGGCCGTCGGCCTGGCCGGCCGGATCGTCCGCGCCGAACTGCGGCCCGAAGCCCACGCCGACCTGGTCCGCCAGGCGGTGTCCGACTTCACCGGCCCGAAGAAAACCAACGGACACGGATAACGCCGGGTGGCACGGGCATTTTGCCCGTGTTGGAAGAGGCCCGACGGACACTGGCGAGACGCCAGTGCCACCCAATCGTGTTGAAAGGAAAAGGAGCTGCAAAAAGCACTGGCGAGACGCCAGTGCCACCCAGCCAGATGAAAATGGAACCGGATAGTCGAACACGGACCGAGTGATGGTCGAAGACCGAACCGCACGCGATGCCCAATGGGCGGCTGAGAGGGACGTCGACGTTCCGCGCGAGCACGTCGGCGACGTCTACGCCGAGGCGTTCTTGGGAGCCGCCGAGAACGTCAGCGCCAGTGGCGCGCTGGTGGACGTGTTCGATTCGTTCGTCGACGACATGCTCGATCCGTTCCCCCAGTTCGAAGAGGTTTTGGCCTCTCGATTGATTTCGCACGAGGAGAAGCTCGGCATTCTCGACCGCGTGCTCGGGCCGCGGGTGCCGGTGCTGTTTCTCAATTTCCTGAAAGTGGTTTCGCGCCACGACCGGCTCGACTGCCTCCGCGCGATCCACCGTCAGGCGCACGTTCTTTACGACAAGCTCCGCAACCGGGTGCCCGTCGAACTGACCACGCCGGTCGAGATCGACGACGCCCTGGCCCAGCGGGTGGCGGACAAGTTGCGCGAGCTGATCGGCGGCGAGCCGGTTGTCTCGCGCCGGACCGACCCCGACCTGATCGGCGGCGCCGTGGTGCGGGTGGGCGACACCGTCTACGACGGCTCGATCGCCGCCTCGCTCGAAGCCGCGCGGAAACAGATGATAGAAAGAAGCGTCCATGAAATTCAAAGCCGACGAGATCGCTTCCGTAATCCAGCAGGAAATTGAACAGTACCAATCCCAGATCGACGTCCGTGAAGTCGGTCGGGTGCTGGAGGTGGGCGATGGAATTGCGCGAGTCTACGGCCTCTCCGGAGTCATGTCCGGCGAAATGGTCGAGTTCCCCGGCGACGTCTTCGGATTGGCCTTCAACCTCGAAGAGAACTCGGTCGGGGTCATCATCCTCGGCGACTTCCTCGAGATCAACGAAGGGGACGAAGTCCGCAGCACGGGCCGGCTGTTGAGCGTGCCCGTGGGCGACGCCGTGCTGGGCCGCGTGATCGACCCGTTGGGCAACCCGCTCGACGGCAAGGG
>JAFGFF010000270.1 GCA_016931075.1 Pirellulales bacterium | reverse complement strand
TCGGGCCGTCTCATTCTCGCCCTGGCAACTCCCGTCTCGCCCGGCCGCGTCCTCGGCCTGGACATCGACCTCACGCCCGAGGGGCCGCCCGAGTCGGCCGACGGTCGGCTGGGCAAGCCGGGGCTGTGAGCCTCTTGCGACTGCGCCGACCAGACAGGCAAGCTGTCTGGGCCAACCGGCGCAGCTATTCTGTGTCAAGTGAGTCCTTCGGTTCGGAGTTTTTGTCGGTTGATTTCCCGACTGGATGGGCTTTAACCCACTCAGCCCATTTCTTGCCACGTTCAGCACGGACTTCTGCCGCGGTCATGCCATGACGGTGGACCACCACTTTCTTGACAACGATAGGGTTGCCAATGGGCTGGACGATTAATTGGACCGAGACACCGTCAAAATCAAAATCATGAATCGCTTCTTCAGGTGACGGGTTTGCGCGCGGGCAACCTTGTGACCCGAGGAGCGTACGTGCTTCATCCAGGCTCATGCCTTCCTTCAACGCCGAGAAATCAGGCAAGGCGGTGTCTATCGGGACTTGTTTCTTTGAAGGTCCAGTCAGTGTTTCTTGTTTCTTTGGAGGTTCAGTCGGTGTATCGTGAGTCTTGCCACAGCCAATCGGAGCAAGCCCCATTGGAGCAAGCAACGTCACGATCATCAGGCGATGCACCATGGCCTTCATGTTCTTCCTCCGAACTTGGTTCTATTGAGGTCTTCATTGTCATTGAACGTTTCCCACTAACCAGCGGGTAGCCCCGATAGCGGGTAGCCCCGATAGCTCGGCTATCGGGGGGCCGTCAGGCCCAGGAGGTTTCGGGATAAACAGAATTGTTCTTATTGCCGATTACGCCACACTGATTGGCCGGCAAATACCAGTGTGCCCACGACAGGGACGCACTCAACTACACCTCTTATGCCTTCGGCACCCCGATTACGAGAAATCGGGGCCACCCGCGATAGCTCGGCTGAGGCTGTTGGGAACATCTACTCATGCAAGCACGAGATCAACACCGTCTTCTTCCTCTTCACCCCCGGGGCAGTGTATTCGAATTATGTCCACTAGCCAATCAAATACGATCCCCGGAATTCTCCCAACAATCGTGATGCAGACACCGAATGGTACCCAAAAGCCAGTCATCCCCAAAGGGCAATTCCATCTCGGTTAAGGCTTCGATCGAATGTTCGTAGCAAGTCAAATGCTTTCGGAGTGAACAGACACCCATCGTTAAATGACTCACGGACGATATCTTCACCAGACCAGAGCGATTTCACAAATCGAAGCGGTCCGAAGAATGTCGTGAATTTGGGAAGCCTGCAAAGAGAGCATTCTCCCGTGTAGTCGAGTACTTCATCATTCTTGATGACCAAGGAACCCAAGTCGCACTCTGATCCCAAGTAGAAGTACCTGCCCTGCTCATCAAACTGATGAAAACACGCTCCCGCAAGTGAGCCAACAATGGCCGACTTGACCTCGGCGGACACAATTTTAAATTGGCCGTTAATACTATGAAACGGCCTTTTCGACTTCACTTTCGACACCTGGATGCTAGTGTCCACCTCAATTTGTTTTCGCCCACATTCGTCACATATGAAAGAGAAGTCAATCTCATCGACCCAGAGATCAGGGAAGTTGAGAACCCAGAGAGGGGCTAGGCTGTAATCCTTGTCGTCATACTCAGGCCATACTGACCGAGTAACTTTCACGTCCCAGCCCTCTGTCTCGATTATTTGCTGAATCTGACCCAGCCGTTCAGCAACGTACAGGTCATTCAGCATGGTAGTCCTATTGTTTCCCATATCCTTAAAGAAATAACCATGCTCGGAAAACGTACGTTGGATCAAGTCCAAGGGCACTGGCAACGGCTTGGGAAATGGTGTTCCTTCAATGCGAATCGCTTCTCGAATTTTCATGTTTGAAGTCCCTGTCGCAGGATTTCGAGAATTGCATCATCAGCCATGTATGGATAACGGGCCTCGTAGAAGTCGAACAATGCAGTGGTGATATCATCCTGCGTCACTCACGGGTAGCCCCGATAGTGGGTAGCCCCAACAGCTCGGCTATCTGGGGGGCGTCAGGCCCAGGAGGTTTTTTGACATAGTATGATGATTCCGTTTGCCACTCGCACCACACCGTTCGGTAGGCAATCTGTGTCGTGCTAACGACAAAAGTGTTTGCTCAAAATCGATCAGCCTCTCTTGTATCTGGTGTTGACCATAACACGCCCTCATTCTAAGGATCGGGACATACGGAAGCAAGCAGGACCTTACGCGCGGAAGTTCCGGACGCCCGTTCACGGGCGTTTCGCCTAAGGCGTGTTAGCCCCGGCGTTTACGCCGGGGTGAGCGGGTGGTATCTGTTTCGTTTTGCGGAGGCCCATTCATGGGCCTTTACGTTTCGTCCGGCTTCAGCCGTTTTGAAGAAATCACGAAATCAAGCCCCGTGAACGGGGCTAAAGAAGACGATGCAACTCGGCCCTTCTCCCCCGGCGTGAACGCCGGGGCTAATACCGCCTGCGGTGGGAAGGACCGTAAACGGCCCTATTGGATGGTAATCCTTCGATGGGCACTGGCAGAGCCAGTGGCACGCGCCCAGGAACGGCCACGACGGAGCGTGGCCCTCCAATAGGCACTGGCAGAGCCGGTGGCACGTACACACTCGGCCATTCTTGACGAACTGAAAGAGACTGGCGGCATGAGCGAGAATCGTAGACGCGGCGTCTCGCCGCGTTCGGAAGCACCAATATGGTCCGCCGAACTCTCAAAGAACGCGGCGGGACGCCGCGTCTACGGGGTTGCCGAACATGAATTTGGCTACCGCAGCACCGTCGGCTTTTTGGCCGTTTCGGTGTAGAGGGGGAGGTAGCGGTAGTAGACTTCGAGGCAGAGGGTGGACAGGGCGGTGGTGTAGACGCGGCCGCCGTAGCTGCCCCAGGTGGTGGTGGGAGGCCAACTGCCGGATTCGGGGCCGGTGGAGTGTTGGCGGGCGAGGAGGATCGCTTGCGAAATCGGGGGCTGGCGCACTGTTCTCCCCGCGGGTCCCAAAATACCCGTTTCCCGATTCGATCTTCCGAACTGGCGGGGATGACTTCAGATTGGCGAGCGGTCACGGCCGCTCGGATGAAGCCGGAAGGAAAATCACGGTCTATCCCCGACTGAAATAGCGGCGTCTCCGTAGGAAAGGCAACCCAAGCATCCCAATAAGCAGAACAACAAGGGACGGCTCAGGCACATACACATCATGTGCCATCACGCTATACCCAGCTCCATTGCTTACCATCAGGCTCACCTGATACGTGTTAGCGGCCGCAAACGTCCATTGTGGATTGGCATCGAACGCATCATCAAAAAAGCCGTCGTTGTCCATGTCCCAGGCAAAAGAGTATTCGCCCAGTTCCGCATACCCCGGCTTGATCGAGATATCCGTGAAATCCACGGTGAGGTCATTCCGCGCATAGGTGAAATCGGCGATGGGCTTTCCATAAACGGTAATAATCCCGTCTTTCGTCTCTTCGTCATCAAGAATGTTTCCGAACTCCGTGACGCCGACCTTTAGGCTGACGTCATAGATTGCACTTCCCCCGTCCGGGGCGGCATAGGTGTGTCCTGTCACATTTTGGCTCATGTAATCGACGACGTCGTCGCCGTCGACATCCCAACTCCACTTGTCGGCTGTAGCCGTGGACTGGTCCTCAAAGTCAAACAACGTTGTTCCAGCCCAACCAGCGTTCGGATTCCAGGAGAAGTTGGCATCCGGCGGGGTGGTTTCTTCGTGATCCATGATGTCGACTTGGCCGGCAAGGGGCCCCATACTAAATGTCCAACTGTCATTCTGATTGTAACCGGTAACGTCGATGCGATTCCATCCTTCCTGGAGAGTCACATTGATGGGGAATCCATATGGCGAGTCGAATGCATAGTTGAGAAACCACCTCGGGACACAGTCGCCCCCACCAGAAATGGAAATCGTCGTGGGAGAATCTACGTAGACGAAGGTCCATGCGTGGAATTGTCTATCTCGAGGGCCGCCAAAAGACAGGGAGCCGTCCGCATTTCCGCCCTCGATTTTGTTGTGCCAAGGTACGCGATAGGTCCAATTGCCGACCCATCTCCCGGCGGTCGAGTCGCTACCGTCCCAAGGACGAAGCCATGGTTGGTTGTCGTGAAACCGATCGTCATAATTCTCCTCGTAGTTCCATTGATGATCACCTGCAGCCTGCACGGTTGGACACGGCCATGTTGCCAACGCGACAAGAACGCCAGCGATGCCCAGAGCGGTGTTGTGAATCCCGGAAAACCGCCCGTACTTCTTCATGTCCACCATTGTTCCATCCTCCAATTGCGTTGACCAAGAGAACGATCGTCAAGCTCTACCAACGAGCCCGATCCAACTGTGGTTCAACGTATGACGTGATCTTTCTGACGTCAAGTTGCCGGTTATTGGCCCTACAAATCACCACCCCCAGACGGGCCTCCCCAATCCGGATGTAACGATGCCTGGAAGGCATACCAGAATCCGATTTCATTGTGCTCCACAAGAATACCGGTTGGCAGTGTTCAGAAGAATGACATGGAGTACACACCCTATGTCCTGGCGAACGGGCGGGCAACGACTGAACAGCAATGGTCCTGTGTTTTTGTTGGCATTAGCCGAAAAAATCAATGAGAAACTTATCGATCTCTCTGGGACACCACTTGCTGTTCATGCAGAAAGGAATCAGACAAAGAAAAAGAAGAGGTAATCTACCGCAGCACCGTCGGCTTTCGGGCCGTTTCGGTGTAGAGGGGGAGATAGCGGTAGTAGACTTCGAGGCAGAGGGTGGACAGGGCGGTGGTGTAGACGCGGCCGCCGTAGCTGCCCCAGGTGGTGGTGGGGGGCCAACTGCCGGCTTCGGGGCCGGTGGAGTGTTGGCGGGCGAGGAGCGTTTGTTGCAACGCGCGGTTCCAGCGGTCCCAGTGGGCGCCGCCGAGTTGGTGCAGGCCGAGGGTGCCGTAGTACCAATAATAGAGATTGTCGGCGCCGACGCCCGGCGGCTCGGCCAACAGCAGGTCGCCCGCGGTCGTGGCGGCCGGGTCGTAGGGGGCAAGACCGAGGAACTGGCGGCAGACGAGCGCTTCGGCCGTCATGGGTCGCGAGGGCTGGTCGCCCGGTCGATAGGCGCCCCACGCGCCGTGTGGGCCGGACGAGACGCTGTTCAAATAGCGCCGCGCGGCGTCCCAGGTCTCGGCCGGGACGGTGACGCCGGCGAGCTGCGCGCTTTTGAGCGCCATGAGCTGCCAGCCGAACTGGCTCGTGTCGCCCGGTTTGCGCGGCTCGTAGCGCCAGCCGCCGCCTCGCGGGTCCTGGGCGTCGACGATGAAATCGACCGCGCGGCGGACCGGCCGGTCGAGTCTCGAATCGCCGGACAGGGCGTAGGCCTCGCTCAGGGCGAACGTGGCCATGGCGTGGCAGTACATCACGGCGAACGGCGTCGCCTCGCCGGCCAGGCTTCCGTCGGGCTTTTGGACTTTGATCAGATAGTCGATCCCCTTCTGGACGTTTGCCTGATAGGGTCCGGCCTGATGGGTGTGTCCGGCGGCCAGGAAGGCCAGCAGCGCCAGGCCGGTCATGCCCGAGTCGGCCTTGATGCCCGCGCCGAGCCGGTCACGCCCGGCGACGTTCGTTTCCCGCCCGCCTTCGTGATGGCGAGGGTTCCAGCTTCCGTCAGGCTCCTGGTTTCGTGCGAGCCATTTGAGTCCGGCCTGGACGGCCGCTTCCGACTCGGGCGTGGCCCCGTAGCGTTCGGCCTGCTGGCGGCGTTGCGGGTGCGTGCGAAGCTGATAGATCTTCGGCGCCTCGTGCTCGATCTGGTCGGGCCGGTTCATGGCCACTCGCGGCGGACCGACACGCACCAGCGGCACCATGGCCAACTGGCTGTCCTCGGGCGAGCGTTTGCCGGCCAGCGAGTCGAGCGACGGGCGGCGCGACGAGCCGTCGGGCGCGTCGGGCCCCGGACCGGTGTCCGCCTGGTTCGACGTCGGGACCGGCGCGGGGACCGGCTTGCCGCGCGGCGTGCGCGACGGCAAGTCGACCAGCCCTACCAGCGAATCGCCCGACTCGGCCGTGTGGTCCGGCTGCTTCAGACGCGGCAGCACGGCTGCCGGCTTGAGCAGTTCGGACGGGACGGCGGGCCGGGCCGTGCGGGTCGGCTCCTCGGGCTTGGTTTTCGTGTCGCGCAGGTCGGGAAGCGACTCGACCGGCACCTCGGTCGGCGACTCCTCGCGACGCTGCGCCGCCGGGGCTTTTAACGGCTCAGCCGACTTGATCGGCGAGGTCTGCCGGCGCCGCGGCAGGTCGCTCGGCGCAACCGCGTCGGGCTCGGCCGCGTCGGCCAGCGGCACGTCGCGCAGCGGCATGTCGGGCGGCAACGTGGTTTTCACCTCCGTCGGCGCACGCTCGGGGGCCGAGGCGACGTCGGCTTCGACCCGCGAGGCGTCATCCAGCTCGGACTGGACGATCGGTTCGTCCTCGGGCGTCTCCCACGGCTTTCGCGCGGGGGCGGTTTGTTCTTCCATCACGTCGGGCAGCGGGCCCGTCTCGGTCAGCGAGACGCGCATCATCGGCTCGCCCGACCGGTCGGGCACGCCCGCCACGATCCGCACCGTCGTCGCATAGCCGGCCAACAGCACGTGGGCGAGGATCGACAGCAGCAGGCATTTGCGAAGCGGCTGCGACTGGCCCCAGCGGGTTCGCATCAGGATCAAGAGCGTGACGGTCAGCATCGTGAGCCCCACCCAGAGCAAACCCAGGAAGAACTGGGCGCTGGCGAGGAACTCGGCGAGACGATGGAACCAGCCCATGGGTTACCTCTTGGGCGGAACGAGCCGCACGGAAATGGCCAGCTCGGCGATGCCGGCCTGCTTGCACGCGTTGAGCACTTCGGCCACGCGCTGGTGATACGCCTGGCCGTCGCCCCGGATCAGCACGCCCAGGTCGGCGTACTGGCGTCGCGACTCGGCCAACTGGGCGGTGAGCCCTTCGAGCGAGACGGGCGTCCGGTCCAGCGTGATCGAGCCGTCGCGGTAGACGTTGACCACTTTCTTCTCAGGCGCGGCGGTCAGGGCCCCGTGGTCGGCGACCTCGGGCACCCGCAGACCGATCTTGCGCTCCAGTTCGGTGAATTTCGTGCCCACCATGAAGAAGATGATCAACAGGAACACGATGTCGATCATCGGCGTCAGGTTGAGCGTGGGCTGTTCGTCTTGATGGGTTTTCAGCGGCATGGTAGTGGTTCCGCTAGGACACTGTCAAGGAATAAGTCACCGACTTTGTTCTGTAGGGAACGCCCTCTGTGGCGTTCCGTGGGCAGCGGAAATGGGCCAAACGCGCGGTTCACGGAACGCCACGGAGGGCGTTCCCTACAGCGGTTCATGGAACGCCACGGAGGGCGTTCCCTACAGCAGTTCACGGAACGCCACGGAGGGCGTTCCCTACAGTGACGGCGATGACCTCAATTCGGTATGTTGTTCTTTAACGGATCCTAGGTTAGGTGGAGACTTTTTGATTACGTCGGGTGTGGGCCGGGGCGGGGACTTTGTTGCGGTTGTCCAGCTCCTCGGCCGAGATCATCGTGACGAGTTGCTGGCCCAACGCATCGATATCAATGATCAACCGGTCCACCCGGCTGACGAAAAACATGTAGAAGAACAGCGCGGGGATGGCCACGGTCAGTCCGGCGGCCGTGGTCAACAGGGCCTCGCTGATGCCGTTGGCCAGAAGCTCGGGCCGGCCCAGGGCGCTGGTCGTGGCGATGGCGTTGAACGCCCGGATCATGCCGACCACCGTGCCGAGCAGTCCCAACAGCGGGCTGATCGTGGCCACGCCGTTGATCACGCGGAGGTAGCGCCGCAGTCCGTTGGTCACGCGTTCGCCCGCGTCGATGATGGCTTGTTCCACTTCGACCGCCGGTCGGCCCCAACGCCGGACCGCCGCGCCGAACACCTCGGAGACCGGGCTGCCGTTCTGCTCGCACAGCTCCAGGGCCTGGTTGCGGTCCAGGTCGCCCTCGCGGATCTGTTCGATAATCCGGCGGACGAACGGCTTCGGGATGATCCGCCCTTGACGCAGCGCGATCATCCGTTCGAAGACGAACGCCAACAGCAGCAGCGAGCAGACGCCCAACGGGATCATCAACGGCCCGCCGCTTCGGATGATGTCCCAGAGATCGCGTGTCGGGATCGGGGCGTTCTCGGCCAACGGAGTGGACGACGACGCGGCCACGGGGCCGTCGATCGCCACTTTGGCCGACGCATCGTCTTCGGCACGAACGACGCCCGGTGTGAGACACATGGCCCCCAGGGCCGCGATGGCGACCATCCAGGCAATACGGACAGTACACGTTGAGAGTCTTTCGCTTTTCATGGCATCCCGCTCCACGGGTCGGACCGTGATAGAAAATAGGTTGTTGAGTAACTGGGTGCCATGCCCAGACGTCGCTTCAGCGGCGGATGGGCATGTTGGCAAGGGTGTCCCAAAATCATGCCCATCCGCCGCCAAGGCGGGCGTCTGGGCATGGCACCCAATTTTCCTTAAAACAATTGATTTATCTGATTGCGTCTTCAGCCTGCTTTGGTTGACGAGCTTGATGGATTCGAGTTTTGGGCGTGACGTCGCGGAGCCGGGCGGCGGCTTCCTCGGCGAAGGCGGTCGTGGGATAGGAATTAATCACGCGGGCGTAAAGCTGGGCGGCCGCGTCCCACTGGCCCAACCGCTCGTAGCACTTGCCCGCCTGCAACAGCGCGCCGGCCTGCCATCGCGGAAACGCGTAGAGCATCTCCACGCGCAGGTACTCTCGCACGGCCGTTTCGTAGTCCTTCTGATGGAAATAGGTCTCGCCGATCATCCACTGGGCCATGGCGGCCGTTTCGGTTTTCGCCCCCGTTTCGCTGCGGATCACGCGGCGGTAGGCCTCGCGGGCGGCCTCGAAATCGGCCTGGCTGGCCAGACATCGGCCCAAGAGGTAATCGACCTCGTGCTGCTGCTCGAACTGGGGATATTCCTTCGGGATCGCCCGGACCAAGGCCAGGGCGTCCTTCCACTGTTTCTTTCGGGCGAGGATCTGGGCACGGCGAAGCGGCACGATGGCCAGCCACGCGTCCTTGTGGCCCTGGCGGCGCTTGTCGAGATCGTCGAACCGCTGGCCGGCCGATTCCAACTGGTCGATCCGGTAGTCCGACTCGGCCACCCAGAACTCGGCCGCCAGCCGCAAGGGGCTCTCGGGATAGTCGCGGACGAGTTGCCCGGCCGCGCGGCGGACGATTTCCCACTGCTTCCGCGCCCCGGCGATCTGCCACTGCAGACACAACGCGTGTTGGGTCAATTCGTCGCCCGGCCGGCTGGCCAAGACCCGATCGAGCCATTTTTCGGCTGCTTCAAAGTCCTTGGTCTCGGCCGCCCGTTGGGCCAGGCGATAGGCCGCGTCGGCCGTAAAGCGACTCTCGGGGAACTCGCGCACAAGCCGCTCGCGAAGCGTGGCCGACTCGTCCGTCTTGCCCGTTTCTTCCAGCACCCAACTCCATTCGTACAGGACGGCGTCCAAACGGTCGTTCTTTGGATAGTCGGTGGCGAACTGGCGGTACAGCTTGGCCGCTTCGTCGTCGCGTTGGAGCCGGTCGCGCAGCCGCGCGGCGGCCAGTAGCGCCTTGGGATGTTGTGCGCTCTTGGTGTGGCGTTGGAGGATCTGGTCGTACATCGCCAGTGCCCCGTCGGGCCGATTGAGCTGTTCGAGCAGTCGCCCTCGGGCCCAAGCCGCCTCGGCCGCCAGCTTCGGATCGGGTTCGCTGCGCAACAATCGTTCGAACGTTGCCTCGGCCTTGACCGGCTGGCCCGTCTTGAGCTGGCTCCATGCCAAGCCGGAAAGCGCCCGGACCAGACTCGCGTTCTTCGACCCGTGGTTCTGCTCGATCAGCCAGCCGTACAGTTCGGCCGCCCAGGCGTAGTCGCCCGCGTCGTAGGCCGCTTCGGCCAACTGCTCGGTGGCCGGCAACAAGAGCGGATCGGTGGCCCGATGCGCCAGCAGCGTCGTGTAGAGCTTCTTGGCGTGCTCCATCTGGCCGTGCTGCGCCAGACCGACCGCCAGCCGAGCCTGGGCCTTGACTGCCTCGGGTCCCTCGGGCTTGGTGGCCAGGTATTGTTCCAGCCGCGTCTTCGCCTCTCCAAACTGGTCGGTCGAAGCCAGCAAAGACGCCTCGGCCAGACTGGCTTGGGCCTGAAGCTGCCCTTGGGCCGACTCGACCACCGGCCGGAGCATGGCCAACGCATCCTTGGGCCGGTGACAGCCTTCGTAGGCCAACGCCAAGAGGTAGCGGTCCTCGAGCGACTGCGCGTCTCGGGCGTCGCCGGCACAGAGGGGCTCCAACAGACGGGCTGCCTGGCCGTACTGATGGCGTTCCAGCATCGATCGGGCCGACAAACGGCGAACGTCGTTGGCCAGTGGGCTCTCGGCGTGTTTGCGTAGAAAATCGGTCGCCAGACGGTCGACGGTCGTTCCCTCTTTCGCCTTGACAGCCAACTGGATCTTGCCCCGGAGGGCGTCGTCGCGCCACGGGTTGTCTTCGTCCTTGCCCGGGCCGGTCAGGGCGGCGTCGAACTCCTTGCTCGCCTCTTCGGGCCGGTCGGCCCTCATCAACGCGTCGCCCGCGTAGAAATGGAAAGCGGGAGCCAACTTGTGACGGGGATTCTCCCGGGCAAGCTTCCGCATCGTCTCGGCGGCGGCCTTCCACTGGCGGCGATCCAGTTCGATCAGGCCGATCCAGTATTGGGCTTCGACGCCAAGCTGCCGGTCGCCGGTCAGCCGTACGAGAATCGCCTTGGCCTCGTCGAACCGTTCGAGCCGCTTCAGCGCGGCCGCGCGGCCCAGCGCTGCCCGGCCCCGCCAGGGACTTTTTGATAACGAGGGAGACGTTTCAAATGGCGCGAGCGTTGTTAGGGCTTCGTTGTGGTCGCCGTCTTGGCACTGAAGGATCCCCAGCCGGAATCGGGCCTCTTCGGCCAAGGGGCCATTTTGCTTCACCATCAGGACCGAGAGCATCCGTCGGGCTTCCTCGTTCCGCCCTTGGGCCTTGGCCGCTTTGGCCAGCCCCAACCGGCAGTCGTCCTGCATCCGGCCTTCGGGGAATCGATCGAGTGCTTCGCGAAACGCCTTTTCAGCCTGGGCCGGTTTGTCCAACGACAGCCGCGTCTCGCCCAGGTAGGGCAAGGCAAACGCGCCGAGCGGATCACCGGGATATTTTTGCAGGAACTGTTCGAGGTCGCGCTCGGCCTGGTTCCCTAGGCCGGCCAGATAGGCTGCCTCGGCCAGCCGGAATTGGGCCGTCTTGGCATACGGACCCTTGGGCGCCCGGCGAAGATACTCGGCAAATCGCGTCGCGGCGGCGCTGTAGCGCTCGATCTGCAACAGGGCCTCGCCCAGGAAAAAAGTGCTCGCTTCGACCGAGGCGTGCGTCGGGTGCTTTTCGAGGAGGACCTCGAACTCCTTGACGGCCAGTCGCCAGTCCCTTTGGGCGTAGTGGCCCGCGGCGACGGCGTACTGATCCTCGGCCTCGCCCGCCGTGGCCGGGACCGCAACAGACACGCCGACGATCCATGCGGCCAGCAGCGCAACCAGCATGACGATACGGCCGCGGTCAATCGGACCGTGCCGTCTGGGTGTGTCGACGTTTCGCGCCACCGCGAACTCGCGTGGCGACGCCCCTTGGAGTCGTCTCATGTGTCTCGCTGGGTCGGAGAGAGACGCCGTCGCGCCCTTCTCACTCCCCTTTCATCCGTGCTCGAGTCTGCGCAGGACTCGTTTCCCTATTGACGCGCGATACCCCAGTGGATCGGGCAGCCGGGCCTTTTCCACTGGGGTTGGGATTGTCTTGTATTTCGTTCAGGCCGTTAGATCTCCGCGCCGGGGCCCGTGTCCACGTTGCCTACCATGTGGAAGTGGTTGTGGTCGATGTAGATGACCTCTTGGGCTTCCTCGTCGTTGACCGTGTACGGGATAGGCCAGCCTACGTGCTTGGTTTCGCTATAGTTGATGATGCACTTGTAATGGGCGTGGTGGAGTTGAGCCGGACCGATCAGCGGGTAAACCCGCGGCGGATCAACGTAGTCGGCGATCGGCTCGACGATGATCCGGACGTTGTCCCGTTGGGCCGTGTAGAGGTAAGGCACGCCTCCCTCAGTTGCATGCGCTTTCTCCAGTGCCCTCATGATCTCGTCATCCGACGGCGGATCCAACGCGACCGGCGGCCCGCCCGAGGTGATCGGCCCCAGGATCGGCACCCGCTCGTATCGCTCGTGCTCGTAGGCCTTGTTTTCCAGGGCGCTCTGAAAGTAGGGCGAGACGGGAATCGGCGGCGTGGCAAACAGCCCGAGCTGCGGCCCGTAGACGGTTTGGCACCCCGTCGTGGCTCCCATCGAGCCAAGCACCAGGGCGACCAGGGCGAAATAGACTATCCTGCGTGACATGAGTGTTTCCTCGGCAGATCGATCCGGGGTTCGGCGGATGGCTTTGGTCACCGCCGTTGGGTTTCTCCGCGTCAGGCCCCGCGCTCGTACCAATCGCGTGGAAGCCGCATCGAGACTACGACTAGTTATCGTGTGAAGCTTTGCCGAACTTGCGGGTTTTTCGGATTGTGTCGAGCAATGGTGCGTCGAAATGCCGTGTCGCCATACCGGAGTCTTTCCTGTCTTTCGATTTCTGCCTAAACCACCACACTGTTTCTTCGGGTGCCATGCCCACGCTCGCCGTGGGCATGCTTTCACCGCATTCTCAATGGGTGGCTGGGGCATTTGCCCCAGAGACCAGGGATGCAACTCGAACGCCCTGGGGCAAATGCCCCAGCCACCCGTGATCTCTACATGCCCACGGCGAGCGTGGGCATGGCACCCATTTTCATTTGGTAAGACTGCTGTGCTACTTTATCTGCCCAAGAAAAGGCCGGTCCCCGCTGCGGTCCAAACCGAGCGGGGACTTGCCATGATGCCTTGGGTCGGGTTTTCCTTGGCGTCATTAATCCTTGAAGTCGAGCATCCACCAACCGTCATCCCATTCCAGGGTCACTTTGCGCCAACCTAGGGGAACCTGGGGATAGGGGTAGAAGGGGCCAATATACGGCCACGCGGTCGGCGAGTATTGCTTCGGATAGGCCACCGCCGAGTAGTTCGGATAGGCGGCGTAGCTGGGCCAGGCACAATTGGGCATGTGGGGCTGGTCATAACGAGCCGGGGCCACGCCCGCCTGCATCGGAGCGGCGTACCCACCGCCGGCCGGCATGCCCTGCATGTAGGCCACCGGCATCGGGCGGTTCGAGCGAACCATGGCCGGCTGGTAATTCCGCGGCATCGGCTGAACCGGCATCGGTTGCGGCTGAATCGCGGCTGTCCGCTGGATGACGCCCTGCTCGAACGAAGCGGGCACGCGGCTGGCCTGGTGGGCCTGCTGCGAGCGGGTCACCTTCGAGTCGACCACGGCCTGCAGCCGCTGGGCCGGACGCGAAACGCTCTCCGAATAGCGGCGATTGATGATTCGGGTGGGCCTCATCGCCGATTCCGGCGACAACGAACCGTCGGAAGCGTGCAGCGGCGTCGACGACCGGGCTACCGGAAGAGGCGCCGACTTCTGGGACGTCTCCGAGCCCTCGGAGCCGACCAGGAGGTTGTTCACCACCCGGTCCACGCCGTCGGTCTGGGAGACCGTTCGCAGCACGTAGGCCAACTGATTCTCGTCCGACACGTGGCCACGCAGCCAGGCCGTGCCCGACTGATACTTCACCCCAATCCGATAGTCGTGAAGCTGGCCGCCCTTGCGAAGATTCGCGGCGATCCGCTCGGCGACATCTTGATTCGCGGCGTTCGCGAAGACGGGGAACACTACGGTGGTTGCGGCGACCACCAAGCCAATGAACAAACGTCGCATGCCTTCCCTCCTGTAAGGATCTCTTCCCGCGGTGGGCCACCGGGGGAATCCGACGCCTTGCGTCGCGCTTCTCTCCCACCACATCGCAAACCGTGCGGCCATGGGTGTGCCGAACCACGGATCGGAGAGGTGGGTACCGTTGATTTCCTCGGGTCACGTTCGAGGCAACCGAACCGGAGGATCGAGGGAGGGAGGCCCGAGACGCGTCAAGACGCGATCGGGTCGGACGGTTGCGGATTTCCCCCCGCGCAACTTCCGTGTCCGTAGCGTTGCCTTCTGATAATTACGTTTCGGTTCTGGATTGTGCCGAGAGGAAGGTTTTTTGGGATTTTGCCGGTCTTCGGGGTCGTCGCGGAAGATCCAATCGTATCGACGAGCGCGCAAGATGATTCCGGAAAAGCACTTAGAGGCTCCTGCCATGATTATGGCCCTACCCGACGACTAACCGGGTGCCATGCCCACGCTTGTCGTGGGCATGTGGGGAATCTCGGGAAGACTATTGCATGCCCACGACAAGCGTGGGCATGGCACCCAGCCAATTGGGTGGAATTGAGATCTACCAGACGACCGCCTTCGAGGAGTGGCCGCCGTCCCAAGTGGCGGTTAAAAGGGTCAATCCGAGCATCGCGCCGCAGCTTAGCCACCAGCCAGGCCCGAACACGCTGACGACCATCGTGGCCCCCAGCATTCCAACCACGCCGACCAACACGAGACTGGCCAAGGCCAAGCGGTGATGAAAGGTCTGCCAGGTGGTGCCTTCACCTGCCCTGGACAACCAAGCACAAAGAAGACAGACAATCGGGGCAGCAAAAAGAAACCAGGCAAACGCGGAGGGGGGGGAGATGTTCATCGCTGGGTCGGTCCCTGAATCCGTTCGGGGAGTAGAAAGGGGGGAGACTCTCGCGCGGCGTGCGGGAACGCCGCGCGAAAGTCGCCGACATCCCGTCGGCCTTGGACCCTAGAGCGACTCGCGTGCCAATCGCCCAATCCCGCGAGTCTTCCGGTTACGTAAGAGAGCGTAACCTTGGGTGAGAAAAGAGATTATCGTCGTGAGGGCTCGCCCCGATCCCCGCCGAGGCGGCCCTCACGCGATTGAAGATTCTACAAACCGATCCAGCGGGGTGGCACTGGCGTCTCGCCAGTGTTGAGGTGAAAACACTGGCGAGACGCCAGTGCCACTCAACCAAGCCCCGAACCTCTAATCCCTAATCCCCAATCCCTTCTTTCACCTCAACAGCTTACCCAACTCCCGGTCCAGCTCGGCCACTTCGAGGTTCCACCGGACCACGTTGCCTTGCTGATCGACCAGGATCACGGTCGGCACGGTCAGGATGCCCATCTCGTTGGCCGGGCGGCTGTCGAGCCCGCCTTCCTCGAAGATCTGCGGCCAGGGCAGCCGGTGCTCTTTGAGGAAGTTGGTTAGGTCTTTGAGGTTATAGTCGAGGTTGACCCCGATGACCCGGAGGTCAGACTGGTGCTTGGCGGCCAGTTCCTTCAGGGCGGCCATGTCGGTCTTGGCCCGATCGGACGTGGTCTGCCAGTACTGAATCACGACCGCCTTGCCCCGGTACTGGCCCAGGTCGACCGTCTCGCCCGAGGGCGTGGTGCCGCGGAGCCGGATCGGTTTGCCGACCGATTCGAGTCGGGTCACGGCGCCGGCCGCCTTCTTGGCCGCGGGGGCCGAGGGAAACTCCTTTGCCGTCCGGGCGTACCACTTCTTCGCATCTTCCTCCTCGCCGGCAAACTCCTGGGTGATGGCCAATTGGAGCATCGCCTCGGGTGTTTCCTGCGTGTCAGGATAGTCCTCGATGAACTGCTTGAGGCTCTTCACCCATCGGGCCTGAATCTTCTGGACGTCCGGCTTCGGATCCTGGAACGCCTGGGTGTATTCGGCCGTGATCTCGCGGAACCGGACGTAGGCGGCCAGTTCCCGGTCGTTTTTATCCTGCTTCAGCCTCTCGTAAAGCTGTTCGAGCGCCTTGGGGCCGTCGGGGAAATCGCCCACCTGGGTGGCCGCGCTGATCATGTCGGCCATCTGGCGGATCCACATCGACCGCTCCTCGGGGCTGCCGGCGGCCTGGGCGATTTGCTCGAGCTTTTCAGCACGCTGGGTGTTGAGCTTGGCCTTTTCGTCTTTGCTCGTCGCCGCTTGGAGCAACTTGTCGATTTGTTCCAGCTCGTCGATCAGCTTCTGGCTGGCCGGGCTGGGACCGTTGCTAGCCATCTTGGGTCGGGCCCCGCCGGCCGGCTGGAAGAAGATGCCCGTCGCCATGGCCGACGCCCCTTCTTCGACCACCCGCGGCGCGGTGACCACCCGCCACGTGTCGCCCGCCTTGACCAGCGTCCCGAGGATGATTTCAGCGTGTTTTCCGCTGTCCTGGACGATCGACGTCACGTTTTCGTAGACCTGGAGGTCCTTGGTCGAGCCGTCCGTGCCCGAGGGCACCACGCCCGGCAGGCCACCGCTGAACTGAATCCATTTGGCCTCGCGGCCGATTGCGTTCTGCTGCGAAGCGACTTGGGCAAACGTTTTTGGAGCGTCGGCAATCTGTCGGGCAAGCTCTTTGGCCCGGTCGGCGCCCAGGCCCAAGTCGGCCAGCTCTTCCTGGGTCAGGACGAGCTTGGCGAACCGCTCGGCATCCTGTTGGGCAATGGCCGCGGCCGTTTCGGCGGCGACTTCCTCGGCCGAAATCTGCTTCCACTGGTCGATCTGCCCATCCTCGTTTTCGTCCAGTCCCCAGCGGCTTCCGCCCGTGTGGAACCAGCGATATTGATCGGCCTTGCCGTCGAAATCGGCGTCGATGTCGCGGTAGACCTCCAGGCCGTCTTTGTAGTAGCTCCACTGGTCGAGCGAATTGTCGCCGTTGGTGTCGAGGAATCGCCGCAGGATCAAGCCTGTCGGCCCTTCGACCACCCAGCCCGTGTGACGCCCCACCTTGGCCGACGAGATCTGGCACTTGGCCGCTTCCTGGGCGTCCGGCTGGTCGTACTCGACGTTTTTCTGGATCGGAGCCAGCTTCAACGCCGCCTCGGCCGACGGGGACGCCCCCCGCGCGGCTTGAGCCACCAAACCGATCCCCACCGCCAAGATCACAACGCCCAACCACTGGAAATGCAGGTTCTTCCTCATCACGGTTCCCTCCACAGCGGCAGGTCGGCCCGTCGGACCGCCCGCGTCCTGAAATTCGCTTGTTCCTGTCCTCGAAACGATGGCCTCTGTGCCTGACTCGGCGCCAATCGGCCCGTTCCACCTCGCCGCGCACCGATACTCGATCGGCAGTCGAGCGCTTATCTCCTCTTTCGTCCCCCGGCCGAGAGAACATGACCCCGAATCTTCCGGTTTTTCCGGCAAGAACAGTCATGCGAAGCTAGATCACCCCCACCCATAGAGCTATTTCCTCCAAGTCCGCCCACCAACCGGCCAAAACAGGTCCAGCCCCGGGTCCCCCCGAACCGACACGTCTCCTACGTAGTCTTCCATTGTACGCAGTTCGATTTGCCTTGGCTTAAATACAGGCCCCGCACCACAATCCATGCACCCTGACCCGAAGCGTCCGCCCCCTTTGACACCGGGCTGTCGAATCGTAAAATAGAGGGCTTCCGCAAGCCTCCCCCTGCCCTGGCATCGGCGAGGTCATCGGGCGCATAGCTCAGTTGGTTTAGAGCGCGTCCCTGATAAGGACGAGGTCCGAGGTTCGAATCCTCGTGCGCCCACTCGATCTAACCCGAGCCGGATTCTCGGCTTGGAACCTTCGCCGACTCTCGGCGTTAGGTGCCCCGGTCCATCGCATGGCGTTGTCAAACGCCCCCATTTCTGCCATGATCCTTGCGCATCCCCAATCCCCAATCCCCAGTCCCCATGCCCAGCCTGAAAGTCGACAACCTCTACAAAGAGTATCCCACCCGGGCAAAGCCAGTGATGGTGTTGCGGGGGGTGTCACTCGAGTTGAGCGGTGGGCAGAACGTGGCCGTGGTGGGACCCAGCGGGTCGGGCAAGAGCACGTTGTTGAGCGTGATCGGGACGCTCGAACCAGCGACCTCGGGTCGGGTCGAAATCGATGGGCAGGACCCGGCGGGGCTGGACGAGCCGGCGCTGGCCGCGTTGCGGAGCCGGAAGATCGGCTTCGTCTTCCAAGACCCGCACCTCTTGCCGCAGTGTTCGGTGATTGAAAATGTGCTTGTGCCGACGATCGCCCAGGGCCGGACGTCGCCCGAAGATGCCGAACGTGCTCGGGCGCTGTTGGAACGAGTTGGTCTGAGCGCGCGGCTGGACCACCTGCCGGCCGAGCTCTCCGGTGGCGAGCGGCAGCGGGTGGCGCTGGCCCGGGCGCTGGTGAACCGGCCTTCGCTCCTGTTGGCCGACGAGCCGACGGGCAATCTCGACCGAACAACCGCCCGGCGTGTCGGCGAGTTGCTCCTGCAGTTGCAGCAGCAGGAACCGCTCATCCTGGTCGTCGTCACCCATAGCGCGGCCCTGGCCAGTATGATGCAGCGTCAGCTCGAACTGGACGAAGGTCGCCTGAGGGATCCAGAATGTCCCGGCTCGGATTGATCCTGGCATCGCTGCGATACCATGGCCGGATGAACCTGGCGGTGGCCCTGGGCGCGGCGGTCGGCGTGGCCGTCTTAAGCGGGGCGCTGTTGGTCGGCGACTCGATGCGGGCCAGCCTGCGGGGCCTGACGCTCGAACGACTGGGTCGCACGAGTGACGTGCTAGTAGCCGGGCATTTCTTCCGCGCCGCGTTGGCCGACGAGCTTGCCGATCGGGACGGGTTCAAAAATACATTCTCCGACGCCGTGCCGGCGATTCTGATGCGGGGAACCGTCGAACGATCGTCACCCGAAGGCCCCGTGCGCAGGGCGGGCCAGGTCAACGTGATCGGGTGCAACGCCCGGTTCTGGCGGCTTGGTGAAGGTCCACCGCCGGTGCTGCCTGAGGATCGCGAAATCGTACTGAACCGCCCACTCGCCCGGCAACTGGGCGTCGACGTGGGCGACACGGTCCTCCTGCGATTCCCCCGCCTGGTGAGCGTCCCGGCCGAAAGCCCGTTGGGACGGAAGATCGACACGACCGAAAGCGCCCGGCTGCATGTCGTGGCCGTCGTGCCGGCCGAGGGCCTGGGCCGGTTCGGACTGAGCCCGTCGCAGCAACTGCCTCGCAATGCGTTTGTGTCCTTGAAATGGCTTCAACAACGGCTCGAACAACCGGGCCGAGTCAATGCAATCCTTGTTGGCACGCCCAGAGTCGACGACGTTCCACCCGACTCGGCCGATCTGCTGGATGACTTGTTGCACCCGACGCTGGACGACTTGGGCCTGCGTTTGACGCGAACACCCAAGGGCTACTTCAATCTGACGACCGAGCGGATGCTCTTCTCGCCCGGGGTTGAGGCCGAACTCCTTCGAGTGCTGGATGCGCTTGGCTACGAGGTCCAGCCGGTCCTGGTCAACCTGGCCATCACAATCGCCCAGGGTGAGAAGACGGTGCCCTATTCAACCGTCGCGGCGATCGACTTCACGGCCGATCCTCCGTTCGGGCCATTGCTGGATGTGCATGGCAAAACAATCAACCCTCTGGCCGATGACCAGATCGTCCTGAACGCCTGGGCGGCCAAGGATCTCGGGGCCAAGCCGGGCGACCAGATCGAAGTGACCTACTTCGACCCGGAAGGTGCTCGCACACCTGGACAGACCGAATACTCGAAAACGACGTTCCGTCTGGCAGCCGTCACGCCCCTGGCCGGCATGGCCGACGATCCAGATCTGGTGCCCTCGGTCCGCGACGTGACCGACCGGCTCACGATGGCCGAGTGGGAACCGCCGTTCGAGTTCCACGCCGAACGGATCCGGCCCAAGGACGAGACCTACTGGGACGAACACGGCGCCACGCCCAAGGCATTCGTCTCGCTGGCCACCGGCCGCAGACTCTGGGCAAGCCGGTTCGGACAAACCACATCGCTGCGGATCAAGCCGAAGAAGATAAACGGGAAAGCGACCGGACAATCTGAACTTGAAATACTACAACGGCAGTTGGAACAGCGTCTGTCTCCCCAGCAAATGGGCCTGGCCTTTCAGCCGGTTAAAGCTCAAGGGCTAGCGGCATCGGCCGGTACGACGCCGTTTGGGGTGCTCTTCCTCTCGTTCAGCTTCTTTCTGATCGCGGCGGCCGTCATGCTCCTGGGGATGCTGTTCCGGCTCGGCGTCGAACTCCGCGCCTCGCAAGTCGGCACGCTCTTGGCCCTGGGCTTCACGCGGCGGCGGATCCAAGGCATGTTGGTCGCTGAAGGGCTGGTCGTGGCCTCGGTCGGAGGGCTGATCGGCACGCTGCTGGGCGTGGGTTATGCCGCGTTGATGCTCTGGGGCCTGCGGACCTGGTGGGTGGCCGCCGTGGGAACGCCCTTCTTGCACCTGCACGTCGGCGCGACAAGCCTGTTGATCGGGCTGGCCGCCGGCCTGGTCATCGCCCTGGTGGTGATCCTGCTGGGCGTCCGGCGTCTTGGACGATCATCGCCCCGGCGGTTGATGGAAGGCGATCTAACCCTCTCCCTTTGGGAGAGGGTGGCGGCGCAGCCGCCGGGTGAGGGCGGGATGAAGAAGAGCGAAGCCGATCGGCACGCCACGCACCCTCACCCCCGGCTCCTCTCCCAAAGGGAGAGGGGAGGTTGGCGCACGCTGATCATTCCGATCGTTCTCCTGCTCGCCGGCGGCGTTGTAACGTGGGCCGCCATGGCCGGTGGGGCGTATCAAGCGGGGGCCTTTTTTGGCGCTGGAGCGTTAGTATTGTTGGGACTGCTAGGACTTGTCCGCACCGCACTGGCAAGCACTCGCCACTGGTCGGCCGTCGCGCCGGGGCGAGGCAATATCATGCGACTGGCAGCCCGGAATGCCGCCCGACGGCCGGGCAGGAGTCTTCTGGCCGTGGGGCTGGTCGCGGCGGCCTGCTTTTTGATCGTGGCGATCAGTGCGTTCTATCAAAACCCGATCGGGCGAACGCCTCGCCTGAACAGCGGCGACGGCGGGTTTGCGCTGGTGGCCCAGACCGATCAGCCTGTCTATCACGACCCAGGCACGCCCGAGGGCCGGGCCGAACTGGGTTTCACCGAGGCCGATTCACAACTGCTGGACGACTGCACGATCGTCTCCTTCCGCGTCAAGTCGGGCGACGACGCGAGCTGCCTGAACCTCTACCAGGCCCGACGCCCACGCATCCTGGGCGTGCCCCGCTCACTCCTCCAGCGCGGCGGTTTCGCCTGGGCGGCAACCGAACAACCACACAATCCCTGGGTGGCACTGGCGTCTCGCCAGTGCGCCTCCGAACACGGGCAAGATGCCCGTGCCACCCTAATGGAAAATGACAAGTATCCAATCCCCGTCGTTCTCGAAAAGAACACGGCCATGTACGCAATGCACTTGTATCAAGGCATCGGCCAGCGGTTCACCGTGCCGGACGACGATGGTGAGCCGGTGGAACTGGAGGTCGTCGGGCTGCTGGACGGCGGACTGTTGCAGGGCTGCTTGTTGATGAACGAAGATGTCCTTCTGCAACAATTCCCCGAAGTGGCCGGCTATCGGTTCTTCCTGATTGCCGCACCACCAGAGAAAGTCGAAGCAGTCCGGGCGGCTCTGGAACGGACGTTGGGGGATTATGGCCTGGCGGCCGAACCGAGCGGCGAGCGATTGGCCGGGTTCCTGGTCGTGCAGAACACGTATCTCTCGACGTTTCAGAGCTTCGGAGGGCTAGGGCTCCTGCTCGGCACGATCGGGCTGGCCGTGGTCCAGTGGCGCAACGTCATCGAACGCCGTTCCGAATTAGCTCTGCTCCGCGCAACCGGATTCCGCCGGAGGACGATCGGCCTGTTGGTCCTGGCCGAAAACAGTTTGCTACTGCTGTCAGGCCTGGCCGTGGGCGTCCTGGCCGCCTTGGTCGCCGTCCTGCCTCATCTCTTGACTCGATCGGCCGCCGTGCCGTGGATCAGTCTGGTTGCCACGCTCGGAATCATCCTGATCATCGGCCTGCTTGCCGCGCTGATCGCCGCCCGGGCCGCGCTGCATGCGCCACTACTTTCGTCCTTGCGTGCCGAGTCATAGTAGACGCGGCGTCCCCGCCGCGTTTTGCGGAGTGCTATAAAGTCCTACAAAGCGGCGATATGCCGCTTCTACTATGTCGGGAAACGTGCGGATGCCATGGGCGGATTGAGCGAGGACAATTCACCCGACCGGTTGTTTCGCCTCGGGCGAGGCGAGGCGAATGAGGAGATTTTCGAGCACGAGGCGGGGAGGCAGGGCGCTATCGCCCTTCAGGGCAAGGTCGGTCTCGAGCAACCAGCGGTAAAGGACCGCACCGCGGTGGCGGCCGAGTTGACGCAACTGGTGCTGGGCCTTTTCGAGGACAAACTGCTTGACGCCGGCCTCTTCGAGCGCGGGCTTCAGGGCCGGGCGGCGGCCGGAGGCTTCGGTCTGGAGGATCAGTCGGGTGGCGGCTGCGAACCGGCGCAGCGAGGCGGCGATCTGGCCCAACACGGCGATCGGGCTCTCGCCGGCCAGCAACAGCCGGTCCAGTTGCGACATGGCCTGGCGAACGTCGCCGGCCATCGCCGCATCGAGCATGTCCCACGCCGTTTTTGCCCGCCAGGAACCGACCATCTGCTGGACCGTCTCCGGCGAGATGGTCGCGTCGGGCCCGGTGCTGACGGCCAGCTTGGCCAGCTCTTGATCCAGTAGCCCCAACTCCGGACCGACCAGTTCGACGAGCATCTCGGCCGCCGCCGGTTCGAGCGCGACGCGATGCGCCTGCTTGGCCCATTTTCGAAGCCAGGTGGCCAGCCGGCCGGCCGTCGGGGCCGTGCATTGGACGGTCAGTCCTTCGGCCGCGACCGCCTTGGCCAATCGCGTGTTGGCCGGCCACGACTTGACCTGCAAGAGCAGGACGCCCGAGCGGCTCGGCCCCGCGACGTAGTCCTCCAGCGCCGGCCGGTTCGCGCTGACGAACTCGTCCGCCTCGTCGACCACGACCAGCCGCCGGTCGCCGCCGAACATGGCCACCGTGGTCAGTTCCTCGAACACCTCGGCCGCCGTGGCCTTGGGGCCCTCGAACACGGTGAGCGAGAACTCGGCGTCCTCCTCGGCCAGGACCTCTTGGCGGATCGTCTCCAGCACCTGACGCTTCAAGAACGGATCGTCCCCCGCCGCGACACAGACAGGTCGCACCGGATACGAGTCCGGCTTAGCGAGATAATCGGTCGCGGGGACGGGTTTGGACATGGAGGAGGTGCTTTCGTGGTGGACAAGCGATGTTTGACGGGCGAGTGTGAGATAAAACTGGCCTGAACGTGTGACAGGAGTGGCCCGGATGGCCTCGGCACGGCTATCGGGGCTATCCGCTCCCGCCTCATTCGTGGAACGGATCTCTCAGCTTCCGCGCGACATCGCGTCTCCTCTCGCTGGCTGTCGTCCGGAGGAAATACGTCATGCCACTGATAACCAAGACAGCCAAGACGACTGCCATGGGAATTCCGTTTGTCGGTTCGAGCCCACGACGCCAGATGTCAATTCCTAGAGCAATCGCGATTCCAAAGCTCCAGTAGAAAATATACCGGATGGCAGTCTGGTTCGCAGTCTGCTTGTCCGGCCTGTGGTCTGAATCGTTCATCATGGAGTGATCTCAACAACGGCCGTAACGGGACGGTGGCGGTTGACCTTAACTTCATGCCTAGAACTCATCCAGCCGCCAGCCCGTGTCTTGGTTGATAATTCTGAAGGAGCGGTATTCTTTGTCCTTATGGAGCACCCTAACCTCACCTTCCTGGTCCGATGAGGTCGAGTATCCAAAATGGAAGTGGTGCGGATTGAAGTTGCCCAAGTCATTCGTGAGCTGTTGCCGGTATTTCTGGAGTTTACTCTGCCAATCTTAGTCCCTGGAGGCAAGTTGATCCGAATAGGCCGTCTTCAGGAGGCTGGGATCAGTGTTCACGATCGCGTCCAGCCATACACGCGCGGGATAAGTCGGTTGCGATTTCCGTCTGTCGAACGCTCGACGGACAAAATCAGTCATGGCGTCATATTCGCCGTTGTTCTCGTCGAGAAATGGAGCCTTGACGCTGTTGACGAGACTGGCCTTCTCAACAGCACGCCTTAACTCATCCAGGTCCCTTGTCCTGAGGAGGTTGAGCGCACTGTCGGCGTGCCTGAGGAACGTGTCTTTTTGGTTTTCCTTCCTGTACGGTTCGGCGCGTGCCAAGTACAGCAATTCGCTAATGAGCAGACCGTTCCGCCGCCGGCTGCGTCTTTCCGGAGAATCAACGTCCGTTGCCTGGAATGTGAGATTGATGAACGTCGCTGCGTTTAATGCTTGAGCAACGGTCTCTATCTCCGCTTCACGCTTCGCGGACCGCGTGCCCTCGGAACGCGCACCAAACCACCAACCAGACGTGAATGCCGCCAAAACCACAAGGAGCAACAAGAGGCCAAGTCGGAGTTTCATGGTACCCAACGTTGATTGTAAGGATCTGGACGTTGTAGGACTCATTTGAACGCGGCGGGACGCCGTGTCTACTAGCAACAGCTCTTTTCCCTCGCCGGGTCACGACCCGGCCTACGCTTGTCAGGCACAGCCAGACCTACGGGTTCGTCGGCACGGCCGCTTCCCAGCCGGCTTGGAGTTGTTTGGACAGTCGGGCGGTCGTGGCGGCGTGCTCGGGCGAGTCGGCCAGGTTGACGTTCTCTTGCGGGTCGTTTTGTTCGTCGTACAGCTCACGGCCGACCAGTTCGGCCCGGGCCTGTTTCTCGGGGTCCCAGCGGTACCATTCGACCCAGCGCCACCGGGGCGTCCGGATCATGTAGCCCATGTAGGGCACGTTGTCGACCGCGCTCCACTTGTCGGTGCGGAGGAACTGGCTCAATGCGGCCTTCTTCCACGGCCGGTCGACGTCTTCCAGCAGCGGGGCGAAGCTGGTGCCTTCCAGCTCGGCCGGGGCCTCGACGCCGGCCAGTTCGCACAACGTCGGGTAGATGTCGACGAACTCGACCAGCCGGCCGCACTTTTTCCCATTTCCCTTCGCCCCGGGCACGCGGACGATCAGGGGCGAACGGGTGTCGATCTCGTAGTTGGTCATCTTGCACCAGCTTCGGTGCTCGCCCAGTTTCCAGCCGTGGTCGCCCCAGAGGACGACGATCGTGTTCTTGTCCAGGCCGGTTTCCTTGAGTGCGTCCAACAACCGGCCGATCTGGGCGTCGGTGTAACTCACGCAAGCGAAGTAGGCGTGGCGCAGCAGGCGTGCCCGATCGGGGCTGACCGAGCCCTGGTCGGGCCGGGGCGAGTCGGAAGTGTCCTCGTAGTCACGCAGCTCCTGCATCGTGTTCATAGCCATGGGCGGGGCGCCCTTGGGCGCGAAGTCGTTCTCGGCCAGCGGGATCTTGTCCCGGTCGTACATATCCCAATAACGCTTCGGCGCAGTGAACGGCATGTGCGGCTTGTGGTAGCCGACGCCGAAGAAGAACGGCTTGCCCTCAGCGGCCAGCGATTTGATCTTCTCGACCGCCACGTCGGTCTGGGCCCCGTCGAAGTAGGCGTTGTCGGGCACGTCCAGGCACTCGGTCGCCTTGAGCTTGATGTGCCGGTGACCGTATTTGTAAACGTACTCGGCCGTCTTCCCTTCCGAGCGAAGCTTATTAAAAATCTCGTCCACCCGGGCTTGCGTCTTCGGGTCGAGGTACTGCACGCCGGGGTAGAACATTTTCCGATCCGTCTGGGCGTCCAGCTTCGGTTCGCTCCACGAGGCCGGGTCGAACAGGTTGTGGTGGAAGATTTTGCCGATCGCCGCGGTGTGGTAGCCGCCTCGCATGAAGGCCTGCGGCAACGTGACCGTCTCGGGCCGGGTGGTCCGGAAATGGGTCGGCAGGTCCCACACGCGAATCGTGTCGGGCCGAAGCCCTGAGAGCAGGCTCGCCCGGGACGGATTGCACAACGCCTCCTGGCAGTACGCCCGGGTGAAGACCACACCCGAGTCGCCCAGCCGGTCGATGTTGGGCGTCTTGATCAGATTGCTTCCATAACAGCCCAGGTCGGGCCGCATGTCGTCCACCGCGATGAACAACACGTTCGGACGTTTTGTCTCGGCCGGCGCGGCGGACGTGGAACTGACGTGTGACACGACACACGCCAGGGCTAGACACGCGATTGATAAAAGCTTGGCTAGAGGTTTTCTTTTTAGGAACATGGGCATTCTCGTTGGAGCAGGGATGAAAACGGGCTGGTTTCTCCGAGATTGTGTCTACACGCCATTGTAGCAGGCCACGAGGCAACCCGCCAGAAGCGGGTGGGAAGCAGGGGGCTGGGGGCGAGGGACGGGAGACGAGGGATGGGCTTGACCTGAAGGGCCGGGTTTGACAGAGTGAACGCCGTTGTTCCAGTGGCACGTCTAACAAGATCTCTATCCAAAGCGTGTAGCGGTGGACGAGCAGTTCTGTTGCCCGGGAAGTGAGGAGCCGATCAGTCGGGCCGTGCATCTTGCGCGGTTGACCGGCTACGATCCGGCGTGCCGGGAGTGTCCGCATCGGGATCAGACGGGCACGCTTTCGCCACGACAAGTCCGGCGACTGGCCGACGTGCCCTTGCAACCGGAGACGCTCGATTGGTCTGGCGGCGAGGGGCTTGTCGGCGTCTGGCCCAATACGCTCGACACGCCCAACGCTCGACAGGCGGCCGCCGCGCTGGGGATGTTCCTGCGACAAGAGAAGAAGGACAACGCGCCGCCGGTTGTGCTCCTGGCGGGCGACGGCGGGCCGGCGAGTTTCGAACTCGTCGCGGCCGCCGGCGAGGGACTGCGATGGACGGGCTGTCATGTGGTGGACCTGGGCCGGGCCAGCGCAGGGATGATGGGTTTTTCGGTCGCGCACTTTGAGGCCGACGGTGGGCTGCTCGTCGGCAGCCCCGGCCGGCGAGACCACATCGTTGCGATGAAGTTCTGGGCACGCGGCGGCAGGCCGATTTCCTCCGGCGGCGAACTCGAAGAAATCGAGGCCGTCTTCCGCTGCCCAATCGATCGGCCGACGCGCACAGCCGGGTCGCTCAAACGGCTGGACGCCGAACCGGCCTATCTGGCCGCGTTGGCTGGCGACTACCATGGCCTTCGACCACTGAGCGTCGTGCTCAACGCGGCGTGCGACCCGCTAGTCGATATGCTCGACCGGCTGAGTCGGTCGTCTGCCTGCGAGATCTCTCTCTCCTCGACGGGTGGCACTGTCGTCTCGCCAGTGCAAGAAGGGTGCCGAGAAGGCAAGTCCACTCCCCTCACCCCCGGCCCCTCTCCCAAAGGGAGAGGGGAGGTTTCCGTATGCAATGCTCGGATGCACCTTGGCATTCGGATTGACAGCCATGGGCAGCAATGCCAAGTGTGGGATGAGCGAGGTCGAGAAATAGATGGTTGCGTTCTTCTGCGGCTGATGGCCTCGTCGCTATCGGACGCGGGGCCGTGCCGGGTGGTCGTCGAGCAGGCTGACACCAAGGCGGTATCCGCGCTGAAAGCCGACGGCCACGAGGTCTTTATCAGTGCGCCCGGTCCAACAGCCATGCACGCAGCCATGCTCGCTCATCGGGCCGTCCTGGGCGGCGGTTCCAGCGGTCGTTTCTGGCACCTCCTGCAAGGCCACCCGGTCGCCGACGCCCTGGCTACGCTCACCCGACTGCTGGTTCTTCTCAGTGAAAGCGACCTGCCCTTGTCGCAACGGGTGGCCAAGTTGCAGGTTGGCTGAACGACGGCATCACGACTTGGCGTATGCCGCGCTCCGGTCCTTGCGTCGGGCCAGCTCGCTGGCGTAGCGGCGGCCGAGGGTGTGGGCGTGTCGGGTGGCCCAGTCGGTCAGCCGGGTGGTGCCGGTGGGCGGGGCGTCGACGGCCAGCAATCCGGACATCAGTCCCTGCAACTCGGCACGGGTAATGACCACGTCGCCCAGTAGCTTGCCCGTCGCCCAAGCTCCCCAGTAGGCCAACTCGGGCGGCACGCCGACGATCAACCGGCGGCGACCCAGGATCTGGACCAGGGTGCGGACGAGTTGTCGATAAGTAAACGTCTCTGGCCCGATCGCGTTGATGATGCAATTCTCGTTGGTCTGGCCCTGCTCGAAGGCCAGTTCGGCCAGATCGTCGACATAGATCGGCTGGAGGCGATAATCGCCCCGCCCAAAGACGGGCACGACCGGAAACCGGCGGATGCTCCAGGCGATGTTGTTGATCAGGATGTCCTCCTTGCCGAACAGAACGGCCGGGCGGAGGATCGCGTGGGACATGCCCGACTCGACCAACGCCCGTTCGAGCCTCGCTTTATCGCGGAAGTATTCCAAGGGCGAGTCTTCCGACGGGTTGGTGATGCTGACGTGGACCACCCGGCCGACGCCCGCCCGGCGTGCCGCATCGAACAGGGCCAACGTATTGTGGACCGCCTCATTGTGCGAGAAGCCGCGGTGGTTGAAGCGGACCCAATAGGTGTTGTAGAGGACGGCGGCCCCGCGCAACGACTCGACCAGCGCGTCGGGCCGGTCGAAGTCCAGCGGCGCGACGTCGATGGCGTCGCCGAACGCATGAGGCCGGCCGGGCGAGTTGGTCAGCGTCCGGACCTTCTTGCCGGCCACCAACAGCCGTGCGGCCAGGTATCTGCCCGAGAATCCGAACGCGCCGGTCACCACATGCCATTCACCCGAACTCATTCCGGTCTCCTTGTGCTCATGCTCTGTGGAGCATCCGTTTCTGCCATGCTTGACGAACTAGCGTAGCGTCTCAACCGGATCGTGATTTATCACTATGACACGTATCTGTAGGGAACGGCCTCCGTGCCGTTCCGATGGTTCGGTCAACCGGGGAACGGCACGGAGGCCGTTCCCTACAGCTTCCCGGACAGCCTGTTTCCCAGGCACACTGTAGTCCATTGTTGCCAGAACGGGGTCTCTGAGAAGCCCAGCCGGTTGTCGTTTCAGCACACAACATACCCCACCCGCCAGAGGTATTCCCGCGAGGAGGATTGTGAAAATGCGGCCTCTCTTTACGTTCTTTTCGTCTCAGGCCGAGTCCTATTCCCAGTCATGTCCCCGCCTCGGCGGCAGGATTTTTGACCGGGCCCCGTTTTCGCCCTAGAGTACCTCAGATGGGGCATTATGCGCGCCGAATGAAGGGACTTGGTGGTGTCGGGAGCTGGTTCCGAACCGTCGTCACGTGAACTGACGACGATGATCCCGATCCCGGTCGACGCGGTGCCGGCCAGTTCGCTCAATTTCGATTTGTACTTCGAACGCGAGCGCGGAGCGGCGCCGGTGTTGTATCGGAAACGATGGCACCCGTTGGAGCAAGCCGACCTGGAACGGCTTCTCAAGCGAGGTGTGCAGACACTCTATGTCCCGTCGGTCGACCAGGAGGCCTTCCGCGAGCAGATGTTCGAGGAGGTCTGCCAAGACGAGACGGTATCGCCCGAGCGACGCTACAAGGTGCTGCGCGACGTCAACCGAGTCGTTTTCGACATGGCCTTCCGTGGCAGGGAGTCGGAAGATTTGATGTCGCTTCTATCGAGTCTGGCGCCGCAGTTGGCTTTTGTCATTTGTCGCGAAGATCTCGTTGTCCGTGACTTATTTTCCTTAATGGAGCACGACAGCGGGATCTATACCCATTGCGTGAACGTCGCCGTCTATTGTCTCATTCTGGCTGCGGCCCTGGGCATGACCGACATGGCCGAGCTGGAGGAGTTGGCGATGGGGGCCTTGTTGCACGACATCGGCAAACGCCACGTGCAACTTGCCGGCACCAAGCAGATGTCCGGGTTGACGCGCCAACAGCGCGAGCAGCTCCAGCGGCATCCGACCGTCGGGTTCCAGGAACTCGTTCTCCGCGATCAGTACACTTGGGCCCAACTCATGGTCGTCTATCAGCACCATGAGCGGATCGACGGCCAAGGTTCCCCAGTCGGCAGTGTCGAGCACGAAATACACCCCTGGGCCCGGATATGCGCGATTGCCGACGTGTTCCACTCGATCACCTCGGATAACGCCGTCCGCGCGCCGTTGACCATCGAACAAGCCCTGAACGTTATCGATCAACAGGCCGGCGCCTCGTTTGATCGGGAGATAGCAAAGTGTTGGAACACGAAAGTGTGGAAAAAAACGAGCTCGCGGAAATCGTGAACCGGCTTCGATGCGAGATCGAGCTGCCGCCCGCGCTCGAGGACTTCTTTGACTTCGAGGGCATCCTGCCCACCACGGCGGACGAGCGGCGCCGTTTCGCCCGGATGGACCTGCGAAGCTTCGGCGCGTTGGAATACCGCCAGACCTTTCCGGTCCTGCCCCGCTCGTCCTGCTGGCACCGCATCTACACCAAGGACCTTTCGCGCGGCGGGCTTTGCTTCCTTCACAGCGAGCAGCTCTTTCCGATGGAGCAGATGCATGTGATTCTGCCCGCCGAAACGGTCAAGACGGTCCTCCCCCGCTGCGAGCGCATGATCATCGAGATCCGGCGTTGCCAGCGTCGGGGCCCCCGATGCTACGAAATCGGCGCGTGCTTCATCAGCAGTTTCCGCGATCTGGCGGCGGAAATCGCGTCGGCGTCCTAGTCCGCGGGCTAGCAACGAGAAATCAAGCCCCCACTTTAGCGCACCTGTTGGCCACGACCCGGCTATCGAGTGGATTCCTTGCCTGCGAAATGGTAGACAGATCGGTGGCTATCTGGTAGTCTGAACCCAACACGGCCGCGAGGTTCCCTGGCCTGAGGTGGCCACTCTTCTTCCGTTCTCGCGGTCCAGCGGAACTCGGAACACCGAATCTGTCGAGGCGCCACGATGAAACGGATCGTGTTGGTCGTCGTTGGTCTTGTAATCTCGGCTTCCGTGAGTCTCGTACCCGTCAACACCATGGCGTGGTCCGAAGAGGTGCGAGTTGCAGACGCGCGCTCGCCGAAGCCCACTGGCACGAAGGTCGTTCTGCTTAGCGACTCGCTCCCGACGCCGCCCAGGCAATCAGCCCCCTGGAAGCCGGCCAAGACAAAGCTGCCCAAGGAGTTCGTCTCCACCACGCAAACACTCTTCGATCAAGGCCTGGCCGACCCGCGAGGCTGTGAGTATCGCGAGATCGAAGTGGTCGTCGGCGGCTTCGAGCCGCCGTGGAACGACGTGACTGTGAAAATCCACGGTTGGGTGCTCCCCAGCGCCGATCCGAAGGTGCAGCGCATGGCCGTCTGCTGGAATGGCCTGGTCTATCCGGTGTTCGAAGTCGGCAAGCCGGCCGACCTTCGAGCCGACGTTCTGGCGGCCGTTAAGGGAGAGCCTCAAGCCGGCATCTATGGCACGGGCCGTATCTGGGCAGCCTACTTCGAGAATTACTGCTTCTGCCACCCGTGGGAAGGCCGAACGGTTGCCCACGAGTCCCTTCTGCCCATCAAGGCGTGCCTGCTGCTGCGACTTGGCGAGGTGGACCTGGCCGAGAAGCTGTGGAATCGCTGGAAGAGCAGGGTTTTTGCCTACTCGATGAACCCGGACGAAACGAACGCAGACGCGGTGGAGCGGTGGTTGAAGGATCCCTATCTGGCATTGGCCAATCTGTGGACCCTGTCGCTCTTCGACCAGGCGTTGACCGCGCACCTGCGGGGGGACGATCGTCTCGCGCTGATCGCCGCCGAACGACTCAACGCCGTCCGGCCCAAGGTCGTCGCCGAGGCCGACAAACGCGGGTTTCGAAAGCCGCCCAAGAAGAAGGAGGAATCGGAGCCATACTTCTTCCTGGATCCGGATCAGATGCGTCTCCTGTTGGCCGACCAGCGCCGCCGGGCCGAGCTGCGCCGCCAGGGAGCCAGCCCTCCGGTTCGGGCCGTCGACTATCCGGTCGATCTGGTTTCCGATTTCGATCCGCACGAGCTTGCGATTCGGAGGCAACTCAACCGGTGTTCGGGCAGGGCGGAACGAATTGCGCTGCTGGTTCGCGAACTCGAGGAGACCACGAATTGCACCGGGTTCATGTTCACGAGTTACATGAGCGGATGGTATCTCCTTGGAGAAGGCGAGGCGGCCGTTGAACCCTTGCTGCAATGCCTGGAAGAAGATGGCGTTCATCTAACCCGATCGTCGAGCATGAGGTCCCGATTTCCGTGTGAAGTGTGGCCCCTTGCCGCCAACCTCTTGTCGGAAGTCCTTGCGATGCCCTTTGGCGACCAGGGGTACTATCTCGACTGGGATTCCCTCGCGGCGGCAGACCGTCAGAAGACCCGGAAGGTGTATGCAACCGAGATCCGAGCGTATTGGATGCGGTACAAGGACGTGAAGTCGGCCGAGCGTTGGTATCGGATTTTGGCCGACGACGACGCCCGGCCCGACCAATGGTGCGCTGCGGCCCGGGCGATCGTCCAACCAGCTTTCGTTCCCGTGACGTTGGAGAGGGTCGCCTGGGGACAGCCTCGGCAATCGTGGTGGAACATCGTCCAGCGGGGCGATGAAGCCAGTTGGACACCTCATGGCGCCGCGCTTCGAAGCAAGAAGGATCCTAGTGTTTCGCGATTAATGGCGAAGCGGATCAAGATGATCCATGCCTCCTATCGCGAGTTGGTTCGGCAAGAGGTGGAGTTGGAGAAGGAGGGAAAGAGGCTGGAAGAGTTGGAGGGAGAGCCCTGGCAAGGGATTGATCCAGACGATCCGGAAGCCGAAGAGTACAAGAAGCTGGAAAGAGAGTATCACGAGCTGAAGAAGAAGCGGGAAAGACGGGAGTCCGACGACTTGCGCAAGCCGGGTGAGAAATGGGCGCGGGAACAGGGCTGTCTGGCCTCGTTTCAATTGGGATGCGACATGGCGTGTTGTCTTGCACGATGGGAGCCGGAGGCAGCGCTACCGGCGCTGCGGCGGCTGACGGCGACATGCCACAAAGCCATGAACGCTTCGAAAGCCGCGGACGGTTCGATGGCAGTCTCGTTCCCGGACCGGTCGGATTGCCTGGAGGTTCTGGTTCTTGCCCGGGCGGGCACCGGAGACCTCGCCGTGCTGGATGACTACGCCACATGGGTGCGTAGGGGAGAAGTGGGCGTTATGGAGCTGCTCTATCGCTACCGCGACCATCCGAAAATGGCCGAGACGGCCCGACGGCTGTTTCTAGACAAGGCGTCGCCTTGGCGACCACGTCTTGCACCGGTGTGGGCGAGTCAGCAGAAACGGCTTTCCTTGGCCGAGCTCCGCAGCCCGCGCATAACGCTGCCGGCGTTCCGCGAGCGGCTCCTCCAGCTTCTGGAAGATCGCGAGCAGGTAGGCCAGGCCGTCGTGGAGAGCCGCGAGAGGATCCTGCTCGGGCTCGAACATCCGGACGAAGAGGCGTCGACGACTCCTGATGATCCGCTCTGCCCGCCGCCGGGTGCGAAGGTCCCGTACCGCATGTGTGACGCATGCGCATACGCACTGTCGGGGCTGGAAGGGGCGCCAAGGTGCAAGCTGTTCTGGCCGGAGAAGGAGCGAGACCGGGCCGTGGCCCAATGTAGGGCGTTTCTGAAGCAGTACGGCTATCGCTACCAACTCGCGGACGAGCCGGTCGACGCCTCGGGCGGAAAGAAGACGTTCCTGGAACCGTATTTCGATGGGGGAGGAACGTACGACATCGGCACGCGATTCGCGTTGCCAATTCTGGACCATCCGGCCACGCCCGAGGACGTCCGCGAGGGCCGGGCCGTGTTCTCCTTGGCCGGACCGGGCAAGACGCGGATTCTGAAGACGGTGAGTCTCCCCCTGCGCGCAATTCGGAGAAACGCGAAGGGGCCGCCCGTGAATGAAAAGGGCGAGAGGATACTCACGTGGTTCGACGGCGACGGTTGGGTGTGGCAGGCGGAGCAGCAACAGCAGCCCGACGGCCGGTGGCAGACCTTTTTCGGCTACGTGGGGCCCAACGGACTGGAGAAAGTCCCTGCGGAAGAACTCAACCTCCCCACACCCAGTGCGATATGCGATTTTCCCTCGTCCTGGGCGATGTGGAATCCGAACAGGCGAAGGGAGCCGCTGCCGATGACCAAGCGGCTCGACGCCGTTTGGACGGTTTCGCGGAAAGTGCAGCCTGGCGGAGTGATTCGTCACGCGGCGGGCAAACCTCTGGTCTGCACGCTGGCAATCCGCAACCACTCGGGCGTGGAACAGGCCGTGCCGCCGATCGCGTTGAAATCGGACGGCACGCCACCGCCGGACAACGCCGTCACGCTTGACATCCACGTTCGACGCCGCGCGGGATTCCCGATTCTCTACCCTCTGGAACCGACGCTCTGGACGGACGTCCCCCCTCGGAAGACATCACGCTTCACGCTGAAACCACGTTTCTCGTCGCTTGGGCCGGCTGAGGAACGCGCAATACTGCGTTTCGACGTCACCGAACACTTCGACCTTTCGCAGCCCGGCATGTATCGTGTGTCGGTGACGTTCCGTGGCAAGGACCTCGTCCAATACGATGCGGTTGGGTTTGAAGATATCCTCTTTGAAGTGCCCGAGAAGCCGTGAGCCCTGACGGAGCACGTTCCTCCAGACACGCTCTTACGCCTGAATATCCGCTGCCTCGTTAGCGGCGATCTTCCGGCCCACGGCGGCGGCGATGCGGTGGCATTGGGCCATCATCTGGGCGAACTGGTCGAAGGTCAGCGACTGGTAGCCGTCGCTCTTGGCCGACTCGGGGTCGGGGTGGACCTCGACGATCAGGCCGTCGGCCCCCGCGGCGATGGCGGCGTAGGCCATCGGGGCGACCAGGGCCGTGTGGCCTGTGCCGTGGCTCGGGTCGACCAGCACGGGCAGGTGGGTCCGCTCGTGCAGGTAGGGAACCGTGGCCAAGGGCAACGTGAATCGGGTGTGGGCCTCGAACGTGCGGATACCCCGCTCGCAGAGCATGACGTTCGGATTGCCCGCGTTGAGGATGTACTCGGCCGCCAGCAGCAGCTCGTCGATTGTCGCGCTGGGCCCTCGCTTGAGTAGTACGGCCCGATCGACTTCGCCGACCGCTTCGAGCAGCGGGTAGTTCTGCATGTTCCGCGCGCCGATCTGCAGGACGTCGGCGTAGTCGGCGACCAGCTCGACGTCGGACGGCGCGACCACTTCGGTCACCACGGCCAAGCCAGTTTCCTCTCGGGCGGCGGCGAGGATTTTCAGGCCCTCTTCCTTCAGACCTTGGAAGCTGTAGGGGCTGGTCCGGGGTTTGAAGGCCCCGCCGCGCAAGGCCGTCGCGCCGGCCTTTTTCACGGCTCGGGCGGTGGCCATCGTCTGTTCGAGGCTCTCGACCGAGCACGGCCCGGCGATCATGCCCACGTGGCTGTTGCCCACGGCCAGGCTGCCGGCGCGGATCACCGTCGGCTCGGGCTTGACCTCGCGGCTGGCCACTTTGTACGGCGCCAGGATCGGCACCACTTCGTCGACGCCCGGGCCGCTCTCGAGCGAGGTCCGGTGTTCGTCTCGTTTCTCGCCGATCGCGGCAATCACCGTTCGCTCGGTGCCCTGGATCGGATGGGCCTTCAGCCCCAGTGCTTCGACGCGTTGGATCATGTGTTCAATCTGCTCAGGAGTAGCGCCCCGCTTCATCACGACAATCATGGATATTCTTCCTAAGTTAGAGGCTTGGTTGCCAGAAAAGGGTTGTTAGTAGCGAGGGGGAAGGGGCCAGTGGTTGGTGGTTAGTGGCCAGAAAATGCTGATGGGCTCGAGTAAAATTGCTATGCATGGGACACCTTCCAGGACGTTTTTTGCGGGCTTTGGTGCGTTCTGCTTTGGCTTGGAGGTTAACAGGAACACGAATCGTCGCTGATCGACACTAAGGCTTTGTCCTGTAGGGAACGCCCTCCGTGGCGTTCCTCGATGGCGGTGTTCTTCCATGACCCGGAACGGCACGGAGGCCGTTCCCTACAGTTGTGTCTATCTGTGTTCATTCGTGGCCCCTTTCCCCTATTCATCCAACAAAAAAAGCCCCGAGATCCGCGTGGGTCTCGGGGCTTGTTTTTGTCGCTTTCGGTAAGAGGCTTATCTGACCGTACCTCCTCCGGCCCCGCGACCCGGCGGGTAAAAGGTAAACCAGAAGTAGGCACGCCAACTTGCGATCATGTTTTCGTCATCGACACGAATGGGTCGGAACGTTGATTAAACCTCTATTGCTATCTGTAACCCGGATTCGCGGCCATGGCAAGGGGGAATTGGCCCCGAAGGGCAAGATTGGGTGCATTCCGTCTCCCCTCGGGCTGGACAACGCCCCGAAGGGGCAGCCGTTCACCCAGCCTGGGTGCCATGCTCCACGCTTGCGTGGGCATGTGGAGACCGCAACGGGTGGCACTGGCGCCATGCCCAGACGTCGCTTCAGCGTCGGATGGGCATGAGATTGGGGCTCCCTTGCCAACATGCCCATCCGCCGCCAAGGCGGACGTCTGGGCATGGCACCCAGGCTGCTGGGCATGGCACCCAGGCTGCTAATTCCTGGGTTTCAGGCCGGGCACGATCAGGATCCGATCGCCTTGGGGAACGAAATCCAGTCCCCGCTGGCCCAGGGCTGTGCGAAGGGCCTCGCCGACGGTCGTTTTCGAAAGCCGCACGCTGATCCGGTCGTTGGCCGACGCGCCCGCCTGGGTTAAGACGGCCGGGTCGAGCCGTACCTGCATCGCACCGAACTGCTCCAGGAACGCCACGAACTGGCCGAGTGTCACGTTGGCGTAGTCCAACTCGGCGATCGGCTGGGCCAGCTTCGCTGCCAGTTTGGCCGACGGCCGGGTGGGCGGGCGCTTTGGTGGGGCCGGCTCCGGGGAAGTGGCCGGGTCGTTTGCGGGCGTCTTCACGGCCGGTTTCCGGCGATCGGGCCGATCGTCCAGGTCGTCGGCCGTGGTTTGCTCGCTGCCACTGGCCGTGGCCAGCGATTCCAACACGCTCGGATCGACCTTCTCCGAGATGAACCGGACCGATCCGTCGGCCATGCCGGCGAGCATTCCGCCCGGCTGACCGCTGCCGAACCCGTCCGGCCCGTTGACGTAGGGGCGTTGGGTCAGGGCCCGAACAGTCGGATTCCCGCCGGCAGCCCACGGGCCCAAATGGCCCTGGACACCCAGCACGGCGATCGTGTTGCTCGTTCCGTCCCGAATCTCGCGTGGACCGAACGTCCGCCCGTAGCCGAACACACCCGCCCGGGGATTCGACGTGCTAAGCGTGGCCGCGTCGGGGCCCACGCCGGCCACGCCAACGTAGTGGGTCACCGGGTAGCCGTCCGGGGTTTCTCGCTCAGCCAGTGCCGGGTTGATCACCTGCGGGAGCGGCCGCCGAGTGACGGACCGGTTGTGCTGGTCGTCCCATGAATAGCCAATCTGGATTTCCTTGTACCAGTCTTCGTGCTCTAGATAGGGCAAGAGCGTGGCGATCCAGCTCAGCCGCGTTTCCGGCTGCAACAGCCCGCCGCCGATGGCTCCTTCTGGATAATGTCCCTCCGCGCCGGCATAGCGTTTCAGCCCGCCGGCCAGGCCCTGCATCCTCGCCCGGTCCAAACGCCCGGCCGTGTGGAGCCGATCGGCATCGATCTCCGACCGGCAGGCCAGCGCTGCCGCCACCGTGCCGGCCAGTTCGGGCCCCCAGTCGGTCGACAATTGAAGCGTCTCTTCTGGCACGCTCCAGGTCGTCAGCTTCAACGTGGCCAGGGCCTGCTGGAGCACCGCTTGATATCGACCCGCGGTCTCTTGGGAAAGGACCTTCTTCTCGACCAGTTCGGGCAGCGTCTTGAGCTTCTCGACCAGCGCGGCCCGGGCCGCCGGCACGAACTGGTCCAGCGCCCCCTTCACCGCGTCGGTCGCCCGGGTGTCGGGGCAGACGAAATCAACGTCGGTCTGGACGGTCGCCCCGCACCGCACGGTCAATCCCAGTCCGTCGGGCACGGTCCAAAATGTCTTCCAGCTCTTTTCGCCCTCCGGCCAGACGTCCAACGCCTCGATGGGCAGCGGCCACTTGGCCTGACGGGCCGCGGCCAGGTCAATCAGCACGGCCAGATCGGCCACCGCCGCTTCGGACTCGGGCGACAAAAGCCCGGCCATTCGCTCGATCGCCGGGCTGACAAAATGCGGCTCGGACCGCCCGGCCGTCTCCTCGAGCATCGCCGCCGGACCGGTCACCAGTGTCCGCGACCCGATGAATGCCACCGGATACGGCCAGGCCGACTTGGCCAACTGCCGGCACTGCTTGCCGCGGACGTAATGCTCGACCGGCTGCCCCCGGGACGCAAGAGTTTCAACGTCGACACCCTTTTCCAACTCGATCAACACGACGGCCGGGTTGGACCAGTTAGCCGGGTCGTCGCCGGTCCACATCAGACGTCGCACGTCGGACGGCCCGATGCCCAATTCCTTCAACAAGGCCGAAAGCGACGACGGCCAACGCGACACGACCATGTCGAGCAGCCGATCGGTTTCCGACTGTCCGACCATCTCCGACGGGCGGATGCTCACGACCAAACGGGCACGGTCGGGAATCCACTCGCGTAGCACGGCCGGCGTCTCGGCCGCCTCAGGCGTCGGCTCGACGGGAGTGTCTTCTTGTTCATTATTCGGCTTGGGCAACGGCTCGGCGGCGTTCGGCCAGAGCCACACGACCAACCCGACCAAAAGCACCAGGCCGATCAACGGTCCTCCGACCCAGACCAGCCCCTTGCGCCACAACATCTCGGTCGGCGACGTCCACTCGGTCGGCATGACCGGCGGAGGAGGTTCGACGCCCGACATGGTCGCTTCGGGCACCGGCGGCGGTGCAACGGGCGCGCTGGGCGCGACGGGCCGAGGTGGCGCTGCCCGCGGTGCGGCGGGAACGGGTGGGACCGAGGCCGGTCGGCTCGTTGTTGGAGCGGGTGGCGCTTTTACTGGAGATTCGGGGACCGTTGGCGTCGGGCCGGCCGTCATGCCCTGCGGAGCCACGATCTGGACCAGGCTGCCGCATTTCGGACAAGGCAGAATGGCCCCGATCGTCGACGCATCGCGCACCGCCAGCCGGGCCTGGCAGGTCGTGCAGGAGATCGTGAAAAGACTCTGTTCCATTTGCCCGAGGTGCCTTCCCGTCCCGAACGGCCTGTCCGAACAACGGGTCGAAGTGCCTTGGCGCGAAGGGCCGAACCGCCCTCGACTGGCCACGGCAGGTTAGGCCCCGCATTGCAATTGTAGGGCACAACCCGGGGTCGCCGCCAGCGCCGTCCACGCCCGAATTGCCGCCGCAGCCCCGCTTTTCGCTAATTCCCCCTCCAAAGTCGGGGTCTTCCGTTCGCCCTCCCAGCAGAACACAATAGAGGTTTGGCGTGTCCGTTGAGGTAGGTGGGCCATGCCTGCCCCACCACCACGGCCTGTAGGAGGCGATGGAATGGATACAAACGTGTAGGCTGGGTCGAGACCTTGTCTTTACCCACAAGTACGCGACTGGGAACTGTTTGGTTTGGAGGGAGGATTCGCTGGTTGTCAGTATATCGAAGTGCTTG